>CAYOPW010000028.1:0-33558 GCA_964405975.1 uncultured Hyphomicrobium sp.
GGGGCGAGGTTCACCAGCAAATCCGGGCTTGGGTCAGTGGTGGTGACTGCTTTGATCGGCGCGTTATTATTTTCGCGCTCCATCCCATAGAGCGTCTTATTGGCTGTCCTGAAACTCAAGGACACGTGGCTGCGGTAGGGGCTCTTTGCCCTCATGCGCTTTCTTGCCTGCGCCGGCCTTTTCCCGGTGCGTGGAGCGCACGGGCGGCACACGGATCTTTTTCGCGCGGCATAGCTTGCGCTGCGCCTCGTTCCGTCCGCATGAGCGCGGTTGGCCCGTTTTGGTAAAGCAAATACGCATGCCCTTGAGCTGCTTGGCGTGGCGCGTGCAGGTGACGGCGATCATGTCGGGCTTCAGCCATGGATTAAGCGCGGTCAATTCGCGCTTGAGTTGGCCGGGCGAGACAAACTGCGTCTCAAACGGATTGCGGTAGCGCTTTGGGATTTTGATCTGTCTGAAAAGGTGGCGGGCAAAGCGGTAATACGGGGCGGGCCTCAGGCCTGAGCAGGTCCCGTGCGTTCTATACTCGTGGATGACCAGGCCGCGGCGGGGCATCACGTCGCGAACGCTATTGATCACCACCTCTGGCACAAAGGGCCGCCTGCGAACGGGGCAACGCTCAGGGTACCCCTTTGCGTATTGCGGCCACAGACCATGCAAGAGGAAGCCGTAGCGCTTGCCATCACGGCGTGCGCACTGAGTATCCTTGTACCTGCTCGAAGACGTGATGCATTCCGTTGGGCTCCAAGAAAGAACCAGTGTGTAGTAGTCGAACTCGCCCGCAATATTCTGGCGCGGTTTGGGGTCAAAGTACTCGCTTGGCCAGGGTGCTCGTTGAGCCTGCGCAGCGATGCCAAGGGCAATTATCACAACCGCGAGCAACGAAAACGCGACGCGCCGCGTGAACATGGCCATCTCCCAGCCTTAGGTCGATTTGGTGCGCGAAACCTGCGCAAGTTTTTCCAGGATGCGCGCCCAGCTTCGTGCACCCTTCTTGAAGCTCTTCATATTGTACTTTTCATTGGGGCTGTGGATGCGATCGTCTTCCAGGCCGAATCCGATGAGCAAACTGTCCATACCAAGCGCATCCCTGAAGGAGGTTACGATGGGGATCGATGCGCCGCAGCCCATCATGATGGCCGGCCGCCCCCACTCGTCTTCGAGCCCGGCAGCCGCCGCGCGCATTGGCGCCGTGGAGGTTTCGAACGCGACAGCCGCGCTTCCCGCAAGGCCGCTGAAGGTAATGCCGCAATCCTGCGGCAGTCGCGCGCGGACGAACTGCTGGACGTTGGAGAGGATTTTTTCAGGGTCCTGGCCCGCCACCAACCGGCAGGTGATTTTTGCTGACGCTTTGGAGGGGATCACCGTCTTGGTGCCAGCACCTTGGTAGCCGCCGGTCACGCCGTTGAACTCCAGCGTCGGCCGCGACCAGAGCTGTTCCAAAGCTGAGTAGCCGTCCTCGCCCGCAGGCGCGTGCAAGCCCACGTCTTTTATAAATTCGTGTGCGCGCGGTCCTAGATCCTTCCACTGCTCAATTTGCTCGGGCGCGGGAAGTTCGACGCCGTCGTAAAACCCTGGAACAGTGACGCGGCCGTTTTCGTCATGCATCTGGCCCAGTATGCGTACGAGTGCGCGAATGGGGTTCATGGCTGGTCCGCCATAAAGTCCGGAGTGAAGATCACGTGAGGGACCCGTCACTTCGATTTCAATTGCGGCCAGACCCCGCAGCATGGTGGTAATTGCGGGCGTGTCCTGATCCCACTGCCCTGTGTCGCAGACGAGCACGAGGTCGGCGCGCACGTCCTCGCCATGTTCGGCCAGAAATCCTGGAAGCGAAGCCGAGCCGCACTCTTCTTCGCCTTCGAATAAAATCGACACGGCAAGCGGCAGCTCGCCGGTAACCGACTTCCACGCGCGCGCAGCGGCAAGGAATGTCATGAGCTGGCCTTTGTTGTCCTCCGCGCCGCGCGCCACGATCACTTGCCCGTTAACCGGGTCAGTCGCGACATGCGGATCGAACGGCGGGGAGGTCCAAAGGTCCAAGGGATCGGGTGGCTGAACATCATAGTGGCCGTAGAACAGCACATGGCCCATTCCATCAGGCACTTTGGGGCGGTCATGGGCGACGACCATAGGGTGGGCGCTTGTTGGCACAACGCGAGCGTCAAACCCGATATCGCGCAGCTCGTTGGCGCACCATTCGGCGGCGGCGCGGCAGCTATCGGCATAGGCCGGATCAGTCGAGATGCTTTCGATGCGTAATAGCTCAAACAGCCGGGCAAGCGCGGCGTCATTCGAATCGTCCAAAGTCGTCAGCACTTGATTTAGCTGTTCGCTCATAAACTACGGCTCCATCGATTTGGAGGGCACACAGTGGGCGAAGCCTGTGGCTGCGTCAAAGTTAGGTTCCTGATTTGAGGCAAGGCACGACAATTCGTTGGGCACGTTCAGACAATCGGACGACTTTCGAGCCAGCTCTGGGACTGATATGGCAGAGTGCACGCAGTAGAGGGTCGTAACAGCGCCACAGACCGAGCGCTTTAGCGGAGCAATAAGACATGACACGTACGTCTGGGAGCGAAGAGGCCAAGTTGGTCTATATCTTTGCCGCTGGACATGTCGATGGTCGCGCGGGGTTGGCCAAACTCCTGGGTGGAAAAGGTGCCAATCTTGCCGAGATGGCGCGGCTTGGGCTGCCAGTCCCGCCCGGTTTCACCATCACGACAGACGTATGCCACACCTACTATGCGCAAGGGCGCAAGCTGTCGGAAGAGCTGAAAGCTCAAGTCGACGCGGCGTTGCAACTTATCAGCGATGAGACGGGCGTGACGTTCGGTGACGTCAACAAGCCGCTGCTTCTGTCAGTACGTTCAGGTGCGCGCGTGTCCATGCCCGGAATGATGGACACGATCCTCGATCTCGGCCTCAACGACGAAACGGTGGAGGGCCTTGCGAAGCGTTCCGGCGACCGGCGCTTTGCATACGACAGTTATCGCCGGTTTATTCAGATGTATGCCGACGTGGTCATGGGCGTCGATCACGGTGTCTTTGAGGACATTTTGGAGAACTTCAAGAACCTTGCGGGCTTCTCCAGCGATACGGAGTTAAACGAGGAAGACTGGGGCGACATCATCAGCGAATACAAAAAGGCAATTGAACGTGAGCTTGGAAAGCCATTCCCACAGGACATCGGCGGGCAGCTTTATGGTGCGATCTCGGCCGTATTCGGTTCTTGGGAGAACCCGCGCGCGAAAACCTACCGCAGAATCCACGGCATTCCTGATGACTGGGGGACCGCTGTCACCGTGCAGGCGATGGTGTTTGGCAACCTGGGCGATACCTCGGCAACCGGCGTTGCCTTCACGCGCAACCCGTCGACTGGGGCAAAGGAAATCTATGGTGAGTTTCTACTAAACGCGCAGGGCGAAGATGTCGTGGCGGGCATTCGCACCCCACAACCACTCACCGAAAGGGCACGCCGCGAAGCCGACGACGAGAGCCTCTCTCTTGAAGAGCTGATGCCAGTTGTGTTTACGAAGCTAAGGGGGGTCTTCGAAAAGCTCGAGGCGCGATACCGCGACATGCAGGACGTCGAGTTCACTATTGAGGACGGCCGGCTTTGGATCTTGCAAACGCGCGCAGGCAAGCGCACGCCGGAGGCTTCGCTGGCAATCGCTGTCGATTTTGCCGAGGAGGGGGTGATCACCAAGCGCGAAGCCGTCATGCGTGTAGAGCCGGGCGCTCTCGATCAGCTCTTGCACCCGACCATCGATCCCGATGCAAGCAGAGAGGTGGTTGCAACCGGGCTTCCAGCATCTCCCGGCGCGGCGGCAGGGGCAATCGTGTTTACCGCTGACGATGCCGAAACCGAAAAAACAAAAGGGCGTGACGTGATTCTCGTGCGTCCTGAAACAAGCCCGGAAGATATTCACGGTATGCATGCAGCGGTTGCAATTCTCACCGCGCGCGGTGGTATGACAAGCCACGCTGCCGTGGTGGCGCGCGGCATGGGAAGGCCCTGCGTATCAGGTGCGGGCACGTTGCGCATTGACGAGGAGGCAGGGACCCTGCGGTCCGGCAAGCACCTTCTCAACAGGGGGGACGTGATCACCATCGATGGCAGCAGGGGGCAGGTTCTTCTCGGGCGCGTGAAGATGCGTCAGGCTGAGCTGTCGGGCGCCTTCGCTACCTTGATGAGTTGGGCTGATGCGGAACGGCGCATGGCTGTGCGCGCAAACGCCGATACGCCGCGCGATGCGCGCCAGGCGCGCGAGTTTGGGGCGGAAGGGATCGGGCTGTGCAGAACCGAGCATATGTTCTTCGAGGAAGCGCGCATCAATGCCGTGCGCGAGATGATCTTGACGGACGATCAGGCGGGAAGGCGGGCAGCACTTGACAAGATCCTTCCCATGCAGCGCGCAGATTTCGAGCGGTTGTTTGAAATCATGGCCGGGCTGCCCGTGACGATCCGGCTGCTTGATCCGCCGCTACATGAATTCCTCCCTCAGCACCAGCGAGAGATTGCCGTGATTGCAGCCGATCTAGGCGTGCCGGCGGAGAAGGTAAACGCACGCATTAGTGAGCTTAAAGAATTCAACCCCATGCTGGGTTTTCGCGGCTGCCGGCTTGCGATCCGTTATCCCGAGATCACCGAAATGCAGGCCCGCGCCGCATTCGAGGCGGCGATTAACGCGGCCAAGAAAGCGGACAAGCCTATCAGGCTGGAGATCATGATTCCGCTTGTTGCTTACCGCCGCGAGTTTGACATTCTGCGCGACGTAATCTCCTCCATGGCTAGGAAGGTCGAGAAAGAGACTGGGGAAAAGCTCGACTATCTGATTGGAACCATGATTGAACTTCCGCGTGCGGCCCTACGGTCTGCTGAGATTGCTCAAGGCGAGTCTGGTGCGGACTTCTTTTCCTTCGGCACCAATGATTTGACGCAGACAAGCCTCGGCCTCAGCCGCGACGACGCGGCTCCCATCCTCACCAACTATGCTGAGAAGGGCGTCTTCACTGTCGATCCATTTGTGTCGTTGGATGTGGCGGGTGTCGGAGAGCTTGTTCGCGTTGGCACGGAGCGCGGGCGCAAGGCAAAGCCAGGGCTTAAGATCGGCATCTGTGGCGAACACGGCGGGGACCCGGACTCCATCGCATTCTTCGATGAGGTCGGGCTCGACTATGTATCCTGTTCGCCCTTCCGCGTACCAATCGCGCGGCTCGCTGCAGCGCAGGCCGCAATTGCAGGCAAGCCCGCTAAAGTCGAGGACTAGCGCATTGCATTTCTCTTAAAGGGCGCGCGTTACCAATGACGCTCTTGTTCATCGAGCGACGGGCGGCGCGGGCGTTCGCCTGTGCGCCGGGGTAGCAACGCCAAGAAGATGAGCATCGGCGGCAAAATGAGGCACCACGCAATCCAGAAGGAATAATCGCGGTTCTTGATGCCTGCCAGGATACCGCCGAGCCCGGCGGTCCCGATTGCGATCGCACCCCAGATCGCGATCCATCCCACCAAATCAATGCCGCCCGTCATGTTCATGGCCGCCTTTCCTTCTCGCAAGACACGGGTATGGGCACACCCCACCGGGACCGTCGCCATTCCCCTCGCGCAGCACTATGGCGAAATCAAGCGTTTTTTCCTACTAAGACCCTCAACCGACCGGCTTGAAGTCGAGGCCGATATCGAGGACGGGTGCGGAATGCGTCAACGCCCCGACGGAGATTAGATCGATGCCCGTCTCCGCAATGGCGCGAACCGTCTCCAGATTTACCCCGCCCGATGCCTCGGTAATGGCGCGACCGGCGACCTCGGCCACCGCTGCCTTAAGGGTTGCGACCGGCATATTATCGAGTAGGACTGCATCCGGTTTGTGGACCAGCGCTTCTCTAAGCTCGTCAAGGGTTGCCACCTCGATTTCGACTTTGACCATATGACCTGCGTGTTCGCGTGCTTTGTTGAGCGCAGGACCGATGCCGCCGGCGGCGATTATGTGATTGTCCTTTATGAGGATAGCATCGAAAAGGCCAAAGCGGTGATTGGTCCCGCCGCCAGCACGCACGGCCAGTTTTTCTAATGCCCTGAGCCCTGGTGTTGTCTTGCGCGTGTCAATGATCTTGGCGCGTGTGCCTGAAGTCTTCTCGACGTAAGCCCCGGTTAGAGTGGCGATGCCGCTCATGTGGCCAAGGAAGTTCAGCGCAACGCGTTCTGCGGTGAGAAGGGCGCGGGCGTTCCCGGCAACGTGCGCGATCTGCTGGCCGGGTTCGACGCGCTCGCCATCCCTAACGAGAACTTCAAAAGCGACGTTCTCATCGAGTGTTCGAAACGCCGCCTCGGCCACTTGCAGGCCTGCAACGATGCCGGGCTTGCGTGCCGCGATCGCGCCGGACGCTCTCGCGCTGGGCGCAACAATTGCCACGCTCGTGATGTCGCCAGCCTCGCCCAGGTCTTCGGCCAGCGCCTCGGCAACGGCCTTTTCAACGAGCATTTGGGGAAGTCTGAGACCCAACTCGGCCACACTCATTGGCCGGCTCCCGCGTGCCTTCGCTCAGTAGGCGCCGGTTTCGCGTACTTCCGCTCGGTCTCGCCGAATTTACCAAGAGTGAGGAAGCTACGCTGCGCAAGTGCCGGTTTCGGCTCGGGAAAGTCGCTGCGGTTGTGGGCGCCGCGGCTCTCCTCGCGCATCAGCGCCCCGGTAACAATGAAGCGTGCCGCCAATGCCAAGTTGGCAAGCACAATGTCTGCCCCAGCCTCATCTTCGATGCGCGTGAGAACCTCGTTCGCTTTGGTGAGTCCGGCAGCGTCGCGCACGACACCCACGTGTTGTGTCATTGTATTGCGCAAGCGCGCGAGTGCTGCGGCTTGGTTTCCGGGCGCACTTGAACGGGACGCAACGATGCGTTTCGGCTCCACCATCGGCGCACGGCGCATGATGCGGTCGAGATTGCGAATGCTAACCGCTATGCGCGCGCCAAAAACGACAGCTTCCAGCAATGAGTTTGAGGCGAGCCTATTGCCGCCATGCAGGCCGGTTGCCGCCACTTCGCCGACCGCCCATAGCCCCGGTATGTTTGTATGTCCGTGCGCGTCTGTGGCGACCCCGCCCATATGGTAATGCGCGGCGGGTGCCACGGGAATGAGTTCGGTTGCAGGATTGATGCCGGCGGCCTGGCAGTGTGCAAAGACGGTCGGGAAGAACTTGGGAAAACGAGCGCCGATGGACGCGCGGCAATCAAGATAGGCGCCGCGCCCGGCGGCAAGCTCGGCATAAACACCGCGGGCCACGATGTCGCGCGGGCTTAGTTCGGCGCGGTCATCTAGTTGCTTCATGAAACGCTCGCCCTTGGCATTGACGAGGATTGAACCTTCGCCACGCAGTGCCTCGGTGGCAAGCGGAGCAGGAGAAGCACCAACGTCAAGTGCGGTCGGGTGGAACTGGACAAATTCGGTGTCGCTAATAACAGCGCCTGCACGCGCGGCCATCGCAATGGATTCGCCACGCGCATAAGCCGGATTTGTCGTCACCGAAAAAAGGCCACCGGCGCCGCCGGTCGCTAGCACCACTGCGCACGCGGGGACGAACTCATAATTGCCGTTGCCGTACTTGTCAGGGCGAATCAGCCGGACACCTTCCACCCGGCCATCGCAGACGATGAGATCATCGGCTTCGTAACCTTCGAGCACGCGTATGGACGGCGTTTGCTTAACCGCAGCGATCAAGGTCTGCATCATGGCAGCGCCAGTACGGTCGCCTAGCACACGCAAGATGCGCCGTCTGGAGTGGGCGCCCTCCTTTCCAAGCATGAGATGGCCTTGGGCGTCGCGATCGAAGGGGACGCCGAAGTCTAGAAGATCAGCAATGCGTGCTGGGCCTTCGGCTGCGACAAACTGCGCAACATCCGCGTCGACAAGACCAGCCCCGGCTGCGATCGTGTCCGCGGCATGCAGTGATGGGCTGTCGTCTGCACCCACCGCCGCAGCAATGCCGCCCTGCGCCCAAGCAGACGAGGTTCCTTCACTCAGTGGGGTGGCCGCCAGAACGGTGACGTGCATTGGCGCCAATTTCAGTGCGGTAAAGAGGCCGGCTAGTCCCGCACCGACGATCACCACATCGCCACGGTCGCCAAGCTTGTTTTCACGAGCGGGCTGGAATGTCGATCGGCGCAGTCTGTCGGCCTTGGAAGCCATAAGCATCACTTTGGGAGAACGGGCGGCCAGCTTCAGCGTGTCAGTTCGTCAGGTTCATCATGCGCTCAACTGCGCGCCGCGCTTTTTCGGCCACTGCCGGGTTGATCGTCACCTCGTAACGCATGTCGCGCAGGGACTCGTAAATGTTCTCCAAGCTAATGCGCTTCATGTACGGGCACAAATTGCACGGGCGGACAAACTCCACATCCGGGGTCTCGACAGCCACGTTCGAAGCCATTGAGCACTCCGTGATCAGCGCCACCTTGCGCGGATGATTGGTCTTCACCCAATTGATCATCGCCGACGTTGAGCCGGTAAAGTCGGCGACATTCAAGACGTCAGGCGGGCACTCAGGGTGTGCAATGATCTTAGTGCCAGGATCGGCCGCACGGATTTCTTCGATGTCCTTCGCCGTGAAGCGCTCGTGCACTTCGCAGTGCCCCTTCCAGGCGATGATCTCAACGTCCGTTTTGGTTTGCACGTACTTCGACAGGTATTCGTCCGGGATCAGGAGTACACGTGGTGCGCCGAGGCTCTCGACCACCTTTACCGCGTTGGACGACGTGCAGCAGATATCGCATTCGGCCTTCACGGCCGCTGAGGTGTTGACGTACGTGACGATGGGCACGCCAGGATAGGCTTGCCGCAGCATGCGCACGTCCTCCGGTGTAATGGAGGCCGCCAATGAGCAGCCTGCCTCCAGGTCGGGGATCAGCACGGTCTTATCGGGGCTGAGAAGTTTGGAGGTCTCCGCCATAAAGTGCACGCCGGCCTGCACAATGACCTCGGCGTCGGTCCGTGCCGCCTCCTGGGCGAGCTGAAGCGAGTCTCCGCGGAAATCACCAACGCAGTGGAAGATCTCCGGCGTCATATAGTTGTGCGCCAGGATGACGGCGTTGCGCTGTTTCTTGAGGTCGTTGATCGTCTTGATCAGCGGGGCATAGTGCGGCCACTCCATGGGCGTGACGACGTGTTTCACACGCGCATAAAGAGGTGCCAACTCCGCCGCGAGTTCGGGCGTGAATGCTGGCAGCTCAACCTCAGGCAGCCGCCCGCCGGGCACGTTGGGCCGGCTGATTACCTCGCTTGTGCGGGCCTCCACAAAGTTCATTACGCGCTCCTACTTGCATCATATACTCAATCTGAGTATATTGGGGCCGTGAAACGAACCGGCCGAAGCCGGTTACCCTCTATATAATGCTCAGAATGAGTATTCTAAAGTGGGATCAAGCATACGTTATCTGGCGCAAAGAGGCCAGAGGCGATTGTGCGCAAGCTGCAAACCTTCCGCGTGTCTAAGTCGAAACCCTAAAGCGGACGCATCAACTCTTACCGGGTTTCACCCGCACGCCAGGCGCAGGACGCTCCAACAAAACTTCACGTCTAAAGCGGAAGAGTTTTGCTGGACGGCCGCCGGTTCTCATCCGAACCTCACCTGTTGGCTCCACAAGCCCGGCACCTTCGACGAGGCGGCGGAAATTTTGCTTGTGTAGATGCGGGCCAAGGATAGCTTCCACGGTTCTTTGCAACTCATAAAGCGTGAATTCGCTTGGCATGAGTTCAAAGATCACGGGCCGGTATTTAATCTTGGCGCGCACACGTCCAATGGCCGTAGCTAGAATGCGCCGGTGATCGAAACGCATTGGCGTTCCCAACCGCGGACGCTCTTGCCAAGTCTTCGCTGCTTCACGTCCATCGCGGGCAGACTCGTCGACAAGTCCCGCCTCGTAGAGAAGTTCGAAGCGCTCCAGAACCTTTTCCTCATCCCAGCTCGCACCATCAAAGCCAAAGCAAATGCGCACGCGCTCTTGCCGGCTAATAGGTTGCTTCGATGATACGTGAGTCGCTGGACGTGACGCCCAGTCGCACAACCGCGGTTCGATAACGGTATCCAGGATGGCAGGACGGCCTTTACGCCAATCTTCCCACGGGAAGTAATGATACCAGCTGTTCCAGGAGCCGCGCGCAAGCTCCAGCGAGGATTTCGCTTCGGTTAGCGCGAGGTATCCAATTGAAACAACATGCGGTCCAGCATCGCCGGGATCTGCACTACGACCCCGATCTCCAAACGTATAGAGTTGCTCGGCATAGCCGAGTTCCACACCGGTTTGGGCGCGGACCCAATCCCTCAGGCCCATTTCGAACGTGCGGTGCTCGCGTGGCGAGAACGGGCCGAATGGAAGTCCGTCCGTGGCTCCCGCCACGTCCGGTTCGCCCCTAATGACAAGGGCGACAGGTTCGTTGTCCGCTACCGCGACGATGGCAGCGTTTAGTCCAATTTCTACAGATGCCGGCTCGCCGCGCGGTGCTAGCGCGACGATACGGTCGGCTGAGACAGCCGAACGCCTGAGCTCGGTAGGCGAGTTCATATCTGTGCTCCAATTTTCTTGGAGCCCCCCAATCCGCAATGCGTTAAATGCCGATCATGGCGGTTTTCGGATCAGCCACGCCGCCTAGCGTTATGCTTTGGTTGAACTTATCATGCCCCAGGCGGGGTTGCGCTGTCATCCATCAGAGCGCGAAATCTAGCCAAAAACCGCTGCTGTGCGGCTTCTGCCTGAATCGGCATAAGGTTCTGAAGGGCGTTCATTAATTCGCTTTGCAGGCCTTCTGGTTGCCCAAAAAAAATTATGCCTTCGTGCTCGGCGAACCCGGCAAGCCGCGTTGCTTCATAGAAGGCGGCGATTCGATCGCAGGCTTTGATTTCGGTTTGAATTGCTTGCGGCAGCTCTTTGGGAAGTCCGAATCGCACGTGAATTGCCGCAAGCAGCCTCAACTCAAATGCTTTGTAGTTGAGCCCGATGGCATTCTTGAACGGACTTATAAGATCACCGACGACATATTCCGACGCGTCGTGCAGCAACGCCGCCAGGCGCCAGGAGGGCGGCCAATGCGGGTTGCGCCCACTTGCAATCTCCTCAACCACCAGCGCGTGCTGCGCCACTGAGAAGGCATGTTTGCCAAGCGTCTGGCCGTTCCAGCGTGCAACGCGCGCGAGCCCGTGTGCGATATCCTCGATTTCGATGTCATTTGGCGAGGGGTTGAGAAGGTCGAGGCGGCGGCCAGACAGCATGCGTTGCCAGGCACGCTTGGGTGGGGCGTCGGTCGGTGTCATTGTCTTCTTCATGTGGGCCTCAGTGCATTGCGCGAGCCCGCTGCAGCTTGGCGCACGGCGCGTGGCGATGACAATCGACGAGGTGGTCGTTCACCATGCCGGCCGACTGCATGAATGCGTAAAGTGTCGTCGGTCCAACGAATCGGAAGCCTTCCGCCTTCAACGCTTTCGACATGCGCCGCGATAGATCCGTTTGGGCAGGGATGTCGGCCATCACCTCGTATTGGTTTTGAACCGGACCCGTTCCAAGAAAGCCCCACAAAAATTCGCTAAGTGACGTGCGCTCGGCAAGCCGCGCATAGGCTTTTGCATTGCTTATTGTTGCCTCGATCTTTGCGCGGTTGCGCACGATGCCTTCGTCCTTCATTAGGCGAGCAACGTCTTTAGCCCCAAAGTGCGCCACCCGCTCTGGTGCAAAACCGGCAAAGGCGCGGCGGAAGTTCGGGCGCTTTTTGAGAATCGTCAACCAGGATAGCCCCGCCTGGAATCCTTCCAGTACGAGTTTTTCGAATAACGCGCGGTCATCGGTTAAGGGAACGCCCCATTCCTCATCGTGATAGCGCTGATACTCTGCATCCGCGATGCCAAGCCAAGGGCAGCGCTTCAGGGATTGTCGATGCGTAGAGCTCATGTGTGCCGTGCTCATGCAGAAGCGTTGGAATCTTTCGCACTTGGACCGAAGTGCGCCCATTTCGGCAACTCAATACGCACGGGCACCTCGCCCGCAAACAGACCCGCGCCCCGTCCGCTCATTTCGGCGGCGCGGTCAAGTCGCAACAAGGCTAGCCCGCGTGTTGTGGACGTCGAGCCGAGGGTGCCGATCGTCACACCGCCCGCAACGATATCGGTCCCCGATGCCGGCAGAGTCGACTCGCCAACAATGGGAACCACCCGCCGGCGTGCCGTGCCGCGGTTTGCCATGCGCGAGACGACCTCCTGGCCGACGTAGCAACCCTTCTGGAAGGATACGCCGTGCAATTGGTCGAAGAGCGCCTCGTGCGGGAACGTGTCGCCAAACAAGTAGTCTTTGCCGCCTTCCGGCACGCCGAGCGCAATGCGGTGCGCGTGGTAGTCATCCTGCGTCGCGGTGTTGGCGTCTTCGCCGCCAAGGGCCCAGTCGGTGCGCATGGTGACCAGCTCGCGAAAGCCCATGTCGGGTAGGCGCGGATCGGCGAACCAAAGCGGCGGCTTGCCACCGTGGCGCAATTCGTACGGCCCGCCCCAGAGCGCGGCTACCGTATAATCGGCCGATGCATCTTCAATCTCGGCCTTCACGCGCAGCTTGTAGAGGCTGAGCCGTTCGGAGAGCGCTGCCGTCTTGTCCCTAGCTGTTTCGAGGCAAAAACCGCCATGCGCCTTCACCACGAAGAAATCGAATAAAATCTTGCCCTGAGGTGTCAGCAGCCCGGCATGGATCGCCGGTTGCGCGCCTAAGAGCGCCATATCGTTGGTGATAACGCCCTGGAGCAGCTTTTCGGCATCTTCGCCCATGACCGTGACGACGCCACGGTCAGGCAAGAGCGCAATTCTGGTATCAGTCATGGTCACCCCGTTCCGGTTGCAACCGGCGTCTGTTTTACGTATGCGGGCGGAAAGCCGGTGGCAAGCGGCGGAGGCGCAATGTCGGGGACTTACGAACTGGTCTTAAAGGGTGGAACCCTCGTCAACCAAGATGGGACGGGCGTGCGCGACATCGGGATCCGCGCTGGGCGCATTGCCGCTATTGGTTCAATCGGCACTGAACGGGGTGACGAGGTCATCGATGCAAGGGGCCTTCACATCCTCCCTGGCGTGATCGACACCCAAGTCCATTTTCGCGAACCGGGGCTTGAGTACAAGGAGGACTTGGAGACCGGCAGCCGCGCGGCCGTGCTGGGTGGCGTGACCGCGGTGTTCGAGATGCCCAACACCAAGCCGCTGACCACGAGTGCGCAAACGCTTGCTGATAAAGTATCGCGCGCGCGCCAGCGCATGTTTTGCGACTTTGCTTTTTATGTCGGCGGCACGCGCGAGAACGTCGACGAAATTCCCGATCTTGAGCGGCTAGAAGGTTCAGCGGGTATCAAGGTCTTCATCGGTTCCTCGACCGGCGATCTGCTTGTCGACGACGAAGCATCCCTTGATCGCATCATCGCAAAGATTAGCCGCCGTGCAGCGTTTCATGCCGAGGACGAGGCCCGGCTAAAGGAGCGCATGGGCCTGCGGCGTGTGGGCGATCCATCTTCGCATCCTGAGTGGCGCGATGAGAAAGCCGCCCTAATCGCCACGACGCGGCTGGTGCGCTTGGCCGAAAAATACAAAAGGCGCATTCACGTGCTGCATATTTCAACTGCGGCAGAGATGGCGTTCCTGGAAACGCACAAAGGCTGGGCGAGCGTGGAGGTGACGCCAAACCATCTGACACTCGTTGCTCCCGACTGTTACCGCGAACTAGGCGCATATGTGCAGATGAATCCTCCGGTGCGTGACGACCACCATCGCCAGGCGCTTTGGGCCGGAGTTGCTTCGGGCATTGTTGACGTGCTGGGGTCCGATCATGCTCCGCACACACGCGAGGAAAAGGAATGCCCTTATCCTGCTTCGCACTCTGGCATGACGGGTGTGCAAACGCTTGTCCCTATCATGCTCGATCACGTCAACGCGGGTAGGCTGACGTTGGAGCGTTTTGTCGATCTAACGAGCCACGGACCTCAGCGTTTGTTCGGCATCAGGGGCAAGGGACGCATTGCTTGTGGCTATGATGCCGACCTCACCATCGTGGATTTGCAGCGTGAGGAAACGATCACCAATGAACAGATTGCAAGCCGATGTGGCTGGACGCCTTATCACGGCAGCAGGGTGAAGGGGTGGCCTGTTGGCACGATTGTGCGCGGCGCCAAAGTCATGTGGGAGGGCGAGATCGCGCAGCCGGCTCGTGGTGAGCCGGTCGCCTTCTTTGAGGGACGCTAGAGCTGCGCGGCTGTGTCTGCGTTGCGTTGCGGTAGAGGCGGCGGCGGCGAGACGCGCTCTTCAAGAGGCGGCAGGCGCTTCACGACCGTCACGGGTGTTCCCACCACAATCTGGCTTGCCAAATGCACGACATGCTCATTCATCATGCGAAAGCAGCCCGACGAGGCAGCCCGGCCAATACTGTTGGCGTCGTTGGTGCCATGAATTCGGTAAAGCGATTTGCCTAAATAAAGTGCGCGAGCGCCCAGGGGATTGCGCAAGCCACCGGTCATCTTGTCGGGCAGCCGCCGATCGCGCGAAATCATTTCCTTGGGCGGGTGCCAGTCGGGCCACTCGGCGATGCGGCTGATAAATTCGGTTCCCGTCCACGAAAAGCCTTGGCGCCCGACCGAGATTGGGTACTCGTAAGCCTCGCTGTCCGACAGGATCAAATAGAGCTTGCGCGCTGCCGTATCAATAATGATCGAGTTGGGTGTGTAGTTGTTCTCTAATGCGACTTTATTAGGCGCTTCGGGATCGATGTAGGGCCGTGCGCCACCAAGCGCCATGCGACCACGCCGGACGTCCAAATCGGATGGGTCGCGGTAAGCCTGCCGTGGCGCTTGTTCCCAGAAGGGGCGGCGCCCGAAGTTTTCCCATTGTTGAAACCATTGCGCTGAGGCAGGTGTTACCCAAGCCACACTCGCTGCCGCCACACCTATAAACATTACTCGCCACATGATTTTGCAATCCTCAATCCCGCACGCAATCGTCAAGAGCCAAGGCGCGAACATTACGTTGCCGGACGCTCCCAGGCACTCAGGATTATGTGTTTACGGTTTACCGGGGCACAAGCTGCAAGACTTGGTACTTTTGACCAGACTTTCAGTGTACGGTCCGTTCATCAATAGAGTAAGGTATGCCTTGTGCCAGCGGCGGCCAAGCGAGCCCGCAGATAGTTTCTTCTCCATCACCTAGCATCGCCTTAGCCTGCACTGGTATCTCTCATTCGCCAGATAGCCTGGATTTGGGGCGTATCAAGCCGACGCAGGGCTATTGCGCGCATAGACAACGCAGACGGCCGCCAGTACCAATAGAGAGAGAGGCGATTCACACGTAGCTCGGCGAAGAACGATATCAGCGTACCCCGGCGTGCGAGGGGGCGGGCGAATTGGGGGTTGCATCACAGCAGATGGTGCCATGTGCGTAACCGCTACGCCGCATAACACCTTGCGGCCCGCGTGCCAGCCGGCAAGGGAATTGGTATGCAATTTTTGCCCAATCCTCTGATTATTCCCGTTGGGGTTTTCGTCGGAATCCTCGTGTCGGCTCCGGTGGGGCCCGTCAACGTGCTGTGCATACAGCGGGCGCTTGAGCGGGGGTTTTGGGGTGGCATCGCCGCCGGACTTGGCGCGATGCTGGGCGATGGGCTTATTGCCTTGTTCGCCGCCCTCGGCGTTGGTGCGATCTCCGGCGCCGTCGAGTATCATCGCACGGCGATCCAGATTTTGGGTGGTTTGGTGCTGACGGCCTTTGGGCTGAAGCTCTTTTTCGCGACCCCCCGCTTCGTTCCTGAGGCGTCCGTTGAGCGGGCGGAGACCTTGCGCGACTTTGTCTGGGACATCCCGCAGACGTTCTTTCTCACAATCACCAATCCGGGCGCGGTGCTCGGTTTGTTCGCCATATTCGGTGGCATTTCGACATTCGTGGAGGTTTCTGGTTACGTCGATGCGCTGACAATCGTCGCCGCGGTCATGGCTGGCAGCATTGCATGGTGGGTGGGGCTTTCTCACCTTATCGGCCACTTCCGGCACCGCGTTACCGAAGCGCGGTTGCGCCACATCAATCAGTTTGCCGGACTTTTGTTGCTTGGGTTCGGCGTGGTGTTGATCGGGGAGCTTGCGCTCAAATTCGCCGGGCTTATCTGATTGCGCTGTCTGCGATTATTGCCGCGTTCGGTGGAGCGTAAATTCGCCGAGGTTGATGCGCTCTTCCAAGCTGCGTGCCAGCGTGATGACAGCGTCCTCACCGAAATGCGTCACGAGGTCGGTGAGCGCGGTGAACAAAGCCGCATAGGCCATATGTTCATTTGAGATGCCGCTTTCTTCCCCTTCGTCCCATGCCGCGAGAATGAGATTCAATGCGCGGAAGCTGGGGTCTTCCGAATTCGCGAGCTCATATGTTCTCACGGCGTCCCCTCCCGGCCCAAAAGACCGATCTATTTGTCTTGCTGCTGGCAAGTGATGAAATCAGACCGGCGCCAGAGCTCCTTTGCTGAAGCATCTTATTGCAGGAAGCGTTCGTAGCATGGCGAGCAGCCCACAACAGAGGCTGCGCCTATTCACAGTAAATGTTGGAGTGGCCCGTGTGGTTTCAGGGTACGGACTTAACTAATCCGTCGGCAATTTTGGCGCCTTCTGCCAGGAATCGGTTGATAGCGTTCTGGGCAGAGGGGCTGCACGTATTATAGGTGCGGCTATAGCTGCGGTAGCCGCGATTGAAGCTGCGCGTCAAACGCGCGCGCCGCAGTGCCGTGTAGCCTTCCGTCTTCATGATGTCTTGCATGTTCTGGCGCCATAACTGCCCCTCATCCGCACCACACAGCTCGCGCAGATAGTGAACGGCCCCGAGGATTTCGGAGAGGCGAAAGAGCTTCTCGTCATAGGGCTTGCTATCGGATTGAGCCGCATCTGCCATTGGTGTTACCGCCAGCAGCGCACACGTAATGAGAGCAACAGCGCTGCCTTTAAGCAGCGCGGCGCGCTTGCAGGTTTTGAAATGAATGTTCCTCATTGCTGCTAACATTAACACCGATTCTGGCGTTCGCACGGCGCACCCACTTCTCTCAACGGTCCAGCGAAGCTACCCTCGGTCACCATGTGTTCGCGCTATAGTCTCACCTCGCCGCCCGAAGCCGTACGCGACTACTTTCGCTACGACAACGAGGCGGTGTTCCCTGCCCGCTACAATATTGCGCCATCGCAGCCTGTCGCCATCGTGCGCGATACCCACAATGGGGGCCGCGAACTGGCGCTCGTGCGCTGGGGACTTATTCCCTCGTGGGTCAAGGACCCGCGTGAATTCAGGATGATGATCAACGCGCGCTCGGAGACGGCCGCTGAGAAGCCGTCCTTCCGCGCAGCCATGCGTCACCGGCGCTGCCTGGTCCCCACAGATGGCTTTTATGAGTGGACAGGGGTTGCCGGCGCCAAACGGCCGCACCTGGTGCGCCCGCGTACCGGCGGGCCTATGGGCATGGCTGGCATTCATGAGCATTGGCAAGGCGCGGACGGCAGCGAGATGGAATCGATGGCCATTCTTACCACGGCGGCGAACCAGGCCATGTCAGCTATTCACGATCGTATGCCGGTCATCATAGCGCCCGAACACTTCGATGCCTGGCTCGATTGCAGCTCGGGCTCGACAGAGGGCGTCATGGATTTGCTACATTCACCGCCGGAGGACTTTCTGCAGATTGTGGAGGTGAGCCGCAAGCTCAACAATCCACGCAATGAAGGACCCGAAGTGCAAGAACCCGTCTCCGATACGCCGTTGCTTTGAACAGATCAGGCGCGGCTTCCAAATGTCTTAGAGCAGTTTTCCCGGATTGAGGATGCCTTTTGGGTCGAGCGTGGACTTCAAGGCGCGCATGATCTCAAGCTCGACTGGACTTTTGAATTTCTCCAAGTCACCACGCTTCATGCGACCAATGCCATGCTCAGCGGAGATGGAACCGCCCATCCTCGAGACAAGCCCGTGCACCGCTGCTGCCATGCGATCCCACAACGCGAGATAGCGGGCTTTTTCCATATGGGCCGGTTGCGTGACGTTGTAGTGCACGTTGCCGTCGCCAAAGTGTCCAAACACGACAGGCCGCGCGCCGGGGCAAACGGCTTCAACAACGGTTGCCGCGCGCGTGAGAAACTCCGGTATGAGTGGGACCGGCACGGAGATGTCGTGTTTGATGCTACCGCCTTCCGGTTTCTGCGCTTCCGATGCTGTATCGCGCAGCCGCCACAACGATTTGGTCTGTGCCAGTGAGCTAGCGATAACGGCATCTGTGACGAAGCCCTTTTCCGCGGCTTCGGCCAGGAGGCGTTGCAAAGTGGCGGCCGCAGCCCCATCCATCTCTGCTCCGGACACTTCGATCAGCACATACCATGGCGCTTTGACTTTCAAGGGCAGCTTGGTGTCGGGTACATGCTGCAGGACGAGTTCGATGGTGAAGCGGCTCATGAACTCGAACGCCGTCAGTCCGGAGTGCGCGCGTTCCTCTGCAAGCCGGAACAACCCAAGCGCAGATTCTATTTCGGGCAGTGCCACGAACGCGGTGGCTTTCTCTGCTGGCTTTGGAAACAGCTTCAAAGCTGCGGCCGTAATGATGCCAAGCGTTCCCTCAGACCCGATAAAGAGATCTCGCAAGTCGTAACCTGTGTTGTCCTTCTTTAGGGTTTTGAGGCCGTTCCAGATGCGCCCATCGGCCAGCACCACTTCCAGTCCGAGCGTGAGATTGCGGGCATTGCCATAGGCCAACACATCAACACCGCCCGCATTGGTCGCCAGGACGCCGCCGATCTGGCAACTCCCCTCCGAAGGGAGGCTCAAAGGGAACTTGCGCCCGTGCTTATCCGCCGTGGCGTGCGCCTCCGCGAGCGTCATGCCAGCCTCAACGATCATGGCGGTGCCGGCGGCATCGACTGAACGAATGCTTTTCAGCCGCGAAACGGAAAGCACAATCTCCGCACCCGTCTCGGAGGGAATCTGCCCACCAACCAGCCCCGTATTGCCGGCCTGCGGTACGACGCCGACGCTGGCCTCGTTTGCTGTTTTCATGATTTGCGCGACCTGCTCGGTCGTGCCTGGGCGCAGCACCATCGCGGCCCGGCCGACATAGCGATCTCGCCACTCGCGCAGGTAGGAACCTTGCTGCTCAGGATCCGACAGCGCGTGTTCGCGTCCGACGATGTCAGAAAAGCGCTTCAAGACGTCGGGCGGTACGGGGCGGCTGACAGGACGCTGCATCATCTCCATCGACGGGTAGGCGCGCGGCCAGGGAAACCCATAGGCTGGGCGCTGGTGCGAATGTGTTGCACAATTGCACGGTGCATTGTGAAACGGCCATGAATGCTTTGCGTTGCTTAAGAGCTCCCTTATAAATAAGTCGTGCGCTTTTGCACGTGGGGGGATCCATTGCCACGGATTTTCGCGAGCTTTGCTTTGGCTTGCCTGTCTTTAATGACGGCCTATGCGATCTTGGCAGTGTGGCCGCCAAAGCGTGCGAAAACTGATGATGCCGCCATTGCCGTTGTTGTACCTAAGAACGTGCACGTTATTACTCGCGCCGATCCGGCGGACTGACGCATATCGCATCTCGTTTTCTGGTTTTATGACCGTGGCGCCGCAGCGCGGCGCAGCCGGTCATTGATGGCTTCGCCCAATCCTTGCTCAGGGATCGGCATGACGGCAATCCCTTTGGTGCCTGTCTGATCGAGTGCACGCAGCGCAGCAAAGAGGTTGGCCGCAGCTTCGATGAGGTCGCCTGTCGGGCTGAGATTGATCATTGGGCCGGCGGTGGTTGGTACGTCGCACCCGAACGCGAGTAACGCCTCCCCCTCGCGCACGTCGGTTGCGCCCAGCCGGACTTTTGCCTCCGGCGCGTAGTGACTTGCAAGTTGACCTGGCGAGAGGGGTTTGTCGCGAACATCGACGGCACGGCTCATGGTTCGACCGAGAACGGATTCGATCGTCTCGGCAGGCACGGCACCGGGGCGCAGCAAGACGGGCGCCTCACCGGTGGCGTCGACGATGGTTGACTCCAGCCCATGTGCTGTCGGGCCGCCATCGAGGATCAGCCCGACGCGCTCGCCAAGGTCCATCTGCACATGCTGAGCTTGCGTCGGGCTCACACGTCCCGATCTGTTGGCGGAAGGTGCAGCGAGAGGCCGCCCGGCAGCTTCGAGCAAAGCCTGCGCAATGGGATGGTCCGGCACGCGAATAGCGATTGTCTCAAGCCCGGCAGAAACCAGATCGCTAAGATCGGATTCGGCACGGCGTTTCAGTACCAACGTCAGCGGTCCCGGCCAAAACGCTTCGGCAAGGCGTAGCGCAAGAGAGGTAAATTCGGCGTGCGTTTTCGCGCCGGAAATGCTGGCAACATGTACGATTAAGGGATTGAATCGCGGCCGCCCCTTTGCGTCGAAAATTGCGGCCACCGCCTTGCCATTGGTCGCATCGGCGCCGAGCCCGTAGACGGTCTCGGTTGGAAAGGCGACCAGCCGCCCCTCGCGCACATGCTCTGCCGCGATGCGGATCGCCCCGTCGGTTGCCTTCACAATGGCCATGCTCTTTGTGGATGCCTCATGCGATTACTCTGGCTGTCATAGCCGCTTGGGCTGAATTCTGTCCAAAGAGTGTGTAGGCTTCGCCCGGAAACATGGAAAACGGACGTATGCAGTCATTTGCCATACTTGGATCTGCCGCCCTTCGCAGCGCGTTTGCCGCTGCGCTGTTAGCTGCATCCATTCCCGTTGCGCAAGCGAACTGGTTCTTGAAAATTGCGCGAGAGGCGGGAGAAGCCGGAACCAAGACCGCCAAGTCAGGCGTTGCTGTCCTCGATAGCGCGGCAGCCCACATCAAGGCGCTGCCGCTAACCGGCAAGGGTGCAGCCTTAGCAGCCCATGCAACTCCGGAGGGGCACTGGAAATTCGTCAACCGGGACGGGGAGGTATTTACGGCTGGGACGCCCGATGAGCTCAAACGCGCGGTGCCAATGCTGCTGCCGGAGAAAGCGGGCGACACTAAGCTGACAATCTACCTCACCGAAGACACCGTGTTCGATGAGCGCGCAATTTTGAAGACACTGCCCGCCGATGCAACGCTGCATGTAATGGTCGGCAAAGACAGCTTTCCTTTGGTGCGCCGCGCAGGCTCGGCCGGTGACACCCTCTTTGCCGAGGTGCGCCCCAACCTCATTGTTGAGCTGTCCGACCAAAAGCTCTTCAACGAGGCCATTGCGCAGTTGGAACGTCCCTTGAACAGGTCGAACATTCGCACTCTTTCCCTCAAGCCTGGTGGCCCTCAAACGCTTTCGTCAGCACCGCGCCTGGAACCTGGAACTAAAAACGCGCTCGTCGATGCGATCGATCCGGCCAACCTCGACGACGCACTGTACTCGGTGCGCGGCCAGACGGTTCTCGTGACCGGCCGTGTCGAAGACAATCTTCTTTTCTTCCGCCCAGAGTCCGGACCGGAGCAGACCCTCAAGGTGCTCGACCTGATCCGCGATGCGAAGAATGCCGACGTCAATCTCGTCATTCTGCGTTCGCAAGCGCCGCGTCAGCCGGGTGGACGCAACTGGCTGTGGCAGCGTATTTCCGTTGATGGGCTCGATGCTGCGGTGAAGCGGGCGACGCTCGGCGATTTTCTGGATGGGCTCGCGGCAAGTCGCGGGCAGTTTACCGTCACTGCGGCGCGCGAAGGCAGCGGCCGTGTCATTGTGCGCGCGACCCCAGCCGGCGCGGCTGCCCAGCCAATCACTGGTGTGGTGGGCGAATGGCTGAGTGTGGCCACGTCGCAGATCACCGGCAATGTCATCGTCGATGCGGTGGACGTGCACGGTCGCGATGAGGCCCGTCAGAAGGAGCTTGATCGCCGCATCATTCCCTGGCTCCCGTGGGGTTATCAGGCGGCCTATCTGTGCGGACTGTTGGCGGGCCTCATTGGTTGGCCAGTCACGCGTGATTGGTGGCGGCGCATGTGGCCGGCTGAGCAGCGCGAAGAATATCGTGGCGTTGCAGGATACCGGGCGGCGCAAACTGTGCGCTTTCTGGCCTACCTCTTTGTTTTTCTGCCAATTTTCGGCGTGCCCGCACTTATCTTCTCGATGCTCCGATACGTTTGGTGGATATTGATGTTGCCGCTGCGCCTCTTGCGCAAGCATACCTCCGACGTTCAACCGAAGGCAGGATGAGCTGCGGCATCGATGGCGAACCTCAAAGGCAAGACGTTATTCATCACCGGAGCCAGCCGCGGTATCGGTCTCGCCATTGCACTTCGCGCTGCACGCGATGGCGCCAACGTTGCTATTGCGGCAAAGACACAAGAACCGCATCCCAAGCTTGAAGGCACGATAGAGACAGCCGCCCAGCAAGTTGAGCAGGCTGGAGGTAAGGCGCTGGCGCTCGCAGTTGACATTCGCTTCGAAGACCAGGTGCAAGATGCCATCGCAAGAACGGCGAAGACGTTCGGCGGCATCGATATCTGCGTGAATAATGCCAGCGCCCTCTCGCTGAGCGCCATCGAAGAAACAACCCTCAAGCGTTTCGATCTCATGCTGGGGGTCAACACGCGCGGCACGTTCCTCGTTACCAAGACCTGCTTGCCATATCTCAAGAAGGCGCCAAACCCGCATGTGCTCATGCTTTCGCCCCCGCTCGACCTCGCACCCAAATGGTTTGCCGGTCACGTAGCCTACTCAATTGCCAAGTACGGCATGAGCTTGTGCGTGCTGGGTCTTGCAGAAGAGTTGAAAAGTGAAGGTATTGCGGTGAACGCATTATGGCCGCGCACGACGATCGCCACGGCCGCAATTAGGAACGTCCTCGGCGGCGAGAAAGTCATTCGTATGAGCCGCACGCCCGACATCGTGGCGGACGCCGCACATCTCATCCTCCAGAAGCCGGCGAACGCCTTCACGGGCAACTTTCTGATTGACGATACGGTTTTGCATGAGATGGGCGGCATCACGAACTTCGCCGCATATAGCGTCGACCCGGCGATGCCGTTAGCGCCCGACTTTTTTGTGCCCGAGACGTGCCCGCCCCCGCCGGGTGTCTCAATTGCCCCTATTTCTGACCTATCCGCCCTAAGGATCTGAAGCCCTGGTTCTTTCAGCAGATCGCGCTAACATGCGGGAGCATGTGCCCAGATCGCTGACAGAATAAGCCCCTCATGACGACGCTTCTCATCACGCATCCCTGTTTTGTTGATCACGACACCGGCCCCGGCCATCCCGAGCGCGCTGATCGTATGCGCGCCATCGACAAGGTGCTGGCACATGACGTGTTCAAAGGTCTCAAGCGTGAGGAAGCGCCGCTTCGCGACGATGTCGAGGAGCAGATCAAGCTCGCCCACCCCGTCGAGTACCTGGAAAAGATTCGAACGGTTGCCGCGGGGCGGGTGAGCCACCCAACCCATCTTGATCCAGATACCGTCATTTCTGCGGGCTCATGGGAGGCGGCGCTGCGTGCGGTGGGCGCCGGGCTGCGGGCCGTCGACGCCGTGATGGCGGGCGATGCTGTTAACGCATTTTGTCAGGTGCGCCCGCCCGGTCACCATGCGGAGGATGACAAGGCTATGGGCTTTTGCCTGTTTTCCAACGCGGCAATCGCCAGTCATTATGCGCGCGCCAAGCACGGGGTCGAACGGGTGGCGGTGGTCGATTTCGATGTTCACCACGGCAACGGCACGCAGGACATTTTCTGGTCGGAAAAGGATTTGTTTTATGGATCCACGCATCAGATGCCGCTCTACCCTGGCACGGGTGCGCTCAATGAAACGGGCGTGGGCAATGTGTTTAACGCACCGTTGCGTGCGGGCGATGGCGGGGAGGCGTTCCGCGATGCGTTTGAATCGCGCATTCTCCCGGCGCTTCATAACTTTGGCCCTGATCTCGTCGTGATTTCTGCTGGGTTTGATGCGCATGAGGCCGACCCGCTCGCCAACTTGCGCCTGGTCGAGGCCGATTTCATGTGGGCAACCGAAAATCTTGCAGCCATTGCCGCCGCGCACAGCAACGGACGCATCGTATCAATGTTGGAAGGCGGCTATGACTTGACGGCGCTGGCAAGATCGGTTGCGGTTCATGTCAAGACGCTCATGGACGTGGGCGCATAATTTGCTTATAGCGCGCCAAAACGGGGCGCATCGTGGATACGATTATGGCCAAGGCATCGCCGAGGAACGTAGATATCAAGGACATGAGCTTTGAGCGTGCGCTCAAAGAGCTGGAGACCATCGTTGGCCGGCTGGAGCGCGGGGACGTGGAGCTTGAGGAATCTATCGTGATCTACGAGCGCGGCGAGGCGCTTAAAGAGCACTGCAACCGGCTCTTGAAGCAGGCCGAAGCCAAGGTGGAAAAGCTCACCTTTAATGCTGACGGGGCGCCTACGGGCACCGAACCCTTCGACCCGCAGAACTAACCCGCCTCCTTGTCCACCGCTGCGCGCTTCCGCGTGTTGAACACGCTGCGAATGTTTGTCGCGCCGGGCCCTGCTTTGGCTCGTTGCGGCCATGACGAACGTGGCGGCTTGGTATGTTCCCTTGCGGAGGCACAACCGTCTGACATAAGAAGGAACAGATCACCAAAACGGAAAGCTCAGTGGAAAAAGTTTCAAAGACGTCCCTCCTCGATCTCGTGAAGTCCCCAGAGGATCTGCGAGAGCTTGCCGCGTCGGACCTGCCGCAATTGGCGGCGGAGCTTCGCCAGGAGACAATTGATGCCGTCTCTGTGACCGGCGGCCACCTAGGGGCCGGCCTTGGCGTGGTGGAGCTCACTGTCGCGCTGCATTGGGTGTTTGATACGCCACGCGATCGACTGATATGGGATGTCGGCCACCAGACCTATCCCCATAAGATCATCACCGGCCGGCGCGATCGCATCCGTACGTTGCGCCAGCCAGGCGGCTTGTCAGGATTCACCAAGCGTACCGAGAGCGAATACGATCCGTTTGGTGCGGCACATTCGTCCACGTCGATCTCGGCGGGTCTGGGCATGGCCGTGGCGCGTGATCTTGCCGGGAAAGGCAACAATGTCGTGTGCGTGATTGGCGATGGTGCCATGAGCGCAGGGATGGCTTATGAGGCCCTAAACAATGCCGGCGCCCGTGATGAGCGTCTGATCGTCGTCCTCAATGACAACGATATGTCGATCGCGCCCCCGACGGGCGCGATGTCGGCCTATCTCGCGCGCATTACCTCAAGCGGCACCTATTTTTATTTGCGTGACATCGCTAAGCAGCTCGCAAGGCAGTTGCCCAAGAGCTGGGAGCGTCGCGCTGCCCGCGTCGAGGAGTATACGCGCCACCTCTGGCAGGGCGGGGCGTGGTTTGAAGAGCTGGGCTTCTACTACGTCGGCCCGATTGACGGGCACAACCTGGACCAGCTGCTGCCCGTGCTGAAGAACGTGCGCGACACCAAGCAGGGCCCGATCCTTGTCCATGTCGTCACCAAGAAGGGCAAGGGTTACCCCCCCGCCGAAGCCTCCGACGACAAGTACCACGGTGTCGCCAAATTCAATGTCGTAACCGGCGCGCAGGTAAAGCCGACGCCTAACGCACCCAGCTACACCAAGGTATTCGGTCAAAGCCTCATTGCCGAGGCGCGCAAGGACGACAGGATCGTCGCTATAACGGCCGCGATGCCCGATGGTACCGGCGTGGATCTCTTCGCCAAGGAATTCCCCGAGCGCGCATTCGACGTCGGCATCGCCGAACAACACGCCGTTACGTTCGCGGCCGGCCTTGCCACGGAAGGCTTGAAGCCGTTCGCCGCGATCTACTCCACGTTCCTACAGCGCGCCTACGATCAAGTCGTGCACGACGTCGCCGTTCAAGGTCTGCCGGTGCGCTTCGCCATTGATCGCGCCGGCTTCGTGGGCGCGGACGGCCCCACGCACGCCGGATCCTTCGATATCGCGTTTCTGGGGTGCCTGCCGGGCTTCACAATCATGGCGGCCGCCGATGAAGCGGAACTGAAGCACATGGTGGCAACAGCCGCCGCCATAGATGATGGGCCGTGTGCGGTACGTTATCCGCGCGGTGAAGGTCAGGGTGTCGAGTTGCCCGAAGAGGGCGTGCCGCTCCCGATCGGCAAGGGGCGAATCTTGCGTGAAGGGTCAACCGTCGCGCTGATTTCACTCGGTGCGCGGCTCTACGAATGTCTGAAGGCGTCCGATCAGTTGGCCGGCTTCGGTCTTTCGACGACCGTAGCTGACGCGCGCTTCGCCAAGCCGCTTGATGAGGGTCTTGTCCGGCAGCTTGCTCAGAGCCACGAGATCTTGGTGACGGTGGAGGAAGGCGCGATCGGCGGCTTTGGCAGTCATGTTCTACAGTTCCTGGCACACACCGGCCTGTTGGACCGCGGCCTGAAGGTGCGCACTATGGTGCTACCCGACCTCTTCATCGACCACAACAAGCCTGAGCGCATGTACGAGCAGGCCGGTCTCACAGCGCCGGGCATCGTGGCGACAGTGCTAGGCGCGCTTGGTCGCGAAGCGATTACCACCGAAGCCACGCGGGCATAAGAACGGGAGCGCCTACTCCACCGTAATTGTAATCGATTCCGATTCCACGGCTGGATCGTGCGGGACGTGGTTCTGGTCGCCGAGGATGAGCTGCAATGTATGCTCTCCCGGGGCAAGCTCCAGTTGCGTCTCGGTCTGGCCTTTGCCGAAGTGCTTGTGCTTGTCGTCGGCGGGGATGGGGGCGTCGAAATCTTCCAGTGCTGTGTCGATTAGTACGTGGTGATGGCCGGTGTTTGGTTTGTCAGTTCCGGCAGGTGCGACCTCCATGCCCTCGATGCCGAACTTCACGGTAACCGGATTTGTCACCGTAGCGCCGTCGGCAGGCTCAATGAAATAAACCTTGGCGCCGGCAGGCGCCGGCGTCCGTGTCATCTCGCTTTCATCCTGGCCACAGGCGGCAAGCGAGAAGGCGATGAGGAAGGCGGCGATGGCGGGCTTCATTGCGGGGCTCCGTGGCATGGTTTGCTATGGGCAACTTTGAGCGTTAGCACATAGATAGCGTACACTCGCTTCCATGCGAAGACGTTTGGATCTTGTTCTTGTCGAACGCGGGCTGGCGCCGAGCCGCTCGCGAGCACAAGAATTGATCAAACAGGGAAGAGTTTCCATAGATCAAAAGGTCTGTACTAAGCCCAGTGCCGAAGTCACAGCCGGCCAGTCGCTGATCTTGGGGCATGGCACGCCGTCTTATGTGTCGCGCGGGGCCATAAAGCTGGCGGCCGCATTGGAGGCCTTTGGATTTGATCCCAAGGGCCGCGTTGCGCTGGATGTTGGCGCCTCCACCGGCGGCTTTACGGAGGTACTTCTGCGCCGGGGGGCAGAAACGGTTTATGCAGTCGACGTCGGCCATGATCAATTGCATGCCAGCCTCAAGAGTGATCCGCGCGTCATATCGCTCGAAGGGTGTGATGCGCGCACCCTTACGCGCAAGCTGATCCCTACGGCCATCACGGCCATCGTTGCCGATGTGAGCTTCATCTCGCTGACGAAGGCGCTTGGACCTGCCCTGGCACTCGCCGCTCCTGATGCTTGGCTCGTTACGCTCATCAAGCCGCAGTTCGAGGTGGGACCGGAACGGGTCGGCAAGGGCGGCATCGTTCGCGACGCCGCCGCAAGGCAGGCCGCCGTGGACGCCGTGATGACTTGGTTGCCTTCGCAGCCCGGTTGGCGCGTCGCAGGCATCATCGCCTCCCCGATCAAAGGCGGGTCGGGCAATGAAGAGTTCCTGCTTGGGGCGCTCCATCATGAGTGAGCGCTGCGATCTCGATATCGTTCGATTGGGCGCCCAAGGCGACGGCATTGCGGCCACAGCCTCTGGGCCTGTCTTCGTGCCTTACGCACTGCCCGGTGAAAAAGTTCGCGTGGACGTGTCCGGCCAACGAGGCGGTTTGCTCGACGTGCTAAGTCCCAGTGCTGAGCGCACTAAACCCGTCTGTCAGCATTTTACCCGTTGCGGGGGGTGCGCACTCCAACATATGGAACCGAACGCGTATTTGGCGTGGAAGCGCCAGCTTATCGTCGATGCTTTCGCCGCACGTGGTATCGAAGCGGCTGTAGCACAGGTCATAGGCACAAGGCTGGGCACGCGCCGGCGCGCGACGCTTGCCGCACGCCGCACGGGAAGAGGGGCCGTCCTCGGTTTTCATGAGGCGCGCGGCAACGAAATTGCCGATCTCCAAGAATGCCCGGTCACAACCCCGGAGATTGTGAAGGCGTTGCCTGGCTTGAGAACACTCATTGAGCCGCTGTTGACGCGCCGGGGCGAGGCTCGCCTTGTGGTGACGCTTGCTACCAATGGGATTGATCTTTCCATCGAAGGCGAGCGCGGTGACCTCTCCGTTGATGTGCGGGAGCGTCTTGCGCGCCAGGCAGCTGCCTTGAAACTTGCGCGTGTCAGCATTGGCACAGATACGCTTTATCAGGCGGCCCAGCCTGTTGTTCGCTTTGGAGCAGGCGTTGTTGTGCCGCCGCCCGGCGCCTTCCTGCAGGCTGACTCCGGCGCCGAAGCCGAAATGATGCGGCTTGTCATATCGGCCATGCCGAAAGCAAAACGCATCGCTGATCTTTTTTGTGGACTGGGCACGTTCACTTTTCCATTGGCGGCGTCAACGCAGGTTCTGGCGGTTGATGGCGATCGCCAAGCCATCGATGCGCTCAACGCGGCCACGAAGCGCAGCCAAGGCCTCAAACCCATCGAGGCGATGGTGCGCGATCTTTTTCGCGAGCCTTTGTCGGTGAAGGAGCTGGAGCCGTTCAGCGCCGTGGTGTTTGATCCCCCACGCGCTGGTTCAGCCGCACAGGCTGCCATGCTTGCCAAATCGAAGGTTGCGGTAATTGCGGCGGTCTCATGTAATCCTGCAACGCTTGCACGCGATGCGCGCACGCTGATCGACGGCGGCTACAAGCTGGATGCCGTCACGCCAATCGACCAGTTTCTCTTTTCAGCTCACATTGAGTCCGTCGCGATCTTTCGCCGCTAGCCTGCGAGCAATCGATCCACATATGCCGGAACGATCTCAGTTGCCGGGCCGTGGATGGCTTCGGCAAACAGGCTGGCGCCTTCCGATGGTTCCAGGTTGAGCTCCACTGTGTGGGCACCGGTGATGCGAGCCTCGGCTACAAACCCGGCCGCCGGATACACATTCCCACTGGTGCCAATGGAGATGAACAGGTCCGCCTTGCTTAAATGCGCAGCGATGCGTTCCATGTGATAGGGCATCTCGCCGAACCACACGACGTCCGGGCGCATCCCGCCGGATTGAGCGCAAGCCGGACATAGCGTTTCTCCCACAATGTCCGCCTCCCAAGGATGGCGTGCACCGCAGCTTGCACATAGCGCCCTTAGCAACTCGCCATGCATGTGGATCAGGTGCTGGGAACCGGCCGCCTCGTGAAGCGCGTCAATGTTCTGCGTGACAACGACCACTTCGCCAGAGTGTTCGCTCTCAAGGCGTGCCAACGCCACGTGCGCCGCATTTGGGGCTACGTGTGCATGCCCGCGGCGGCGTTGATTGTAGAAATCGAGCACGAGTCCTGGATCGCGGGCAAAGCCCTCGGGCGTGGCGACGTCGCGGTAGTCGTACTTCGACCAGATGCCGCCCTTGTCGCGAAACGTCGACAGTCCGGATTCGGCAGAAAGGCCGGCACCGGTGAGGATAACGATATGTTGATACCTGTTCATGGGCCAAGCGCGGCGGCGCTAAAGCAGCTTGCCCATTGCAACTGCGGTGTCGAGCATCCTGTTTGAGAAGCCCCATTCGTTATCGTACCAAGATAGTACGCGCCCAAGCCGCCCGTCGACGATCTGCGTCTGCGTTGAATCAAAGTTCGACGAAAAGGGAGAATGGTTGAAGTCGATGGAAACCAGTTCTTCTGTCACGTAGTCGAGCACGCCTCGCATCTGCTGCTGCGCGGCATGCTCCATCGCCTGGTTGATTTCATCGACCGTAGTCTCGCGGCCCGGAATGAAATTCAGGTCGACAACAGAAACGTTCGGCGTCGGCACGCGTATTGCGGTGCCGTCGAGCTTCCCTTTGAGTTCGGGCAGCACCAGGCCGACGGCCGAAGCCGCCCCCGTCGATGTTGGTATCATGGACAGTCCCGCCGCCCGCGCACGGCGCATGTCCTTATGCGCTTGATCGAGTATGCGCTGGTCGTTGGTGTAGGCGTGGATCGTCGTCATGAAACCCGACTGGATACCAACGAGGTCGTTCAGCACTTTCGCGACGGGAGCAAGACAATTTGTGGTGCACGAGGCATTCGAAACGACGATATCGTCAGCTGTGAGCTTGTCGTGGTTGACGCCGTAGACCACGGTAATGTCGGCGCCCTTTGACGGAGCTGAAACGAGAACGCGCTTGGCGCCAGCATCAAGGTGCACCGCGGCCTTGTCCTTGGACGTAAAAATTCCCGTGCACTCCAAGACGATGTCAACGCCGAGATCTTTCCAAGGCAGCTTGGTGGGGTCTCGTTCAGCCAGCACCTTGACGGGCGCGCTGAGACCGACGTCCATCATGTCTCCGTCGACCTTCACGTTGCCGGGAAACCGTCCGTGCACGCTGTCATATTTAAACAAGTGAGCATTATCCTTTGCCGGCACCAAATCATTGATGGCGACGAAGTGAATGTCGCTGCGCTGGGCCTCTGCGGCCGCGCGCAGCACGTTTCTGCCAATGCGGCCGAATCCAGAGATCGCGACTTTCACTGTCATCTTTTCCTCCCTGCAGGTTACTTATGCCGATATACGTGGAGTCGGGATTAGTCGCCAAAACGGGGCATTTGTGCCCCGGCGGTGCCTGAAATGCAAAGCGGGGCCATTAACTTGACGTCACCAAGCCGTGTCAATGAGGCATACCTCTCACGGTGGAATCTGACCTAAATCTTCGCACTGTTATGATTTCTTGTGGGGTACGTGTTGTGCACGGTTTCGTTTGTTGACGCGTGCGAGCCGGTGCCAATAAGGTCATGTTTTTTCAGGGGCACCGCGGATCGCCCGAGGTCACTGGGCGAGCGCGGAGAAGTGGGACTTTGGCGGATGGCTCAGCGCAAAGCGAAGAAGGCCAAACGGCCGGCAAAGCGGCCGTCCCGGACTGCAAAAACGCCTTCTGAGCCCAAGCTCAAGCTTGCGGCACGAGTCACGTCTTTGGAAAAAGAGCGCGATCGCTTAAAGGCTCAGTTAGATGTAGCGGGTGCGCGCATCGCCAGCCTTGAACAGGGCCGCGATGAGGCCGTCAATCGCATTGATTGGGTTATCGATTCGCTGCATAACGCGATTGAAAGCGAAGCCTGATTCGATTGACGGGGCCGCGCAAGGCTGCGTTGGCAAGGGGCGATGGGCCAAGTCGCAATTAATCTGAACGGTCGTTCCTTCCGCTTCAATTGCGGAGATGGGGAGGAAGCGCGCCTGCAGGAACTTGCTGCCTACATTAATTCGCGCGTTGAGGATCTAACGCGTGAATTTGGCAATGTGGGCGAGCAACGTTTGCTGCTTATGGCCGCGCTGTACATTACCGATGAGCTCTGGGACGCCCGCGCGGAGGCCGCGACCAACGGCAAGGCCAGGACGGCGAAGGATAAGCCGCCTCACAAAGTTGCTCCGAGCGGCGATAGCGATGAGCCTGGAGCGGGATCCGGCAATGCATCAACGTAAATCTTCACTCGCTTGCGCGTGGTGTTTGGAAAATTCGTACTCTATGGTTACATTTGATTCAGCTGCGGGGCCCGTTAGAGGCACATATGTTCCCCGGGGCCTATAAGATCCGCACGGGAGCTGTCCCTGCCGGAGTCGTGGCTTCGGACACATAGCGCCCACCTACGCTTTTTTGTAGGGACCACGCGGGATCATCGCTTCGACGGCCACCGCGGCTATCTTCTTTGTTTTTCTCATGACAGTTGATGAAAAATCGGCGGCGAGGACTGAGGCGCACGCCCGGCGTGCTGCCGCTCACGCTAGGCACGGCGCGCTTGCGGGCGAGCGGGTCGCCCAACATGGTTTGGAGTTCCTTGCAATTGAGCCCAGTGCCATCGTATCGGGCTTTTCTGCCATCCGCGATGAGATCAACCCCGCGCCATTGTTGGCGCGACTTGCTGCCAAGGGCCATCGGCTGTGTCTGCCGGTGATGCAGGGCAAAGGCTTACCACTTGTCTTTCGGGCCTGGGCACCTGGCGACGAGATGGGAACTGCTGCGTGGGGTATCGCGGAGCCCTTGCCCTCGCGCGCGGCGCTCGAACCCGATGTTGTGCTGGTGCCGCTGCTGGCCTTCGACCCGCAAGGCTACCGTCTCGGTTACGGTGGTGGATTCTACGACCGTTCGATTCAACGCCTGCGTAAGTTGAAGCCCATCGCCGCGGTGGGTATCGCCTATGACGAGCAAAACATCGACGCGGTGCCCCATCTCGACTATGACCAGCCCCTTGACTGGGTGTTAACTCCTTCGGGTCCGCTGCGCTGCTCTGGAAATTGAATGCGTCTTCTTTTTCTTGGTGACATTGTAGGCCGGTCCGGCCGCAAGGCGGTGCTCGACGCGCTGCCCGACTTGCGCCGCCGCTACGCGCTCGATTTCGTTGTGATCAACGGCGAGAATGCTGCCGGTGGTTTTGGTATCACAGAGTCGATCCTTGTCGATCTTTTGGAAGCCGGCGCCGATGTGGTCACACTGGGCAATCACGCCTTCGACCAGAAGGAAGCGTTGGTCTTTATCGAGCGGCATGATCGGCTCCTGCGTCCCATCAACTATCCCGATGGCACGCCGGGGCGCGGCGCGGGCCTCTTCAAGGCGGCGAACGGTGCCGACGTGCTTGTCATTAATGCGATGGGCCGCATCTTCATGCCTGAGCTTGATTGCCCGTTTCGCGCGATCGATGCTGAGATCGCCGCGTGCGGCCTGAAGCAAGGCAGTGATGCCATCGTGATCGATTTCCACGCTGAGGCGACGAGCGAAAAGCAAGCGATGGGCTATTTCGTCGATGGGCGCGCAAGCGCCGTTGTCGGCACGCATACGCACGCCCCCACGGCGGACGAGCGCGTGCTGCCGGCGGGCACGGCCTTCATCTCTGATGTTGGCATGTGCGGCGATTATAACTCCGTGCTTGGCATGGATACCGAAGAGCCGGTCAACCGTTTTCTGACGCGCATTCCGCGCCAGCGTTTCGAGCCCGCGATGGGGCCAGGAACACTTTCCGGGCTCGCCGTCGACATCGACGACGCAACTGGCCTTGCCACCCGTTGCATGGCGTTGCGGTCCGGTCCGCATCTGGAGCCGGCCGAGCCGAAAGATTGGGCCACCTGATACGGCGGTTTGCCATCGCTCGGTCTTGACCCAAGAGTGTGTGCTCGCACAATAAAGCCCTACATCCCGACGCAAACGAGAGTTCCATGGCCGGCCATTCCCAATTCAAGAACATTATGCATCGCAAAGGCCGCCAGGATGCGGCCCGGGCCAAGATGTTCTCCAAGCTTGCGCGAGAGATCACGGTTTCGGCCAAAGTCGGCTCGCCCGATCCGGCGATGAACCCGCGCCTGCGCCTCGC
>CAYOPW010000029.1:0-32703 GCA_964405975.1 uncultured Hyphomicrobium sp.
GGCTCCATCGCCGACGCCAACGACCGAGCGCAGTTCGCCGAGCTGGAGACGCTGGGTGAGTTGACGAAGATTGCTTGGGACAAGGGCTGCCAGGTGATGATCGAAGGGCCTGGTCACGTGCCCATGCACAAGATCAAGGTCAACGTGGAAAAACAGCTCGCTCAATGCGGTGAGGCACCCTTCTATACGCTGGGGCCGCTGACCACCGACATCGCACCTGGCTACGACCACATCACAAGCGGAATCGGCGCGGCCATGATTGGCTGGTTCGGCACCGCGATGCTCTGCTATGTGACGCCGAAGGAACACTTAGGCCTACCAAACCGCGACGACGTGAAGACCGGTGTCATCACCTACAAAATTGCCGCCCACGCCGCTGATCTGGCCAAAGGCCACCCCGCTGCGCAATTGCGCGACGATGCGCTATCGCGCGCGCGCTTCGACTTCCGCTGGGCCGACCAGTTCAACCTGTCGCTTGATCCCGACACAGCGCAAAGCTTCCACGATGAGACCTTGCCCAAGGAGGCGCACAAGGTTGCGCATTTCTGCTCCATGTGCGGGCCGAAGTTCTGCTCCATGGAGATCACCCAGCAGGTGCGCGACTACGCCGCCAAACTGAACGAGCAGCAAGCTGGCATGGCAGAAATGTCGGAGAAGTTCCGCGAGATGGGGTCAGAAGTTTATGTGGATGCGGAGAAAGCTGACAAGGCTCAATAGCACCCTACAACAACCCGAAACGCCCCAACCTCAACCCTACTCTTCAAACCTTGACGCTCCATGCCCCTCCTCCGTATTAATCTGATCGAAGGCCGCACGGATGCCGAGTTGAAGGCACTGCTCGACGCGGCCCACCGCGCGATGCTAGCCGCGTTCAAAGTCCCAGAGCGCGACCGCTACCAAATCGTGCACGAGCACAAGCCATCGCGCATGATCATCGAGGACACCGGGCTGAACATCCTGCGCACGGGCAAGGTCGTGTTTTTGCAGGTAACGAGCCGCCGGCGCGGGCGCGAAGCGAAGGAAAAGTTCTACCGCTTGTTAACAGAGGAGCTGGAGCGTGCCTGCGGGATTGCGCCTTCAGACGTCATGGTGTCCATCGTTGAGAACACGGACGAGGACTGGTCGTTTGGGTTGGGCCGTGCGCAATTCCTCACCGGCGATCTTTAGCCACCTGTCGGAACTGTAACTTTGCCGATCGCGCAAATCATGTCAGGTTTGGTCCATCTTCAACAATCGAAAGGAGGTGATCCGATGTCGAGTGGGATCTTGAGGACGGCGACGTCGTGGTCGCTCGGGTTCAAGCCGGATTTGCCTCTGGTGACGGCCTGACCCCAGCTAAGCGACGCAGCGCGACAACCGCTGCTGATCGCCGCCGAAATCTCACGGGGGCCGCCCTTAGGGCGGCCCTTTTGCTTTTGTTGGGACACCTGTTGCCCTTTCTAAGGCGCGCGTTCAACCCGCCGAATGCCCAACAAACATAGGCATTTTCGCTGCCTGTTATTCCCGCCGTCCAAATATGCTCCTCCACTGTGGCACTCGCGGCCTAGTCGCCTCGTTAAGTCAGGCGTAGGCGGAAACGGTTCGAAATTGCTTGTGCAAGGAGAGCTACCATGAAAGCAAAACTCGCCGCCGTCATGCTGGGCCTTGGCGCGGCCGGACTGTTGCTGTCGCCGGTGACGGACTTCACCAGCCAGGCCGAAGCCAAAATGGTTTGCAAGACCAAGCGCGGCAAAGGATGGGCTTGGACCGAGGGAATGGCCCGTTTCCAGGCTTGGGAGATTGTCGCCCAACTGAGCGGCAATTGGCCGTTCCAGGTCGATACCTTCAAGAACGAGCGCTACAAGTGCAAAAAGGACGGCAGCGGCTACACGTGCCTGTCATGGATCGACGTTTGCAAGTCGACCTAGACGATCTGGCTGTTGTGCGCCTCGCCATACGAAGCTGCCATCCGCAATAGCCGGCCAATAATCAGTTTGCGTTGCATCGAATGACGAACGCGCCCGGGCACATAAACCGCGGCGCGTTCCACGACGATTCGCACTCAAACGTTCCGTAACAAGACGCACGCCCCGCGCGTGACCTCGTAATACTCTTATGGAAAGATGCTGCCCTTTGGGATAGTTCGTTGCGCGGCGTTTGAGAAATAGGGGGGCATATTGTGTTTGATCGCGATGACAATGCGGCTACCGAGTTACCAGAACCACTTCCCAAGCCGTCTCATATTCCCAGCGCACCAGCGCAACAAAATAGAACGAACGCAGTCGCCGACCAGACCACATCGGTCATTGGCGATGATCTCACTGTGATCGGCGACGGCGTTACAATTATTTGCAAGAGCACGCTCGTGATCGCGGGCAACGTTTCGGGCAACATAAATGGCGACTGGGTTACCGTTGCAGAGACGGGCAAGGTCCAAGGCACCATCGCAGCGCGCGCAATCTCTGTTTACGGTCAGGTTCGTGGCGAGTTGCGCGCGACAACGGTGACGTTACATGCCACCGCCCACGTTGATAGTGACATTTTGCAGATGAATTTGGTTATCGCCGAGGGCGCTCAGTTCGATGGGCGCGTGCTGAAAGCCCAAAGCGAGGGCGAACTCCAGCCCCTGATGATCGAGGCGTCCGATCCGGCCCGGAACCCCTAATGAGGACGGACGTGTAAAAGCGGGTTTAAAGCGCGACTTAAGACTAAGCCGAAGATTTTTCGATCCCCGTAATGCGATCGAGCAACCGCGCGCGGCGCTCGGGCTTTGCCTTGCCTGACTTTGACGCTTCACTGCCTTGGGCTTTCCCAGCATCGGACGATACTTTGCCGCCATCGCCTGAGCCCGCCCCGCTCAACGGTTTCATAAAGCCTCCGCCCTCGGATTTCTGAGGCTGGTTTTGCACCTCGTCCTGTTTGGCAGCAAGTGCCGTCCCCGTCTCATTGATGCGCTCAACGAGCGGACGCTTTGAGGCCGGGGCCGCAGGCGGGTCGTTGCGGCGACCTGATGAACCGGACGCGGGAACCGTACCTGCGCCCAAGCGGCGCATTTCTTCCATGAAATAGGCTGCTTGCCGCGCAAGGCGCTCATTGCCGGCAGCAACCTCCGCCCGCAGCGACTGGATCGTCACAGATTGCTCATCCGACAGCGCTTTCACTGCGCTGAGGCGCGCCTTAAGCGCGATCTTGCTTTCCTTGACGCCGCGCTCGTCCTTGTCGGCAGCCTCATAGGTCTCGAGCGCCGCCTTGAGCCGCGAAATCTCCGCAGTTTGATCCTGGTTCGCCGTCTTCAGCTTGCGCAGTTCCTGTGAAGCTTTGGCGTTATCGGCCTCGCTGGCACCCGCATCACTGTTAACTGCGACAAGCTTCGGCTGACGCGACTCTGAACGATCGTCTTTACGCCGCCCCACGACCCTCGCCGGCCGGATGGCATCGCTGGAGCTGTTGGAGGCAGCGGCCTTATCGCGATCACCGCCGCCCTGCGCGGCAGGTCCGGCGCGCACAAGCATCGCTTGCAGCCGTGCAATCAGAGCCGACTGGTCCCGCGTCTCGGCACGCAAAGATTCAATTTCGGTGCGCAGCGCCACTTCGCCATCAAATCGTGGATCGCCCAACCCTTCGCGGTTGCGCGCAGCCCGCGTATTGAGCGCCGCCTTAAGACGGTGGAGCTCATCGGTCTGTTGGGTGTTGATCTGCTTGGCCTCTTCCAATGCGCGAGCCTGCTTCTCGCTTGCTTGGCTCAAACCGACGATCTCGCGGTCGCGTTGGAACAAAAGCTTTTTGGCTTCAGCCAACCGGTGCTCGACCTTCGGCAACCGGTCCATGATCGTTTGCTCCAGCACGCGCCGGGCGTTCTCATGCTCTTCCATAAACGCGCGCTGGCGACCGACTTCTTCTTCTAGGTCGCTAATCGCGGCATCACGCCGATTGAGCTCCACCTTCTGACGCGCAGCCGCATCCGCTGCCTCGTCGACTTTCATTTCCAGCTTATGGATGAGGATGGCGTATTCGGCTCTGACCCGATCCTTGTCGGCGCGGATCTCCGCCTCGGTAAGTGGCATCGAGCGCTTCAACGCCTCGATCGCCAGTCGCCCTGAACGACGTCGATAAAGCGGCGCCAGAAACAGCGCCAGCAGGGCTGCCGCGAGGAAGCCAAGTCCGGTCAGCATGACCATCTCAATTGTGATCATGCGTGCGTCCCCAACTTTGACAACCGGCACGTACCCAAGCTCATGCCCTTGAGCGGGCAGAACTTTTGGCACCCTATCATCAGGCTGGCGAGCGTATCGCCCAATGCATCACCCCGCTCGACTCCAATCCGGTCCCTCGTTGGGTGGCACGCAGCCACTCAAAACGGATTCCATGTTGGAGCCCGGGTATACTTCAAATAGCCGACGTTAGCACCTAGTCGCAGCCCAATACCCGAGCGGATGGGCGCTAATACCACATCCCCATATTTCTGGAACTGCACGCCAACCCCGCCAACGATATAGGCGGAGCCCTGCACACCCCCAAAGCGGCGGTAAATCTGCGAGGGGTCGCGGAGGTTGTAGACCAGCACCATCGTTTTAGAGCCCTCTGCGCCGAAATCATAGCCGATCGAGGGGCCCTGCCAAAAAACCTTGTGAACGCCGGCATCCTTTGTGTAGAGCGCGCCTTCGCCGTAACGGAGGCCCGCAATAAAGGCGCCGCCAGCGTCCTCGCCGAGAATATAGCCATTCGGCCGGCCCGCCTTCTGGAACGTATATTCCACAACGCTAGCCAGTCCCTTGCTCACCGATCCAAAGAAACCGTGGCCGGCACGCATGATCTCGTTCTGCGAATAGGTATCATTCGTTGGTGGCACCTCATCAGGACCGACGGGTTCCGGTGAATAAGGTTCGCCATAGCCCCGCGCGTCGCGCTCACCCTCCGGGCGATAGGCATCGCTGTTTGCTGGCGGACCGTCATAACGTCGGTAGTTGTCGTTCTCTCGGTAAACGCCACCCGGCCGGTAAGGAGCATTGTTCGTGCCCGCCGTGCCATCCGGGCGATAGGCATCGTTGTTGTAAGTGTCGTATCCGCCGTTGGTGCCATAATCGTTGTTTTGCGCAGCCACCGTTCGAGGCAGGGCAAATGTTGCAACTACGAAAGCAAGCACGACAGTTAGAGCGGATGAAAACCGGCATCCGTGGCTGGAGAGCACCATGGCAAAAATCCGTTGTGTTGCACAGGCCTCCGCGGCCGACCCGCGGATCCGTATAATTTTATGATTTTTCTACCGAAAGTGTTACCAAAGTGTGGCCAATCCGCGATAAACCGTGGCCCATATGCGGCAGTTTCACTACTCTTACGCGGCGCGGAGCAGCGGCCCGCGAGCCCAGGCAACAAAATGTGGATTGATGTACCGGTCAGCCCTCTTGCCATAGGTCAGGGGTGCACCATCAAGCGTCGTCACTGAACCGCCTGCTGCCGTCAGGATCGCCTGGCCCGCAGCCGTATCCCACTCGCTCGTCTGCCCCAACCTGGCATAGAGATCGGCCTCGCCGCGCGCGATCAAACAGAATTTGAGCGAAGAGCTGGCCTTCTTCGTCTCAGTAATCGGCAGGCGCTTTAGAAACGCGTCTGTATCTTGCGCAGCATGTGAACGGCTTGCGAACGCCACAAGAGCGTTGGGATCGGGATCGCGCGCGTACAGCGGCCTGAACGTATAGTCGTCCAGCCGCTTACCCTGCGCTTCCGGCGCAATGTCTGCCTCCACGGCATCTTGAAGGCTGCGCGTTGCGAAAAACTTTCCCAGCGCCGGGGCATAGATAATGCCGAAAACAGGCTGATTGTCTCTGACAAGCCCGATGTTGATCGTAAAATCGGGTTTGCGTGCAATAAACGCGCGCGTTCCATCAAGCGGATCGACCAGAAAGAACTCGCCGCCTGTCTCGGGAACTTTACCCGCGGCAACGGACTCTTCTGCAATGACGGGGACGCCTGGTGCGATTCGGTTCAATCCATCGACCAGCACGACTTCTGCTTCGTGATCAGCAACCGTAACCGGTGTCGCGTCGGCCTTGGTTTTAACCTCGACGCCCGAGTCGAAGTATTTCATCTCAATCCGGCCGGCCGCCAGAACAACGGGAAGCAGCGCCTCGAGCAGGTCCCTATCAGCATCGATTGTCATGCACTCAAATATCCCCTGATTCGCATTGCGCCTTGAGACTTGCAGCCAGCGGGCCGACTGTGGCCGCGGTAGAACTCTTGCTACCCCGCGAAAATCAAGGGCGCGCGGCGTCATTCGTTACAGGCCTTTGCATCGAAAGTGCGGCCCGTGTATCAGAATACTACGACACTTCGCAAGCGGCCCAACTTCGCTTATGCGGCGCGCGCCCCAACTTACCGGGGCGCTAAAGTTGCCTCGGTCGCTCGGTCCTATGACAACATTGGGGGAATGGATGGGCGAGCGCACCAATCCAACTGATCTTGAACTCGCGGCCCTCATCTCGAGCAAGATCTGTCATGACGTTATTGGGCCTGTCGGGGCCATCTACAATGGGCTGGAGATTCTAGACGAGGATGATGACGCCGAAGCCAAGAACTATGCGCTCGACGTTATTCGTAACGTGACAGAGCAGGCTTCGGCGCGGTTGCAGTTTGCCCGTTTTGCATTCGGCGCGGCTGGCTCAGCCGGCGCGATGATTGATCTCAGCACCGCCGAGCAGATTTCGCGCGGCTTCGTTGGCCAGGGCAAACACAATCTCATATGGCGCGCCGTTCCTGGCCACATGGTCAAGGACAAGGTCAAGCTGTTGCTCAATCTCATAGCTAGCGCAATGACTGCACTGCCACGCGGCGGCGAGATCGACGTGCAGATGGGGGGCACACTCGAAGCGCCGAGTTTCATGATTCGCTGCCGCGGCCCTAACGCCAGGCCGCCGCAATACCTTGTGGAGTTCATCACAGGCGAACAGGTGCCCCAACTCGATGCCATGTCCATCCAGGCCTATTACACGTGGCGGCTTGCTGGCAGTGCGGCCATGCGCTTGGAAATTCTGAAAGACGGCGCTGACATCCTACTGTCTGCAAAGCCCCAGGCTTAGTACGTGCCATTTCAATACCACTGACGTGTTTGCAGATTGCAACGCCGAACGCTCTACACAAGTTGGATAAGATCAACCTGCCCACATCCTTAACGGAGTGCAGACCCGAAAATGAAGAGTTTTGAATTAGCGCCTTGCCCGTCTTGTTTGCCAGGCCTTATTCGCCAGACAAATCCTAACCAAGAGAGTGCACGCTTTGCTCCGCGTCGAACACTTGCGGATCGGCGATCAATCGCCATTGACCTTTAAGGTTGCCGATGGTGAGTGCCTTGCCATCGAGGGGCCGTCCGGCTCCGGCAAGACACGCCTACTGCGCGCCATTGCCGATCTCGATCTGTCTCAAGGGCTTGTCTTTCTGGACGGGGCAGAGCGCAATGAGATGCCGGCTTCGGAATGGCGGCGTCACGTGCGCTATTGCGCAGCCGAGCCGAGTTGGTGGACGGAAACGGCGCAGGGTGCCTTTAGCGATACGGATAACCCGGAGGCAGGACGCCTCCAGCGGCTGCTCGCAGCACTTGGACTGCCAGCCAGCCTGCTCAACCGTCCGCTCTCAGTGGTCTCGACCGGAGAGCGCCAGCGTCTAGCACTCACACGGGCACTATTGGATAATCCGAAGGTCCTCCTCCTCGATGAACCGACCGCTTCACTCGATCCGCAAGCAACGGCCCTTGTTGAGGAACTCATCAAGTTTCAGCTCCTATCAGGGCGCAGCGTAATACTCGCAAGCCACAATCGTGCTCAAGTTGAGCGACTAGCACATGTGCGGCTGCTGCTGCCTAAGCGTCCTGGCACTGGTACCACGGCGGAGCACGCCGCATGAGCTACGTCCCCCTAACGACGACCGATCTCATGCTCGCGGCTACGCTGCTCATTATCAATGCCGCCATATCGTGGTTCTTCCGGCTTCAATTGGAAAAGAGCATCGCCATTGCGGTCGTGCGCATGGTTGTGCAGCTCGCGTTGATCGGCCTAATTCTCAAGTTCGTTTTCGTGCAAACCTCGCCGACTTGGACAGCCATGCTGGGGCTTGTCATGGTGATTGCCGCTGGCATCGAGGTCATGACTCGCCAAGCTCGCCCCCTGCGAGGTTGGCAGGCATTTAGCCTGCAAACCGCCACGCTATTTTTCGTCGGCATAGCTGTGACGGGTCTGGGCGTTGGAATAATTATCGGGCCTGATCCGTGGTATGCGCCGCGCTACGTGCTGCCCATAATGGGTATGGTGCTTGGCAACACGCTGACCGGCATGTGCCTCGTCCTCGACACTATGACAGAAACGGCAGTGCGCGAGCGCAATGCCATTGAGGCTCGGCTTGCTCTCGGCGCACATCGGTTTAAGGCCATGAGTAACGTGCTGCACGTCGCGATGCGGACCGGCATGATCCCGATCCTCAATGCCATGGCAACGACCGGAATTGTCGCCCTGCCGGGCATGATGACGGGCCAGATCCTGGCCGGCGTGGACCCGGTGGAGGCTGCGAAGTATCAGGTGCTGATCATGTTCCTTATTGCCGGCGCAACGGCTCTCGGCGTCGTTTGTACCGGCGTGGGCGCGATTATCCTTTTGACAGATGATCGCCATCGCCTGCGTCTTGATCGCATCAAGAAAAAAAGCTGACGTACAAGCTTCAGCGCTGCGGATCGAACCCAAAGATTAGCGCTGGCAGTCGATTGCGGTTCTTCTAAATTCGCTCATTGGAGCGCGGGAACGACTGGTCCGCCCTGACTTGCCTCGCTGGCGGCAATGGCCGCCGCGGCCGCAGCCTTGGCAGCAGCGGCAGCCTCTTCAGCGGCCTTAGCCGCCCGTTCTGCTGCTGCAGCAGCGGCTTCTGCTGCCGCAGCGCGTTCACTGGCATCGGCGGCGGCTGACACTTTGCCTGGATTTGCCGTCCCTTTGGCCATATCCGGCGACGTTTTTGCAACCTCTGCAGCTGCAGCCTTAGCGTTGGTGGGCAAGGCTCCGGTTTCGATAACCGAGGGCGGCGCGGCGGACGGCTTGGCATTCGCGGACTCTGTCGCAGCTGGCGTTGATGCCTCACCGGACGCTGTATCGTCGCTGGCTTTGGAAGCCGCAGTCTGCCCGGCCGCCGTCGGCAAGGCCTTCGAAGCAGCCTGAGCTTCCATTGCCGCCTTCTGCGCCGCTGTGGCTGCGGCCTGAGCCGCTGCCTCGGCTTCCTCGGCGGCCTTTTCAGCCGTCATAGGGGCATCGCCTTCCTTGGCCGCAGCCTGCCCCGCCGCTACAGGGCTCGCCGTCTCTGGTGCGGTCGCCGCCTTGCGCAATGGTGCTGGTGGCAATTCGAAGTCGTCGTCATCAGCAGCGGCCGTGTTTGCAGCGGCACTGTTCGCGGGGGCACTGTCCGCAGCACCTGAATCCGTGGAAGCACTGTTCGCGGCGGCGCTTGTTTGCCCTTCCCCCCAGCAGACACTGGCCTTCGCAGTGCACGTGTACTCATCGAAAAGACCAACATCCAAGAAGAGCTCGCACTTCACCTGCTTCTTGCTGACCTTAAAATCGGTGATGCCCTTTTCTGCCGTCCACTTCTTGATGTGGCTGTCGAGCAGCGCCTTAGCGTCCTTGGTCGGACCTTCTTTGCCGTAGTCATTCACCAGGAAGCCAAAACGCTTGCATGCTGCTTGGGCCGGCAAAGCGTGTGCTGCAATCAGGCTCAAGGCGACGGCGGCGATGGCGCAAGGTCGGATCGGGCTCATCGGAGCACTCCAGTTAGCCAGAGTATTGAAACTATTGATGGCAGAGCTATAGCGAGGAGGCCAGCCCATACCTAGGCACCGATCCACAAAGGTGTGAACCGGGCATTTTTGTGACTCTGGATGCCTTTCGCGCGCCGCCCTTAATTCATGTAGGGCGATTCGCCGCCGTTTTGGCCAATGCCGGAATTGAAGAAGAAACCGCTGTCAAACGGACCGGCTGGGGTCTGCTTATCGAGTTCGGGATCGATAAAGCCAGCAAACTGGCAGAGGTAGCGCTCATCGGGATCTGGCAAATCGTAGCACGCATCCCCGTACCAATAATGAGTATAGCCCTTGACGCGAGGGCCTGCCTTGCGTTGACGGCGGGATCCATGGTGACCGTGCCCGTTGGCGTATGCGCCATCTCCGGCACTGACTGGCGTAACGGGGGCAAACACAGCCACCGCGCCCAATGCCACCGCAAACACGATAAAACTTCTCATGATCCATCAACCTCTTAAGCGTTTTCCCTCTAGCACCGAACGCATAGTCTACTGGAAAAAACAATACGCGCCTAAAAAACCACCGCCCTTGGCACGTTTTGGGCCACCCTTGTCGCCCGGCGAACACGCCTAAGAGGAGCATATTAGCGCAAAACCTCCTGTATTCCCGGCTAGCACTCCATTGCTTTATAAGGGCTAGTCCAAAGGCTCGACGGCGGATTTGGTTCCTCTCGCCCCTCCAAATTAGCGCTCAAATGTTAACATTGGTGAAGATTGTTGGATTACGTCACCCTGGCTATTCAGTTGCTTGGCGGCACCCTCGGCGCGCTAGTGGCGGCCGCTTTGCCCGGCGGTGTGAGCCTCGGGTCATTTGGCAACGCGATCGTTGGTTGCGTGGGTGGATCGGTTGGCGGCCTTGTCCTGACGGGCTATCTGGCGCTTGGCCCCGCAGCGCTCGCCGATGGCACGATCGCTGAACCGGCCGCCGTGCTTGCCCAAGTCTTGAGCGGTGCGGCCGGCGGCGCGATCCTCGTGATCATTGTCGGATTGCTAAAAGGTCTAGTCCGGAGTTAGCCGGGCAACGCGCCCGGCTAAAACACTCAAGACCTACGACGTCTTGCAAATGGTCGTGACGCCCTTGCAGTTGTAACCCATGCCACCCTTGGCACAGGTGTACCGCGGCGGAGCTACCCTGTAGCCAGGCGTCGTGCCCGAACTCATCCAGGCCGCCCAGACGCCCCAGTCGAAGGATTGGAGCAGCGCCTCATAGACCTGGAATTTTGCACCCTTTAGCGATCCAGCGGTGCCTGAGGCTGCCTTCCTGAAGCACTTACCTGCCTCGGCGGGCTCAGAAACCCCAAACGACACGACAGCGGCCGCAGCGGCGATCATGGCTAACCGGCTGATTTTGGTCATCACGGTATCTCCCGAAATTCCCTGCACTGTATATACCGGCCGGGAACTTGCCTCAGAACCAGGCCGTTGCCCATCGGCGAGAGAGACGGGAGCAAAAAAAGTTGGGAATGAGTGGCCGCCGGGTGACGCCCCCGACGCCTGTCATTCCCGATCGGGTCGTCAGCCGGAGCGCACTTCAGGCGTTGGCTTCCAGGTTGACGGCCTTGGGACCCTTGCCGTGCTTGTCAGGCTCGGTCTCAAACGAGATGCGCATGCCCTGATCCAGGCTACCAATTCCCGACCACTCGACCGCCGTGACATGCACAAAAACGTCCTTTTCGCCTTCGTCCGGGGTTATGAACCCGTAGCCCTTCTGCGAATTGTAGAATTTGACCGTGCCACTCTGGCGCATCGCGAGACCTCCCCGCGCTCCCGCCTTCAACCGCTTTCATGGCCGACTGGCAGGCCGATGACAAGCTTTCCATATGTTGCTCCAGACAGACCAGAGCAGCCATCCCGCCGGTTGGCACGCTGGAGCAATGAGCCCGGTAGTCGCTGACACAGTTGGATCGGATCGCATGCTTCTGCGCGGTGGTCGGTATCTCTGTCGCTTCTAATGCGGCAGGGACAATCGCGGCGGTGAACGCCAGCAAGACGAACGTGTAAAGCGGGCCATGTGACACTCCAACCTGAACGTTGCAGATGCGTTGTTGCTAACACGAACGTGGTCGGGGCACTATGAACTTGGCGCACATCAACTTGTTGTCGGCGATGCACTTTTTTGCTTATCTGCAGGATCACTTAACTTGCCGTTGATCACAATTGCAAAGCCGACGCGCAACGCACGTCACGGCTTGCGCAACGATAGGATGTAAGCTGCAAGATCGGCAATCTCACTGCGGGTGAGGTGGATTTGCGGCATCGGCGGATGCGGAACAACAATGCGCCCTGCGATGGCTTCAGCGGTCTGACCTGGCTTGTTTGCGATAGCAACGAAACTTGGCACATCCGCAGGCACGCTCACGCTTGCCGCTTGGCCGCCGATAATATGGCAGGAGATGCATAGTTTCTCGGCAAGCACTTGCCCCTCTCGAGGACTAGGCCCAATTTGCGCAAACGCCAGGCTGCCTATCTGGACAGAGCTCGTGATACTAACTGCTGCAACAAGAATTGCCCCGCACATTCCGTTTATTCGCCACATCATGCCCCGTCACCCTTACTGCTGCTGAGCCTATACAAATCACTGCTGCTCACACTAGCGCGCGGAAACCCGAACTATGATTGATGGCGATCAAACGCGAATGCCTAAGAGTTGAGCACACTGCTTACCCCTTCTTTTCCCACTTTCCCTGCGCACTCTGCTGCCAGTAGGTCACAGGACAACCCGCTTCCTTGGCCGCCGCCCACTGGGTGCGCGCCTTGGCCACGGCCCCTTCATCGTTACCGTCGAATAGGTAGACCACGCGCGTCAGGCCAGAGAAATCCTTTACATCCGCGCCGTCGACAACGAAGCGCACACCTGCCCCGTTTGGCGCATCGTCGCCAGTCGTCAGATATACGGGCTGGTCAGCGGCGTGCCTGTCCTTGGCCGTACCATGCGCAAGAAAACTATCGTCCTTGTAGGTCCATAGCGCCAGATCGATCGCCGCCAACCGCTCCTCGGAGCCCGCCTGCACAACAGCACGCCAGTCCCGCGCCAACGTCTTCTCGACAAGGCTTGGCAGCACCTTCTCCAATCCCTGGCGCTCAAGGTGATAAAAAAGGACTTCAGTCCCTTGCTCGGTCATGCGGCAACCTTCCAATTGTGCGGCGCGAGCTTAACTCGGGAGCGAACTGTTCTCAAAAAAACTCTTGCAACGTTGAGACGTGCAACCTAGTTGTTGTGGTCCGGAACGGCGCCAGACGTGCAGCTGTCATCCGTGTGGACGGTGAGCAATGCGGCATCTTCGGGTTCGCCGCTGCTCCCGTCCGCTGCATTTTCTAAAGTCTAACGGTAATTCGCCAGAGCTCGATCAGCGCCTTAGATACCTTTTTGGTATCAACCGCGCGCGCCTCAGCGCGTCGACGCAGCGCCTTGAAATCGACCTGTGCTTCGCCTCCATACAGCGGCGCAACTCTGGTGTGCCAACGGAGTAGGCCGCACAGAGCTTATAATAGTCGCGCTTGCAAGACTTGTTGACATGAGTGGGATAGGCGCCAGCTTGCGAGCCGATCGCGACGAGCATCGCAATTGCCATTGCAGCTACGCTGACGCCGGGACCCCAAACCGCCCGGCGCTTCTGGCCACGCAGCGGCGCGAACCTCTGCCATCGAGCTTGCATTCGTTGAACTCCCCCTCGCCAGCGCCGCTGGGGCGCAGCGTCTGAACGACTCAAACCGTACGCCGATGATCGGAGGTGTGCCAGCGCTTACGCACCACACCTGCAATCTAAATTCATCAGCGTCGAGCCTTGCGCTTTGCGTAGGGGTTTTCGCCTTTGCGAAGATTGAAGCGGATTGGCACGCCTGGCAGATCGAATGTCTCGCGCAGACTATTTGTAAGATAGCGAACGTAGGATTGGGGCAGCCCCTCCGGCCGCGAGCAGAATGCCACGAAAGTCGGCGGCCGCGCCGACGGTTGTGTCATGAAGCGCAATCTAATGCGTCGCCCCGTAACCGCTGGAGGTGCATGTCGCCCAACCGCCTCCTCGAGCCAGCGGTTGAGGTCCGCTGTCGGCACGCGCCGGTTCCACACGTCATAGGCGTCTAACACCGCCTCCATCAGCCGGTTGGTACCGCGGCCACTCAACGCCGAAATCGTCACGAAGGCCACACCTGGAACTTGCGACAGACGCTGCGCTAAGGTTGTACGCAGCTCCTTCAGCGTCTTCTGCTTGTCCTCGACCAAGTCCCATTTGTTGATCGCGATGACGAGCGCGCGCCCTTCCTGCGTGACGAGATCTCCAATCGTCAGGTCTTGATGCTCAATCAGCCGTTCCGCATCAATAATCAGCACGACGACTTCGGCAAAGCGGATTGCGCGAATTGCATCGCTAGCGCCGAGCTTCTCTGCCAGCTCGTTCACTTTCGCTTTTCGCCGCAAGCCAGCCGTGTCGTAGAGGCGCACGCGACGGCCAGACCATTCAAGGTCACTTGGCACGGCATCGCGCGTCAGCCCAGGCTCCGGCCCGGTAATCATACGCTCCTCACCGAGCAGCGCGTTGACGAGCGTTGACTTTCCAGCGTTGGGCCGTCCCACAATGGCGACGCGAATGGGGCGGTCAATGTCAAGCTTAGCCTTTTCCTTGGTCGCCTTCGCCTCATCCTCATTTGGCACGCTCGTCGAAAGACCAAGCGCCGACATCATTTCTGTAACGAGCTCACCAAGCCCTTCGCCGTGCTCGGCTGAGATCGCAACCGGATCACCAAAGCCCAATTCGAATGCGGCGTAGAATCCTTCCTCACCAGCACGGCCTTCGCATTTGTTGGCCACGACAATAACCGGGCGCCCCGATGCCCGCACTATGCGCGCAAAAACCTGGTCGGCCGGCGTCACGCCCTCACGCGCATCGATCATGAACAGTACGAGATCGGCTTCCCGCAACGCCGCCTCACTTTGCTCGCGCATGCGTTGCGCGATTGAGCCGCGCTTGGCTTCTTCGAGACCGGCTGTATCAACCAGCAGAACAGGACGATCGACGAGCAACGCCTCGCCCTCGCGCCGGTCGCGCGTCAGCCCCGGCATATCGGAGACAAGGGCGGTTCGCTTTCCGGTGAGGCGGTTAAACAGCGTCGACTTACCGACGTTGGGCCGGCCTAAAATGGCGACCACTTGCTTTGAAGACATTGGAATTGGTCCTGGCTTGAGGGCTGCTTATGCCTCAAACCAGTGGACGTAGGAAAGCCCGGCGCCTAAATGCGCCGCTTCGGTGCGCAGAACGCTTTAGTTCAGCGCGATCAGCTTGGCTTCGTCGGTGAGGACATACATCCGCCCTTGCGCCACCACCGGCGCGATATAAACAGGATCGCCGAGATCCTTCTGCACGACAATACGCCCCGTGGTCGCCTCGACGCCCGCCAGCTTGCCGCCTGCAGAGGCAAGCCACAGCGTCCCGCCCGCCAGTATAGGACCTGACCAGGAACCGCCATCTGGCAGCTTAACCGTCCACTGCACTTTGCCGCCAGCGCGCGAGACGGCCATCAACTGCCCCCCGGTATCGACGACGAAGACGCTGTCTCCAGCCACCCAAGGTGCTTGCGTGCCGGGCACATTAAGTGACCAAAGGCGTTCGCCTGTCGCGCTTTGCGTCGCCACCATGCGACCCGCATGACCCACGGCATAGACCGTGCCTTGCGAAATCGCCGGACGTGCGGTGTCGCTCATCGACGTAATCTGTGACGTCGTGCGCGTGCGCGTTAGGCTCTCCGACCACACCGACGTACCATCTGCCACCTTCAAAGCGACGAGTTCACCGGAGGGATAGGGTACAACAACAATCTCGCCATCGACGGCCGGGCTGGCATTGGTAAGCAAACTTGCCTGCTGCGGCAGCCCGCGTACCGACCAAAGCTCACCGCCATCGGCGCCCGCAAGACAATAGAAGCGACCATCAAGAGTGATGACGAACACACGGTCGCCTGCCGCTGTTGGCGAGGCACGCACGGGTGCGCCCAACATTTTTTCCCAAAGCTTCTTGCCCGTCTGAGGATCGATCGCGACAACGTTGCCATAGCCGCTCGCCGCATAAAGGCGCCCAGAATCGGCCGCAAGGCCGCCGCCATAGCCGCCCCCATCGCCACTAAATACATTCGTGACCGACATCGACCAGAAGCTGGTTTGCGCATTCTCTCTGTCTGGCTTGAGCGAGACGCGCCATTTGGCCGATCCGCCTGACGTGGAAAACGAGCTTAAGTTGCCCTCCGCATCGAGCGTATAAATGTAGCCGCCATAGACGATGGGGCTGGCCGTCACCCGGCCCGAACTGCTCGAACCTTCACCGGCGTCGGCCGACCAAACTTCTTTTGCCGCGCCATTGAACGCCAGGTGGCCTGGTGCGTTGTTTGGGGCACCACCAGGCTGGGCCCAATCATCGTTCACGTGCTGCGGTGGCAAGGCGATCGGTTTGCTCGCATCAGCAAGGTCGCCAGGGACTTTGCTGCTCTGAGCCGGCATCACGGAGATGCGCCGTCCGGGCAAGGGCACTTGCTTTTCCGCAAAGGGATTGAGATCGCCCAGTTTGGGTAAGCTATCGAGGCTATCGGAACAGCCTGAAAGCGGTGTGAGCGCAACAAGCCCCACCACTGCAATATACGCCGGCCGAATCCACCCCGTCATGCCCGCTATCCTATTCCTTCTTCTCGCTCGCTGCGGCTGCCTCTCCACCTGGAGCGGTTCCCGTGCCGGCATTTGCCGCCGCCTTTGGCGTCTGCGACCCGCTCGCTGCTGCCTCCTTGGCAATTTTTGCGGCAACGATTTGTCCCATCACGATCTGTGCACGATCGACGACGCCCTGGGGTGTGCTTTGATCGGCGAGTAACGGTTCGAGGATCTTGCGCGCCTCGTCAGTCTTACCCGCCTTGAATGCCGCCAATCCCAGAAGCTCGCGCGCGTTGTAGCGCCACGCGCTGTCATCGGCCGATAAATCGTTGAGCCGATTCTGCATCTCCGTCCAGTCGGCGTCGGCAAGCCGCAATGAGGCCGCTTGCAACGCGGCAAATCCACTCAAAAGCGAATCGGCAGTGTTATCCTTGGCGAGCTCTTCGTAAGTCGCCAGCGCCTCGTCCTTTTTTCCCCGCTCATTGAGCAGACCAGCAAGTTGTAGCTGCGCCAAGGCCCGATACCCGGCCGGGCCTTCTTTGACGAGCGTTTCGAAGGCCTTTGTCGCCTCCTCCTTCTTACCGTCCGTCTTCAACGTCATTGCGGCCGCGTATTGCGCGCCTGCGGCTTGTGCGGCCTCGAGGCGGACCTTTTGCAGATATTTGTAACCGAGGACGACGATGACAATCAGCGCGGCGACGGCAATAACATAGTTGCCGTACTGCTTCCACAGCTTCTCCAGCCGCTCTCTTCGCAGCTCTTCTTCGACCTCTCGGAGTAGGTTGTCGTTGTTATCGACCATTCTGGACTCAGCCCTTCAGCTTCTTGCGTTGAATTGTTTGTGAGAAGGCCCTGAGGGGGGACTCTCGGTAGAGGCGCATAGATAGCTGAGAGCTTCCTTTGCGCAAACCATTGATCGGCCATGCCTATCACGGCTCGCCCGCAACTGCCCCGCGACGCTTAGCTGCTCGTTGTTTTCGGCTTTTTCGTGGCCTTTAGGTCGACCGGCCGCGTGCGCCCGGCTGAAGGGCCAGACCCGGCCTTCATGGAGTAGGTGTGCTCTGGGGCCGGGAACGTACCAGCCCGCACCTCTTCCGAATAGGTCCGGATCGCCCCCTCGATCGCGTCGCCGATCCGGCCGAACTTCTTGACGAACCGCGGCACGCGGGGGCTCAGACCCAGCATATCTTCCATTACGAGGATCTGCCCATCGCACGAGGGCGACGCGCCGATCCCAATAGTCGGTATCTCAATTGCCGCGGTGATCCGCGCAGCGAGCGGCTCAGTCATCGCTTCCAGAACGAGCGCGAAGGCGCCTGCTTCGGCAACCTCGCGCGCGTCCTCTTCGATCGCCGCCCACTGCTCAGGGTGGCGACCCTGCGCCTTAAATCCGCCGATCACGTTCACCGACTGCGGTGTCAAACCAATGTGGGACATGACAGGGATGCCGCGGTCAACGAGGTAGCGAATCGTCTCCGCCATGCGCCGCCCGCCCTCGATCTTCACCGCACCGCAATCCGTGTCCTTCATGACGCGCGCGCAATTGCGAAACGCTACCGAGGGGCTTTCCTCATAGGAGCCGAATGGCATGTCGACAACCACGAGCGCACGCTTGGCGCCGCGCACCACGGCGCGGCCATGCATGATCATCAGCTCCAGCGGAACTGGCACGGTCGTCTCGTAACCGTGCATCACCATGCCGAGGCTGTCGCCAACGAGGAGGAAGTCGCAATACTTGTCCGCGATCGCGGCGGTATGCGCGTGATACGACGTCAGCGCGACGATCCCGCCGCGACGCTTGAGGGCGGTGATATCGGGCGCCATCAGACGCTTCTGAGTGCCGTGCAAAGACATGCGCGTACTTATACTCAAATAACGGGTTCGTGTCCTGCTGCACACTAATTAGCAACAAGAAGAATAGCTAGGCCGCCGCCGGTATTCGAGCGCGAATGCCGCAATTAGCGCATTGAACGGCCCACGCCGCCAAAACGCGTTTTTTTTGATTAACAAGTAGTTTAGCCCTCGCTGCCGTTACGAGATCGGTGAAACCCCTATCAGATATTCGTGACCCCATAACAAAAGCACGACGTAGAGAGCTGTGCCTCCCGCGAGGACGATCACGTCGTTTATGGCAGGACCAGTCTTTGTGCCGAGTGGCCCAAGCGCGTCCCGCTTCTTGACTGAGATGCGATCATAGACGGCAAAGGCGAGGAAACTTCCGAATAGAATGAGCGATCCCAAATCGCCATTGGCAAGAAGATGCGCTAACGCCCAGATCTTGATCGCGACCAGCATGGGGTGGCGCAGCATAGTATGAATGCGTGAAGGGACGTAAGCGGCGACGAGCGCAATCATGGCTGGCAGCATGAGCGCGACGGCAAGATGCCGGCACCATAGCGGCGGATACCAAAGCTGAGGGTTCTTGCCTGGGTGTAATTGGAGTTTGTGAAAACCCAGAACGATAATCACGAAACCAATCAGAGACACGATCGCGAAGAACGCCTTGTACCCGGTCTCACCAAACCGCGCGACGAGGCCGTTGCGTAACTCCACGTTGCTCGGCACGAGATGGATCGACAAGAATACGACCAAACCAATCACCAAAAGCAGCATTGCATCCCCTCCCAAACGAAAAATGCTCCGACTTCACACATCTCTGCCACGCTCCGGCCACGACATTAGGCTTTATTAGATTGCGAGGCGCAAACGCTGCCAGCCTTCTTGGTGCCGAGTTCAAGAGTGTGCGTGGCAGCACGGTATGAGAAGGTTGTATCATGCGTGCTCTCGCCGTCCGCTTTCGTGATGCGTCAGTTGCGTTGCCCAACGCCGTCACCGCCCCGTATCCGCGTCAAGATCGGCTCCAATACAGTTCAAAGTCGATGCCTATGCGTCGCGACCTGCCGTCGCGCGTGATTCCGGAATTTGTCGTCAGTGGCGTTGTCCAACCGCAACCTGCAACGAGCCGGAACCCCGGTACAATGGCCACGCAAGCCCGCGCAAACCTACACGAACCGATACAGTCGGAAAGGGATTTAGCGGCAGAAATTGCCAGCGTGATGCATCAAGGCCCGTTGATGAACCGCCTGGCGCGCGTTGAATCGGCTTATGTAGCCCCACCTCCGGAGAGCGGATGGGTACAGCCGCAAGCGCCATCGCAAGTAATTGGCACCACCCCGTCACTCGCACAGACGGCACAGAGCGCGCCTGTTGAGCGCCCAGCTCAAGAAGAATGCACCTCACCTCCACGCTCAGCGGAGTGGCTCGGCAAAGCGCGCCGCGAGCGCAATCGCGCACGCCTTAAGAATGCTTTCGCTTGGCTTTCGACGGTGGCCATAGGCGGCACGATCATCGCCTCGACCATCCTGGCTCTTCAGGCGTGAAGCGGTGCGCGCGCTCATCATTCAGGGCAGAAACCCCTTGTCGAGATTCAAGGCTTGGCGTTCCAGTCTTTGACCTTCTGCGTTGAGGCGCATCGCCGTCCAGGCCAGGTGCGTTCCCTCGTCCATGGATGTGCGTGAGCGTAGTGAAATCGTCACGATCTCACCTCGACGGGACTTCAACGGCGTCAGCAGTGGAAAATAGAGTTGCTCCCAATGCGTTCGCGGCGCATCCGGTCCTGTCGATAAGGTGATGTGGGGGCCCAGCTCTGCCACCCACCACGTGACAAAGCCGAAGATTGTCGCCGCGCGCGACATGCGCCAGAAAACCTCGCCCTTGCGGGCCGAACGGTTCTGCTTCGTGAAGTCAATGGCATCCCAAACCTTGGCGCTTTCACCTTTATCAAGAAGCTCCTTAGGCGCCAGGGTGCGCACATAGATGTTGTTGCAGCTCATCGTCATCGCGGGTGAGAAATCGAGGTCAACCCCAACGTCATTCCAGGCGCACAACTCACTGTGGATGCGATCGCTCGTAACCGGCGCCACGAATTGATCCAGGCGGCCGGGAATGATCACGCCGCCGGGTTTTAGGAAACGCTGTCGCACATCATTCAACGTCTCGATAATGTTCTCCTCAAAAGGATAGTTCCCAAGCGTTTCAGACACGATGACGTCGACCCGCGGCGGATCATCCATTTCGGTCGAGTGGCAGGGGATCAAATGGCAGTTGCCCGCGCGGTTTGCCTTCAACACCTTGGCAGCCACGCCGGCGACTTCAGCGGCCTCATAAAGAAAGACCTCACGCGCTCCGAGACGCGCTGCGATGAGCGCCAGAACCCCCGTGCCGGCCCCGATGTCCGCAACCGTCGTCTCGCCCTCGCGAATGACTGCTTTCAGCGCGCGCGCAAAGGCCGCGTTGCGCTCGCGGTCGGCAATCAAGGTGCGATGATATTCGATGCGCATTCGTCTAGAGCGCCAAATTCGGGCCACGCAGATGGTAGAGCACCAACCCCGTGGCCACAGCTATGTTTAGGGAATCAAGCTGGCCAGCCATGGGAATCTTGACCAGACGCGTGCATGCTTTTGCGAGTGCCTTCGACAATCCAGAACCTTCACTGCCCATCATCACAAGCACCGGTCCGGCAAGTTGCACCTTGCGAAAATCCTCGCGGGCCTCGAGGTGTGTGCCGATAACCTCGCCTTTCCAGCCGGCGCGCCAGTTAGCAAACTCCTCACGTGCCATCTTCACGAGGGGCACGGCAAAGATTGACCCCATTGTTGCGCGCACGCACTCGCGTGAATAAGCATCGCAACAATTGCCGATCAAGATCACACCTGAGGCGCTAACAGCATCGACGGTGCGAATAATCGTCCCGAGGTTGCCGGGATCGCGCACCTCTTCCAATGCCAGCCAAAGATCTGCTTGTTTTGCTTTCGCAGTATCCGGCACCGCTCCCCAGCGCTGGCGAAACGTTGCCAACATGTTTTGCGGGTTATCCTTCGATGCGATTTTGCCAAGCACCGCCTCGGTCACTTCAAGGCATTCCGCGCCCGCGTCTAATGCCCAAGCGACAAGACCGCGCGCCACCCCGCTGCTTGCACTCCCCGCTTGAAACACTAACGTCTCGGGCACGAAGCCGTGCTCGCGCCCTGTGATGAGGATCGATGCCCCTTCGGCAACGAACAGCCCCGTTTCCTTGCGGACCTTGCGCATTTCCAGCGAGCGAATGGCCTTCACCCGTTCGTTTTGCAAACTGGTGATCGGCTTAGGCGCCATTGCCGGCTTATTGGCGTGCTGCGTCATCGCACATCCATCTGGTAAAAAGCGATGTCGGTACCGCACGCTCCCCTTTGTGCTCACGAATGGCCAGCTCGCCCGACTCAAAACTTCCGTCGCGCGGTGCCAGCACCTCGCGCACAAGCTGGTCAAAAGCCAGCGTCGAGGCGCGAATAGCATAGACCGTCAGTACCATCGCTGCGCGCCCGGGCGCGAGAAGCTTTGCACAATCGCTCATCAAATGCGGCAAGCTGGTGAAAAGATCCCAAACCTCACCGTCAGGTCCGCGTCCGAACTTCGGCGGATCGACCACTATGAGATCGTAAGACTTGCCCCGGCGCACCTCGCGCGCCACGAACTTTTGCGCATCATCTAGGATCCAGCGCACGGGCGCATCTTCCAGATTCGAGGCTGCTTGGTTTTCCTTGGCCCATGCAATCGCCTTCTTGGAGGCGTCAACGTGCGTGACATGAGCACCCGCTGCGGCCGCAAGCAAGGATGCCGCCCCTGTGTAGGCAAACACGTTCAAAACGCGCGGGCGCTCGTCTTGACATTCCGCAAGGCGCTTCAACATCCACTCCCAGTGCGGAAGCTGTTCGGGAAACAACCCCATGTGGCGAAATCCCGACAACCGGCACAGCATCGTCACACCGCGCACTTCGACCGGCCAGCTCTCCGGCACAGGCCTGTCGATGCGCCAACGGCCTTTGTCCTCATCGTCTTCACCGGCGAACACGGCGTGGGCTTCATCCCATTTCGCCCTGGCCAGATGTGGTGACCACAGAGCTTGCGGCTCAGGCCGGTCGACAACGATCTTGCCGAAACGCTCCAGCTTGCGCCCCGCCCCGCTATCGAGAAGCGCGTAATCTGCAAAACCGGCGGTTTCGATCAGTTTCAACGAGTTTAACTGCAGGCCCATGAGTCTTCCGGTCGTAAGGAAAAAACGGCTTCTAACATGTTAGCCCCCGCCGGCCACGTCCCTACTCGGCGCTAGGTTGATGCATCGATAGCTCCACGAGGCAAAAGAATGGGGCAAGCGGCAACAGGCCACGTTGCCCCAAGGGCGCCTCGCCGCACCTATCACCTACGTGCATTGTCACACCGGCAGAGACGAATTCAGCGGTGATGAAAAGGTCATCGCGGTGCCAAGTCGGAGACTGACGAAGCGCTACGATAAGATCGAATATTATTCCGAACTGCCCGAAATCTCCGTGCAGCAGATCGAGCACTTTTTCTCCCATTACAAGGATCTCGAACCGAGAAAGTGGGCCAAGATCGAACACTGGGGTGATGCCACAGAGGCGCAAAGTCTCATAAAGCAAGCGATCGAACGCGCCAGCGCTCAAGCACCGAAGTGACTCAATGAGCCTGCGCAAGCCTTGCTCAGCATCATATTGAAGATCGCCAACCTCGCTGGCATTGGATTGCAGCGTGAAGCGACTTGCCCCGAGTTCTTTGTGGCTTTACCCCCAATAGCATTGATCCGTTCGCCTGGCCGCTTTGTGCGGGTGGCATCCTTGTGCAGTTGGGGAGAGAGCAATGTCGAGCGTCGAGTTGCCGCTGGAGCCATCGGGCCGCTCACTATGTGCAACAGTGCCCTTATCTTTCGTTGCAGGCTTCGTCGACCTTGTTGGATTCGTCGCGCTGTATGGGCTATTCGCCTCTCACATCACCGGAAACTTCACGGTCATAGGCGCTGACATCGTGCACGGCACCTCTGGCCTTATTGCAAAGCTGCTCGCACTACCAATTTTCGTGGTCGTCGTCGTGATCACACGCTTTATCGTGTTGGGATATGAGAAAAAGAACCGCTTTCCTCTTCGCACCCTTCTCCTGATTCAGGGTCTTCTGCTCGCAGGTTGCATGTTCGTCGGTCAATCGGTGTCGCCTGTGACAGACCCTGACAAGGCCGGCCCTATCCTGGCTGGTCTTCTCGGCGTCGCGGCAATGGCAGTCCAGAATGGTTATGGACGTCTCGTCTTAGTCGGTCACCCGACAACCACGATCATGACGGTCAACTTAACTCAGACTGTGATCGACTTTGTCGATATGTATCGTGGCGTCGCCGGCGTGAGCGAGCAGGCCAGGCAGCGCTTTGAACGCATCGCGCCCACTGTTCTGGCATTTATCGGCGGAACTGTTGCCGGAGCTTATGGCTATATCCAGCTGACGTTTTGGAGCCTGGCGCTCCCCCTCGCCGCGCTGCTTGCGATCGGTATCTTTGTTTCGCCGGCAAGCGCTCCTAAGGAAAGCACCTCCTAATCGGCACCACTGCCAGAACGGCTGCTAGGCCCGTTTATTCAAGATCCTCAACGTGCACCGGGCCGCCGCCCTCGATGCGATGCGCCAGAGCGCTTTCGATAAAGGGATCGATGGCGCCATCCAGAACGGCTGAGGGATTTGAACTCTGGGTGCCGGTTCGCAGATCCTTCACCAGCTGATAAGGTTGCAGCACATAGGAGCGGATCTGGTGACCCCAACCGATTTCCGTCTTGCTCGCGGCTTCGGCTGACGCCTTCTCCTCTCGTTTCTTGAGCTCTTGCTCATAGAGACGAGATTTCAACATCGCCCACGCGATCGCACGATTCTTGATCTGCGAACGCTCCTGCTGGCTTGCAACCGCAATGCCGCTTGGCAGGTGCGTTATGCGCACTGCGGAATCCGTCGTATTGACGTGCTGTCCACCAGCACCTGAGGACCGGTATGTATCGATCCGGCAGTCGCCCTCGTTGATATCGATGTCAATATCTTCGTCGACCACCGGGTAGACCCACACCGAAGCAAAGCTGGTATGCCGGCGCGCATTGCTATCATAAGGTGAAATGCGCACCAGCCGGTGCACGCCCGACTCGGTCTTGAGCCAGCCATAGGCATCATCCCCCTTGATCTCAATGGTGACCGACTTCAAGCCCGCCTCTTCACCGGGGCTTTCCTCGATCACTTTCACCTTGTAGCCGCGGTCCTCCGCCCAGCGCATGTACATGCGCGCTAGCATTGAGGCCCAGTCCTGGCTCTCAGTACCACCGGCACCGGCGTGAACTTCCAGGTAGGTGTCATTGGCGTCGGCCTCACCCGAAAGCAGTGCCTCGACGCTGCGCCGCTGGGCCTCTTCATCGAGCTTGCGCAACTGCGATTCGCCTTCGGCGATGGTGGCAGGGTCAACTTCGGCCTCGCCCAGCTCGATCAGTGTTACGCTATCGTCAAGATCGCGCTCGAGCGACTGGTAAGCCTCCATCGAGCGCTCCAGCTGCTGGCGCTGGCGCATAATCTTTTGTGCGCTCTTGGGATCATTCCAAAGGTTGGGATCCTCGGCCTGCTTGTTGAACTCCGCCAGCCGGGCCTCAGCCGTATCCCAGTCAAAGATGCCTCCTTAAGAGTACCAAGGCCTCCCTGATGGAATCGACGAGCTTTTGCAGTTCGGCGCGCATGGCAGCCTCCAGAAACGAATGCGATGTGTTGGATTCAGTGGCATTGATATAGTGGCCGACACGGCGCGTGTAAACGCGCCCGACCCTCACTCCGGCAAAGACAGCTTGACCCGCTCAGCGCGCGATCACCACAAGCCGCCTCGTCCCGAACCGAAATTTGGGCGCTGCGGTGCAGGCTGATAGGCGTCGTTGGACGGCGAACCCGTCTCCGTCACTTCCGACAGACCAATAACCGAGTAGGCATCGTCGGGTCCCTCGCCAGGCTTAAACGCCTCCATGATAGTGTCCGACTGATCGGCAGATGCCCGCAAGCCTGTACGGTGATTGACGCGCACCAACTTGATACCTGGGGGAATTCGGAACGGCGTAGCAGGTTTGTCGGCGAGCGCCTTCTTCATGAAGGCACCGAAGATGGGCGCCGCAACGCGCCCCCCCGTCTGGCCTTTGCCCATTGGCCGCGGCGTATCGTATCCAACGAACACGCCGACGACGAGATCAGGCGAATACCCAACGAACCAGGCGTCCTTTTCTTCATTTGTCGTGCCCGTCTTTCCAGCCAACGGACGCTCGAGCTTCTTGAGTGAGCGCCCCGTACCGTGTTGAACCACGCCCTCCAAAATTGATGTCATCTGATAGGCGGTGTGCGGGTCGATGATCTGTTGGCGATCATCGAATGTTTGGGGCTCATCCTGGCCCGTCCACTCTTCTGCCTTGCAGTTCTCACATACGCGCTGGTCGTGGCGCCATACCGTGCGTCCCCATCGGTCCTGAATGCGATCAATGAGAGTTGCACGCACCTGCCGGCCGCCGTTGGCCAACATGCAATAGCCCGTGGCAAGGCGCAGAAGCGTCGTCTCGCCAGCACCAAGCGACATGGAAAGTACCGGCAGTAGATCGTCGTAGATTCCGAACCGCTTAGCGTACTCGGTGATCATCGGCATCCCGATATCCTGCGCTAGCCGAACCGTCATTTGGTTGCGCGATTTCTCGATGCCAAAGCGCAGCGTGGAGGGGCCGCCCGATTTCTCTTTCTCGTAGTTTTCCGGCCGCCAGATATCTTGGCCCGGACCCTGCGCAATCTCAATGGGCGCATCGAGCACAATGCTCGTTGGCTTGTAGCCATTCTCGATCGCGGTCGCATAGACAAAGGGCTTAAATGCTGAGCCCGGCTGGCGCCGCGCCTGCATCGCACGATCAAATTGACTGAGGCGGAACGAGAAACCGCCCACGACGGCAAGCACGCGTCCAGTATGCGGGTCCATTGCGACAATGCCGCCGCCCACCTCGGGAATCTGCATCAACGACCAAACGCCGGAGATGTCGTCAGGATCCTTGGGCGCAACGTAGATCACATCGCCAGGAGAGAGAATGTCTGTAACCGCCTTGGGCACTTTCTTCGTCTTGGCGGACTTGGCCCACTTCACCTCTTCAAAAGCAATCTCGACGGCCTCGCGTGCGTCGACAAGCTTTCCGTCCTGCTTTTTGGCAGGCTTCAGGCCGACGACTGCCTTCTCTGCGTTTGCGCTCAGCACAACGCCCAGCCGCCACGGCGAGATGTCGTCTGGGCTTTCCGTGTCAATCAGTCCCTTGCCCCAGTCTCCTGAAATATCGATTTTCGATACCGGTCCGCGCCATCCCTTGCGGCGATCGAACTCTGCCAGCCCGCCCATGAGGGCGTTGCGCGCCATCCGCTGCAAGCGCGGTTCGAGCGTGGTGCGCACGGACAGGCCGCCGCCGTAAAGCTTTTCTTCCCCGTACTCCCTTTGAATCTGGCGGCGCACCTCCTCGGCAAAAAACTCCGCTGCAAAGACGTGCGCGCCCAACTTGCGCAGTCGCACACCGAGCGGCTTGGCCTTGGCCGCCTCGGCCTGTTCGGACGTGATGTAGCCATTCTCCTCCATCTGACCGATGATCCAATTGCGCCGGATCAGTGCTGCCTCGGTCTTGCGGAACGGATGGTAGTTGTTAGGGGCTTTGGGTAATGCGGCAAGATACGCTGCCTCCTCGACGGTGAGATCGTTGAGCTCCTTGTTGAAGTAGCTGAGACTTGCCGCAGCGACGCCATAGGCGCCGATGCCGAGATAAATTTCGTTGAGATAAAGCTCAAGGATCTTGTCTTTGGAATAAGCGCGTTCAATACGAATCGCGAGAATGGCTTCCTTAAGCTTGCGCTCTATCGAGCGCTCATTGCTCAAAAGAAAGTTCTTGGCTACCTGCTGCGTAATGGTCGAGGCGCCCTCGACACGGCGAACCTTGCCTTGTACCTTCGCCTCCACGAGCTTGTAGACCGCACGCGCGATACCTTGAAAGTCTAGTCCGCCGTGTTGGTAGAACCGGCTGTCCTCCGCAGATAGAAACGCCGCGATCACCTGCTTAGGGATCGTATTGATCGGCACGAAGATGCGCCGCTCGCGCGCATATTCGGAGATGAGCGAACCATCGTGCGCGTGAATGCGAGTCATCACCGGTGGTTCGTATTTCGAAAGGCTCTCGTAATCCGGGAGGTCCTTGGAGACCTTCCAGAGCACATAGCCCGCACCACCGGACGCAGCAACGAACAACGCCACGGCCGCCGCAAACCCGTAGCCGAGAAAGCTCAGCAACAGGCTTTTGCGCCGCTTGCGTCTCCGCTGCGGCGGATGAGGTGGATGATTGGCGGCTCGCATCAACCCTTCGTCCGTCGATCGGGCATCCTTAAGTCGGCCTTTTAATGCAGAATCTCAACGATGCGACGCGGGCAGCTTAACATTGATTGTGGCATTACATCGTCGCATATGGCTGCTTCAAAAAGCATCAATAGGGTATTTAGAGGGTTAAGGCGCTCTGAAGCTCATGGCGCCCTTGCCGTCCGCTTGGCAAAGTAGGAATCGACTGCTGTCCCAATGGAATCTGCCACCTGACGTTGCCACTTGGCGGAATTCAACAATTTTTCATCCTCCGCATTCGTCATATAGCCCAGTTCAATGAGAACAGACGGCGTGTCCGACTGCCGTAGCACCTTGAACGCCGCCGAGCGGCGCGGCCGGCGTGACATCGAGATGGTTTTGCGCATCCGCTTCACAAGGGTATTGGAGAAATCAGCCGAGAAGTTCGCGGTTTCACGTTTGAGAAGATCAATCAAAATGCTCCTCACCTCGCCCCCATCGTCCATATCGGAGGTGTCGAGACCCGCAAATCTGTCAGATGCGTTCTCTTTCTCGGCCATGAGGCGCGCCTCCTCATCAGAAGCGCGTTCCGAAAGCGTATAAATGGTGGCCCCGCGGATCTTCTTTGCATAGGCCTTCTGGGTGATCGCGTCTGCATGTAACGAAATGAACAGGTCTGCGCCAAGACTACGCGACAGCTCCAGCCGTTGATCTAACGATAAGAACACATCCCTATCCCGGGTCATGTGAACCTCGTAACGGCCGCCCTTGACAAGGCGCTCCTTAAGCTTTTGTCCGACCGCGAGCACAACTCGTTTTTCTGGAACCTTGGTAGAGCTGATCGCGCCTGGATCGACGCCGCCATGGCCGGGATCGATGAGGACCAGCGGCTTTGTTCGGTTCTTCCGCCTGACGACGGGAGCTTTGTGCACCTCGCGATCGGCGCCTTTCTTGCGCGAACCGCCCGTGCCGGTGCCGAAAACCTCGCGGGTCGTGGGTGTCAGCTCAACGGCAAGGCGCACCTTGCGAGCATCTAGGGCGGTCATGCTTGCCTTACCGATCAAAACCGGGCCGATGGCATCAAGCACGATGCGCGCCTTGCCCTCAGACAGAAGGCCGTAGCGAAATGCGGAGATGAGGCCGCGTCCTTCTTGACCAGTTCCCGCCGGTAGGCGGAATGCCACGTCAGGCAGATCTATCACAACGCGGTAGGGATTGGAGAGAGTGAATACCTCCAGCCGCACACCGGTAGAAAGATCGAGATAGAACGTTGTCTTCGATTGATCGCCGGCCAGCCGCGCGCGGTCGGCTTCGATGGCGCTTGTGGTTTGGTTGGACCGGTTCTCCCGCGCTTCCCAATTACCCGTGGCCGCCCCGCCAGCTGCTGACGCGGTGGCCATAACGGGCAACATCAGGAGTGCCGTCCCCCAGCTTCTCCACCCTCCAACCGGCATGAGTTGTTGACACCTCATCTCGCGTGCACGGCCTCGACTCAAGATCTATTCAGAGCCTGCATCTAGGGCCAAATTTAACGAATTCTTTGGCGTAATTCCCCCAAATAGCAGTGGTTGGCCGGCAATCTCCTTGCAGAGGCACTTTTATCACGCTTGCAAGGCTCCCGGCGAACCCCTACTAATCCCGAAGTTACTGCAAAAGTGCCTGTCAGCGGGACGCGCGCGTGCCGCGGGACTTAGTTTTTGAGGCATTTGCCTTATCTGTTCGCGCCAGGTCGCCGTGATCCTTTAGAAGGGTTATGCACTTTTGCTGTTAAACGGTTGAGCGGTAGTTTTTCACCCGGTTGCACGTGCTCAGATCTCGTCAGGGATCGAGCCTTTTTGCCCATGTGACCAACTCCCGCTTGAAGCTGTGGCAACCACAGGCTGTATCGCTCCGCGTATTCGCCCAAGAAAGGAAGGCGGCAGGAGCATTGGGACCGCCCGCGGTTCCCGGCCCTTCCTCCGAAATGGAAGCACCTCGAGCGGGCACGTCCGCAGGGCGTCGCCGCGAGCGAACCGGAAGTCTATGTATATGAAGAACTTGAGCACATGCTATTTGGATGCCCCAGCGCTTAAACGTCAGCGCGGCGGGGCGCGCCCGGCGATGTCCGGCACCAGACCGGCGTGTGTTGCTACCAACACCCAATCCATTCTTTTTTCACACCAAACAGTGCGCGCCCGAGATCGGCGTCTCGCCGCCCATGGTCCATTTCCATTGAGCTTTGTGACCGGGAGCGGCAGGCTGCCCCGCCGGCGCGCCAAGGATCGGCGCACATGTCCAATAACGAAATGCTCATTGACGCCACGCATCCGGAGGAAACCCGGGTCGTGGTGCTGCGTGGAGGCCGGGTAGAGGAGTTCGATTTCGAATCCGCCGCGCGCAAACTACTGCGGGGCAATATCTACCTCGCCAAGGTCACCCGCGTGGAGCCTTCGCTTCAAGCCGCCTTTGTTGAATATGGCGGCAATCGCCACGGCTTCTTGGCCTTCAACGAAATTCACCCCGACTATTATCAAATTCCCATGGCCGATCGCCAGGCGCTCCTTGATGAGGAAGCAGCCGCGGAGGCTGAGGAGGAGGCGGCTGCCGAGGCTGCGGCTGAAGAGTTTGCACGCCGCCGCGAAGCCATGACTGATGACGAGGATGCGGACGAACCGCCTGATGGGACATTAGAAGAGACCGTCAGCGATCCGGCTGACGCTCCCGGTGAAGACATCGAAGGCGACGACGAGCAGAATCCCGAAATCCCTCCACGCGTTATGGCCGAGGCCACACTGCCTGAGGACGATAGAATCGAGGCCCCAGACGAGCCGCCCATCGAAACCGAGACCGACGTGGCTGCGGCAAACGAAAATTCGCAGCCAGCCGAAGTCTTGGAAGGCGGTGAAGCTTCAGGCGACTCTGAGTCTGTGTCCGCTGAAATCGGCGACAATGACGGCCAAACGGCGTTGCGAGATGTCAATGACAACGGCAGCGCCGACCCAGAACGTATAGAGCAGGTCGCCTCTGGCGAGGACGCACTCGAGGAGCTCCCGTCCCGTCCGCGCCGGCGGCCGCGCAGCTACAAAATTCAGGAGGTCATCAAGCGCCGCCAGGTGATCCTCATCCAGGTCGTCAAGGAAGAGCGCGGCAATAAGGGGGCAGCGCTCACGACCTACCTCTCCCTTGCGGGCCGCTATACGGTGCTTATGCCCAACACCGCGCGCGGCGGCGGCATAAGTCGCAAGATCACGAACCCGCAGGACCGCAAGCGTCTCAAGTCGATTGCCGCCGACCTCGAGGTTCCCGAGGGCATGGGGCTCATCATTCGCACGGCAGGCGCAGCGCGCACCAAGCAAGAGATCCGGCGCGACTTCGAGTACCTGCTGCGCCTGTGGGAAAGCGTGCGCGACCTGACGCTACAAAGCCAGGCTCCCAGCCTCGTTTATGAGGAAGGCAACCTGATCAAACGCTCAATCCGCGACCTCTATAACAAGGACGTCAACGAGATCATCGTCGCAGGCACGCAAGCACACCGCGAGGCTAAGGACTTCATGCGCATGCTCATGCCGAGCCATGCCAAGAACGTCATCCTCTACCAGGAGCCTGAGCCACTTTTCACGCGTTACCAGATAGAGCGCCAGCTCAATGCAATGTTCAGCCCATACGTAACGCTGCGTTCGGGCGGCTATCTTGTTATCAACCAGACCGAAGCGCTGGTCTCCATTGACGTTAACTCCGGTAAGGCCACGCGCGAATTCTCTATCGAGGAAACAGCGCTGAAGACTAACCTGGAGGCCGCCGATGAGATGGCGCGGCAATTAAAGCTGCGCGATTTGGCCGGTCTCATCGTCATCGATTTCATTGATATGGAAGAGAGGCGCAACAATCGCGCCGTCGAACGCCGCCTGAAGGAAGCCTTGCGCTTCGATAGAGCGCGCATCCAAGTGGGCCGCATCAGCCACTTCGGCCTGCTTGAAATGTCGCGACAGCGATTGCGCACCGGTGTGCTCGAAGGATCGACATCTCAGTGCCCGCATTGCCAGGGTACGGGCATCATCCGCTCGACTGAATCGGTAGCGCTTGCCGTACTCAGAGGCCTAGAAGATGCGATCATGGCAGGTGCGCGCACGCCGCTTGTCGCGATGACCGTGCCGTCGGTCGCGCTCTACATTCTCAACAACAAGCGTGCCTTCATCAACGACATGGAAGCCCGACACGGCATGCCGATCACCGTCACCGGCAGCGAAAAGCTGGCCGGCGCCAACTTCGTCATTGAGAAGGGGACCGCGCCGTCGCAAGCCCAGCGCCGCGCTGATCGGGGTGCCGTCAGTATGGATTGGGGCTTTGAGGGCGAAGGTGAGGGCGAAGCCGATGGTGAGGAAAGCGCGATCGCTCGCGGGGCGTCTCGCGGCCCGGAAACAAATGCGGATGGCTCACCTCGCCGGCGCCGCCGGCGGCGGCGCCGTGGTGGTCAGCGCGGCGACCAGCCCGAAACAGCAGGCGTGAGCGACGAGCAACTCGCCGATGGCATCGACTCAAGCGAAGCTGGCGGAGATGAGATCGCCCCGCCCTTGGAAACAGTCGACGGCGAGGCTCGCCGGGAGGGCGAGGAAGAGCGCCCCAGCCAACGCGGTCGCAGACGAGGCCGCCGCGGTGGAAGGCGCACGCGACAGGCACGAGCCGCAAATGAGGATTCTTTGCCGGGCGAGCCTGCAGAGCAGCCGGAAGTTAAGGCATCTGTCTCCGAGACGGAGCCCGGCGACCATCAGTTCGCCGACGCCCAGCCAGCCGAGCGCAAAGAAAACTCAGACCAGCCCGAATTCGTGACGCAAGACGCTGAACCTGCACAACACGCCGAAGCAAAACCCACCCGGCGCAGACGCTCACGCTTCAGTGCCGATGCCAGCGAACCGCGCCTAGAGCGCGTCGTGGTCACCTCGCCTGAGGCTGACGACGGCAAAACCACCGACACCCAGAATAAAACCACCGACACCCAGAATGAAGAAACGCCTGCCCCAACGCGGAAGGGTTGGTGGCAGCGCCGTCTCGGCGGCGAATAGGCCTC
>CAYOPW010000030.1:0-31542 GCA_964405975.1 uncultured Hyphomicrobium sp.
TGGTGCCCAGGAGAGGACTCGAACCTCCACGCCCTTGCGAGCGCCAGCACCTGAAGCTGGTGCGTCTACCAATTCCGCCACCTGGGCACGAACGCGATGAGTTAGAGAGCACTGCCCGTCTTGTCAATTGCGACCGGTCTGGCTTCACAGGTGCGCCCACGCTCGTGTATGCCTTGTTTCTCCAGAGGTTGGGCTAAAGCGACAGGGAGTGCCAGATGTCGGATCGCCTCGACGACAAGGGGCTGGCGACCGTCTTCGGCGGTTCGGGCTTCATAGGCCGGTATGCAGTGGCCGCGATGGCAAAGAACGGTTGGCGCGTGCGCGCCGCCGTCCGCCGTCCCGATACGGCGGTTTTTCTACAACCCTCTGGCAGTGTTGGGCAGATCTTTTCTGTGCAGGCCAACATTCGCTATCCCGATTCTGTTGCGCACGCGATGATGGGCGCGCGGGTCGTCGTCAATGCCGTTGGCGTGCTGGCAAGCAGCGGCTCACAGACCTTTCGCGCGCTGCACGTATTCGGGCCGCGGGCGATCGCAAAGGCCGCCCGTGAGGCCGGTGTTGAACGGCTTGTTCATATCTCAGCCATCGGCGCAGATCCCAAATCGTCGTCGCACTATGCGCGCACCAAGGGCGAGGGCGAAGCCGCCGTGCTTGAAGAGTTCCCCGATGCCATCATTTTGCGTCCCTCTGTGGTGTTTGGTCCGGGGGACGAGTTCTTTAATCGCTTTGCGGCCATGGCGCGGATCTCGCCATTCCTGCCACTGATTGGTGGCGGCAAGACACGGTTCCAACCGGTTTTCGTCGGCGACCTCGCAGCAGCGGTTGCAGCTGCGATCAATGAGGAGGGAAAGGCCGGCACCGTCTATGAGATCGGCGGTCCAGAAGTGTTCAGCTTTCGCGAGCTTCTCGATCTGGTGCAAGAGTGGACCGAAAGGCGCTGTTCCTATTTGCCGTTACCGTTCTGGCTGGCGAAGCTGCAAGCAATCTTGACCTGGCCGTTGCCGGGCAGTTGGCGGCCGATCACCTTTGACCAGGTGCGCTTGCTTCAACAAGACAACGTCGTCAGTGAGCGGGCAAAGTCGGAAAGGCGCACGCTGGCCGCGCTGAGTATTTCTCGGCCGCACGGCGTTGGAGCGATTGTGCCCACCTATTTGGAGCGGTTTCGGCCCCGCGGCCAATTTGCGGCCTATCGCAGTTAGAATTCTTGTCAGCGGATGCAACAAGGGCCCCGCTGGATTGTCGGCGAGGCCCTTTGCTTATTATTGCCGCTGCGCTGCAGTGCCTTAGTGCACGCTTGCGATCTGTAAGTCGTCATCCATCGCATGACCGATGGCCGCCTGCTTCGTGTCGGTAAGCGCCAGCGGCGTGCCGTCAGCCGCATGGAGCGAGAAGAGGTTGATACCTTCTGGCAGCCCCTTGACGGCAGGGAACATACGGCTGGCTTCGTCCGAAGTCAGTGTCTTGATGTATGCGACAACGCCACCGCCGAGAGTGGCAAGCTCGCCCTCACTCATGGCGCTGCGCTTGTCTGTCATCTTCTCGAATTCGGTCATGACGCTTCGTCTCCTTCAAGTGGGGCCCGGCGCGTCCACATCTTTGATCTGGGTGCGGCAGCCGCAATTTCCAGATCCCTCGGGGTGCCGGCCCCTTAGCAACACGCGTAACCAGAGTCTCTCTCGGATAACGACTACGAACGCGATTTTCTGTCGCCGATCTCAATCGTCCGCATCAAGCGCTCTGGCTCCAGGCGTTGCAGGTCGATTGCGAGCAGGCCATTCGACAACTCAGCCGATTCTACCTCGATTCCCTCCGCGAGCACGAATGTTCGGGTGAATTGGCGCGCCGCGATCCCATGGTAAAGAAAGTCTCGAGGCTTTTCCTCGTGTTGTTTCCCGTGGACGGTGAGCTGGTGGTCTTCCAATGTGATCTCGAGTTGATCGCGCGTGAACCCGGCCACTGCAAGCGTTATGCGCAGCCGTTCTGTTTCGCCGTCTGCGTTGGTAACGCGCTCGATATTGTAGGGCGGATAGCCATCGCCTGCGCCTTTATTGGCACGGTCGATAAGGCGTTCAATCTCTTCAAAGCCCAACAGCATGGGGTTTGAGAGCACTGATAGGCGTGTCATGTGTCGAAAGCCCTTTCGTCAAGCGACCTTCTTGATTTTGCGTTGCAGGGCCGATCGTTGGCCCCTGCGTGTTCCCAGCCCCGTTTACGGGCGCTAGGACTACAAGACACTATATGGTGGCCATTTGTGGCGGTTCAAGCGGACCACTGGGGATCGATTACCGGCAGAATGTGACTGCTGATATGAGTAACCATGGTTTGGGAGATGAACTCGTTGTCATTTGACAAGGCAGGGTCGAATGCAAAAATGCAACGCAATAGCGGTGTTTGCAGGTCGAAGCGGCGCCCCTCTCCATCGGTAACCGTCTATGTCCTATAAGGCATCCTGGGACGGTCGGTTCACAGAGTGAGGTGCGGCGGCCTCCTGCGCGTAGCGCTCAGGTCCACCGGTTCGAGGTTCGATCGATGCACAAACTCGGCTACCACCGCCTTTCAACCCTAGCAATGGCGCTTTTGATGATGCTCGCTTCAACGCTACAGACCGTTTCCGCTCAAGCTCAGACGCGCGCCAGTCAGTTTACGTTAGCAAACGGCATGCAAGTGGTCGTGATTCCCGACCACCGCGCGCCCGTCGTCACGCACATGGTCTGGTACAAGGTCGGCGCCGCCGACGAACCCAAGGGCGTCTCGGGCATCGCGCACTTCCTTGAGCACTTGATGTTTAAGTCGACCGAAAAGATCGCGATCGGCGAATTCTCCAAGATCATTTCCCGTCTCGGCGGGCAGGACAACGCCTTCACCGGTCAGGACGCGACGTCCTACCATCAGCGCATCGCCAAGGAGCAGCTCGGGACGCTGATGGAGATGGAAGCCGACCGCATGGTCAATTTACGGCTGACCGAAAACGAAGTCCTCACAGAGCGCAACGTCATAATGGAGGAGCGCCGCGCGCGCATTGAGAACAACCCAAACGCGTTATTTGATGAGCAGATGGCCGCCACGCTTTACCGTTCGCACCCTTATGGCATTCCAGTCATCGGTTGGGGCCATGAGATGAAGAAGCTATCGCGTGAGGACGCGATGCGCTTCTACAAGCACTACTATGCGCCCAATAACGCGATCCTAGTCGTAGCCGGCGACGTTACCGCAGAAGAAGTCAAGAAGCTTGCCGAAGAGACCTACGGCAAGCTTCCATCCAACCCTGAGGTCAATCATCGCGAGCGCCCCACCGAGCCACCCTTCATCGCCGCGCGTCGGCTTGAGTACAAAGATCCGCGTGCCGGCAACGCATCCTTCCATCGCTACTATGTCACACCAAGTTACGTAACTGCGGAACCTGGCGAGGCCGAAGCGCTCGATGTGCTGCTTAAGATCGTTGCCGACGGTGCGACGAGCCGACTTTATAAGAAGCTTGTCGTGGATGCGAAGATCGCCGCTACAAGCGGCGGCGATTTTGCTGGCTGGGGTCTCGATAGCGGTGCCGTATCAATTTACGCAGTGGCTGCGGATGGCGTCGGCCTTGATGAGATCGAAACGAAGGTCGACGAAGTCCTGGATGATGTGCGCGCCAACGGCGTTACGCCGGCCGAGCTTGAGCGGGCCAAGAAGACGTTTCTCGCCGACTACATCTACGACAGCGACAATCAGGCCAGACTAGCGCGCCGCTACGGTTGGGCTTTGACGGTCGGGCGCACAGTCAATGACATCGAAAGCTGGCCGGACGCGATCTCTAAAGTTACGGCTGAGGACGTGCAAAAGGTGGCGGCCAAGTATCTCGACATGCGCCGCTCGGTTAGCGGTTGGCTTTTGCCGGAGGCGGCAATTGGCCGGGGTGACGGTGGCAAGAAAGTCGAGCAACCAGCCATCCACACGCGCTCGTGAATCCCATTGCTCAAAGGTCATGCCATGATCCTTAATCGTTGGTTCGGCGCAAGGACCGCACAGCTGCGTTTTTTGACGGCAGTGCCGCTTGCCGCTTTGATCCTTGCTATTACCACCACGCTCAGCGGGCCTGCACACGCCATGAAGATTCAAAAAATAAAGAGTCCCGGCGGCATCGAGGCCTGGCTTGTCGAGGAGCACAGCGTGCCCATGATGGCGATGCGGTTTGCTCTCGAGGGCGGAAGCTCGCAAGACCCTGTTGGCCAAGAGGGGATCGCTAACTTTCTCTCCGCAATGCTCGACGAAGGCGCCGGCGATCTGAAGTCCCGGGAATTTCAAGAGCGCATGGAGGAGATCTCTATGCGCATGCGCTACGAGGACTCCAAAGACGCGTTCTACGGTAATTTCGAAACGCTCACGGCCAACCGTGATGAAGCCGCCAAGCTTCTGAAGTTGGCCATCAACAACCCGCGTTTCGACGCGGACGCGGTGGAGCGCATCCGCCAGCAGTTGCAGGCGGCCCTGGCCTATGCGGCGCGCAATCCGGAAAAGGTTGCCCTCAACGAATGGTATGCGGTGGCCTTTGAGGGCCATCCTTATGCTCGCCCCTCTACCGGCACCGAGGAGACGGTCGCCAAGATTACGGGCGATGATTTGGAGGCGTACCGCAAGCGCACTTTCGCCAAGGATACGCTGAAGGTGGTGGCCGTTGGCGACATCAATGCCGAACAACTCGGTGTGATGCTTGACGAGATCTTTGGCGATCTCCCAGCCACCGCTGATCTTGCCGCTGTTTCGAAGACGAGCCCCGTCGCCGGAGGCCGGCAGAAGGTGGTGGAGATGAATGTGCCGCAGTCGGTCGCGGTCTTCGGACTGGGCGCCATGGAGCGCAAGGACCCTGACTTCATCCCCGCGTTCGTGCTCAATCATATTCTGGGTGGCGGTGGATTTGCCTCCAAGCTCATGGAGGAGGTGCGCGAAAAGCGCGGCCTCGCCTATTCGGTCTACACGTACGTCTATCCCTATAAACACACGTCGATTTTTTCCGGCAGTGTGGCGACGCGCAACGAGGCGATTGGCAAGTCGCTCGACGTCATTCGCGATGAACTCAAGCAGATGGCCGAAAACGGTCCCACACGGACAGAGCTCGAAAACGCCAAGAAATATCTGATTGGTTCCTATCCGCTGCGCTTCGATACCAACTCCAAGATTGCTTCGCAGCTTCTCGGTTTGCGCATGGACGACTTCGGCCCTGAGTATATCGATAACCGCAACGATATGATCGCCGCGGTGACGCTCGATGACCTGAAGCGGGTGGCCAAGCGCCTCTTGGATACCGACGACCTTATTGTCACGATCGTCGGTAAGCCGACCCTTCAGGAAGCCAAGAAGGGCTAGACCAGTCTCGGTATCTGCACGGACTTTTTCTGCAAAATCAGGGGCGCATCAGCACTATACACAGCCTCTCTCACAGCGAATCAGCGAATGCGCTAGCCTGCGCCCAGATAGGGGAGGGGCAGCCATGGCGATCCGCCAGCTTTCGCCGGAAACCGTCAATCGCATCGCCGCCGGTGAGGTCGTCGAGCGCGCGGCCAGTGTGGTCAAAGAGCTTGTTGAGAATGCCATCGATGCGGGCGCAACCGAGATAGACGTCGTCATCGCCTCAGGTGGCCTGTCACTCATTCGCGTGACCGACAACGGGCAGGGCATGAACCACGAAGATCTTGCGCTTTGTGTTGAGCGCCACGCCACGTCCAAGCTTTCTGAGGAAGACCTCTTTGCGATCCGAACGCTGGGCTTTCGCGGGGAGGCGCTCCCGTCAATTGGTGCGATAGCACGGCTTGAAATTCTGTCGCGGGCGCGTGGCGAAGATGATGCCTTTTCCGTTCTCGTTGATCGCAGCGCAAAGAGTGCTCCCAAGCCCGCAGCCGGCAATACAGGCACACGTGTCGAAGTACGCGATCTTTTCGCGAATGTTCCCGCACGGCTCAAATTCGTGAAATCGGAACGGGCGGAGAACCAGGCGGTCTCCGACGTGGTGAAGCGGCTCGCTATGGCGCACGCAAATGTCGGCTTTACTCTCACCACCGGAGAGCGCACCGGTTTGCGCTTGCCGCGCGAAGAAGCGGGTCCTGAGGGGCTTCTGAAGCGGCTGGGGCGCATTATGGGGCGTGAGTTTATCGCTGATGCGCTGGCAATCTCGGGAGCGCGCGAAACAGTCACCCTTTCAGGCTTCGCGGGCCTACCGACGCTGCACCGGCCCGACACCACCCAGCAGTTCCTGTTTGTCAACGGCCGGCCGGTCAAAGATAAGCTGCTGGTGGGCGCTGTGCGCGCCGCTTACGGCGACCTCATCCCGCGCGGGCGCCACCCGCTGCTTGCGCTGTTTGTCACGCTTCCGCCTGCGGAGGTCGATGTCAACGTGCACCCAGCCAAGGTTGAGGTGCGCTTCCGTGATGCCGGCCGTGTGCGCTCGTTGATCGTCAATGCGCTCGCCGCCGCCCTGCACGCCGCTGGGCACCGCGCCTCGGCCGGTGGCGGAGCGGGGGCGTTAGCGGAGTTCAAACCCAATATCGTCCCGTTTGAGCGACCGGCCGGGCGCGCACCAGTTTATGGCAATGCGCGCCCCAACGTGTCGCACGGTATTGCAGAAGCGATGCAGGCGCCGTTCGAGGCCTTCGCAATCCCGAGTGCGGATGCGAGCGCCAGCGTTGAGCCCGCCGCGCAAGAGCAGCTCGAACGTCCTCTAGGAGCGGCGCGCGCGCAATTACATGAAACTTACATTGTTGCGCAGACGCATGAGTCCGTGATTATCGTCGATCAACACGCAGCGCACGAGCGTCTCGTCTACGAACGCATGAAGGCCATGCTCGCCGCAGGCGGTGTGGCGCGGCAGGGGCTGCTCATCCCCGCAGTCGTCGAGCTGTCAGACGAGGAAGCTTCTGCGCTGGGCGACAAGGCCAGCGAGCTGGCCGAACTGGGCCTGGTGCTGGAGCCCTTCGGCGCGGGGGCAGTGGCTGTGCGGGAGGTCCCTGCGCTGCTCGGCGAGACGGATGTTTCCGGCCTGGTGAAAGATCTTGCAGCCGACATTGCTGGCGACGGCGAAGGCCTGCCCCTAAAGGAGCGCCTTGAAGCCGTTTGCGCAACACTTTCGTGTCACGGCAGCGTGCGCGCGGGGCGGCGCCTAACGGCAGAAGAGATGAATGCGCTCCTGCGTGACATGGAGGCAACGCCCTATTCAGGCCAGTGCAATCACGGCCGGCCAACGTACGTTGAGCTAAAGCTGGCCGATATCGAGCGCTTGTTCGGCCGGCGCTGAATTTATTGTTCGCAAGCGCAGCCTGGTTGATCTTGCGCAAAGCCTAACCTATCAGCCTGCTCTAACTGATTGGCCCAGGGATACAAGCCTTTGGGGAGCGGCGATAATGGGCCAAGGGACTATCAAGCTGCGCGGAGCCATGAGTGCCGGCCTCTTGCTTGCGCTGGGCAGTGCAGCGGCGCGCGCAGACATCGTGGCCGACTGCAACGAAAGCAAGATCGGTCCAGCGCGTATCAGCGCTTGTACCGAAATCATTGATGGCAAGGAGATCCCACCAGGTGCCCGCGCGATTGCCTACCGCAACCGCGCTGAAGCTTATGCGCAGCGGGCCGCGAATGAAAAGGCGATCGCCGACTATACCCAAGCCCTCCGCCTCAACGCTAAGGATGCCGTCGCCTATGCCGGGCGGGGAAGAGTGAGGCTAACCAAGGGCGCCACTAAGAACGCCATTGCTGACTTAGGCGAGGCAATTCGCCTGGAGCCGAATATAGCTTCGCTGTACGTGGTGCGTGGCTATGCGCATTCGGTGAAGGGGAACAAGCGCGCGGCTATTGCTGACTACACCCAGGCCATCCGGCTCGATCCCAAGAACGTAACCGCATACAACAACCGCGGTCTCGCCTACCGCAAAAAGGGTGACCTAAAGCGCGCGCTTGCGGATTATACGCAAGCCATTCAGCTCAATCCTAGCTATGCGCTCGCATACAATAACCGCGGTTACCTGTTTGAGGCACAGGGTAACAAATCAGCGGCCGCCGACAACTTTCGCAAGGCGCTGTCGCTTGATCCTTCGCTGGTCGGCGCCAAAAAGGGGCTGAAACGTATTGGTGAGTCCTCCTTTCTGGCCGCCGAAAGCGACAAGCTTGTCGCCGAGGGTCAATTGCTCGCGAAGAAGAACTGTGCCTGGTGCCATGCGATCGGAAAAAATGGCAACAGCCCGAACAAGCGGGCACCAAGGTGGCGGGATCTGCAAAAGCGCCATCCCATCCAGGCATTACGCGACCCGCTGACGCGCGGTATTGCCCGGCCGCATGACGAGATGCCGGATTTTGATCTCTCCGATCGCGAGATCGATGTCATTATCGCTTACATAAACAGCCTCTCGCCTTAAGAGATGTATTCTCCACAGGCTTGATATGCGCCGCGTATGCGGACTTGCCAACGGTGTAGCGTTCCCTATGTTGTGCGCCGACATGAGCGACCCGACAGATCATCCCCTCGTTCGTATTCGCCAAGGCGCACTGATCGCCGGGGTGTGCGGCGGCCTCGCCAAATGGCTCGGCTGGGATCCGACACTCGTGCGTTTCTTCTACGTCGTAGTGACGCTACTTTCAGCGGCTTTCCCCGGCATCCTGATTTACATCCTATTGTGGATCCTCATGCCGGTTGAACCCGCATAAGCATCGAGCGCTTTCTTACGTGCTAGCATTGTAACGCGCGAGAATGACTTGCGTGTCGCCATATGTACGGTGGTCGATCTCAACAAACGTGTTTGGAATCTGAAATGCGGCGCCTGCGCGCTCCTCAAGTACCACGACGGCGCCTGGCGTTAGCCAGCCGCCACCTGCCATCGCCCCGAGCGCCTTCTGGCCGAGCTCATTGCCATAGGGCGGATCGAGGAACGCCAACCCAAACGCGCTCATCGTTCCTGCATCGCCCAGGTTCGTCGCATCGCGGCGAAAAATGCGCGATTTTCCGGTGAGCTGCATCGCCTCCACGTTGGTGCGGATCAGTGCGCGTGCGTCCGCGCGGTCCTCTATGAACAGGCAGTACGCCGCGCCGCGCGACAGAGCTTCGAGCCCGAGTGCGCCCGTCCCCGCGAATAGGTCGATAACGCGCGCGCCTTTAAGCGATAAGTCCTCTACGCCATGTTCGAGAATGTTGAACAGGGATTCGCGCACGCGGTCAGACGTCGGTCGCAGGCCTTCGTGCTTGGGACTTGCAAGCACACGGCCGCGAAATGTACCTCCGACAATTCTCATGATGGCTTACGGGCTTTGAGTGGCTGCGCTTTCGCGCGTGCCTTCCGGCGCGCCCGTTCCGCCTCGACCGGTTTGTTCAATCCCAGCTCATCTGCAAGCTTGGCCCCGAGTTGGTCGGCAAGCACGCGACGCTTGACGGCCTCGACCATGCCTGGCTTCAAGTCCAAAAGCTGAAACGGCCCATAGGAGACGCGGATCAAGCGGTTCACCTCCAGTCCCAAGCTTGCCAGGATGCGCCTCACCTCGCGGTTCTTGCCTTCGCGCAGGCCGATCGTCAGCCACATGTTTGCGCCCTGTGTGCTGTCCAATGTCGCCTCAACCGGCCCATAGCGCACGCCATCGATCTCCACGCCATCTTTCAGCGCCTCAAGCTGTTCGGGCGAGACCCGCCCGCGCGCGCGAACCCGGTAGCGGCGTAGCCAGCCGGTGGCGGGAAGCTCCATGTGCCGCGCCAGCGCGCCATCGTTGGTCAGGAGGAGAAGGCCCTCGCTGTTGAAATCGAGCCGCCCCACAGAGACGACGCGCGGCAGTTCGGGCGGTAAGGCCCCAAAGACCGTGGGACGGCCTTGAGGGTCCTTGTGGGTCGTGACGAGCCCCTTGGGCTTATGGTAGCGCCACAGGCCGATGGGCTCCGCCTGTGGAAGTGGCCTGCCGTCGACAGTAACCTTGTCGTCAGGGCCCACTTCGAAGGCGGGGGTTGTCAGCAGCTTTCCGTTGACGCAAATGCGGCCATTGCTGATCCATCGTTCAGCCTCGCGGCGCGAGCACAGCCCAGCACGTGCTATGGCCTTGGCGACGCGGGTACGCTCATCGGCAGCTTTCGGGGCTGGGCGCTTAGCGGCAATCTTGCGGGCGCTTGGCCGTTTTGCAGTTTGGGTTTTGGACATGGACTATTTGGTTTTGAATCGGCGGGGCTTTTATGACATTGCGGCGTGAGAGCGGCCATATGGCGCGCGCGCTGGCCGAAGCGCAAGCGGCTGAAGCGCGCGGCGAGGTTCCCATTGGCGCGGTCATCGCGACGTCCGATGGCGCCCTACTCGCAGCCGCCGGCAACCGCACACGGGCAACGAATGATCCAACCGCACACGCTGAGATACTGGCGATACGCGAAGCTTGCGCCAAGATTGGCTCGGAGCGATTAATCGATTGCGATCTCTACGTCACGCTTGAGCCCTGCCCCATGTGCGCGGCCGCAATTTCTTTTGCGCGCATTCGCCGCCTCTACTACGGGGCGGCCGACCCCAAGGGCGGCGGTGTGGAGCACGGCGCGCGCGTCTTCAATCAGCCTACCTGCAACCATGTGCCCGAAATTTATGCGGGCATCGACGAGGAGCACGCCAGCGCGCTTCTCAAGGCGTTCTTTGAAGCCAAGCGCTAGGACTTGCGCGAGCGTCTGCGCTTTAACAAGCGCGGGCGCGCAAGACGCTTGAGGGGGTGGGCGTCGGCCGCCGGCGGGGGCTCTATCGCTTCGAGGGTTTCCAGCGTTTCCGCTTCAAGGACGCGGGCGAGCTGAGCCTTGAAGCGTTCCTTGGCTGGCGCGGCAGCGGCCAAGATTTCATCAATCTTGAGGAAGTCGAGGATTTGATAGCGGCTGGTCCCGGCGTCGATGTAGACGTCGGGCTGCCGCGAGCGCAGCTTCTCCTTGATGATTGAGCGCTCGAATATAAACGAGCTTGCAAACAGCGCTTCCCAGGTTTTTGGTTTCTCGCGGCCTGCGCGCGGCAAGGGTGAGCCGCTGACGTCGATGGCAACAGTCAAGTCTGCCTCGCCGGCAATGATGTCGAAGGGCAGCGGGTTGACCAGACCGCCATCGATTAAGACGCGCCCCTCCACCAGCACGGGTTCGAAAATGACGGGCAAGGCTATGCTTGCAGCGATGGCCTGGCGCAGGGCACCTGCCGTGAGGATCGCCGGCTCCTGCGCATAAAAGTCCGAGGCGACGATCTTCAGTGGAATGTCGAGGTGCGCAAAGTCGCGTGCAATGCGTGCTGGCAGAATGACGTCGAGCAGCTTTGTCGGTGCGAGAAAAGCAGAGCCGATCGAAAGCGGGCTCCAAATCCGCCTTTCGACCTTGACGCGCGCTGAAAAAAGATCGCGCACAAGGTCAAAACGCTTCTTGAGAACGTCCGTTGCATGCGCGCGGATTTCTTTTGCTGAGAGGCCTGAGGCATAAGCGGCACCGAAGACGGCGCCAATCGAAACGCCGGCGATGATCTTGGGACGCAAGCCCATTTCATCGAATGCTTCGAGCACCAGGATGTGGGCAAGGCCGCGCGCACCGCCACCCCCGAGCGCGAGGCCGATTGTCGGCTGGGGAACGGGCAGGTTGGCCTTTCCTGGCGCTGAGATAGGGGCGACTGTTTTCTTGGTCATGTGGCGGTTAAGCCCATCAAGAGACGCGGCCGGCAGTGATGAGCCGGAACTCTAACATCTGATATTAACCCGGCTTTTGGCGGGCAATTGCGCGCCAACCAATATCCTTGCGGCAGAAGCCTTCGGGCCAATCGATCTTGGCAATGGCCGCGTAGGCGCGCGCGTGGGCTTCGGCTACCGTTTTGCCGCGCGCGGTGACGTTGAGGACGCGCCCGCCGTTTGCGACCAGCTTCTCGCCCTCGCGCTTGGTTCCCGCGTGGAAGATCTCAACGTCGGCGTCTTGCGAGGCCTCAGCAAGCCCCTTGATTTGCGTGCCCTTCAACGGTGTTCCAGGATAGCCGTTGGCGGCCATGACGACGCTTAGTGCTGCATCTTCGTGCCACTGCAGATCGATGGTCTTTAGCTCGCCATCGGCAGTCGCAAGCATTGCTGCGAGCAAGTCGGATTTTAGACGCATCACCAAGACCTGCATCTCGGGATCGCCGAAGCGGACATTGTATTCGATCAGGTGAGGTCCTTCTGGTGTGATCATGAGGCCGGCGTAAAGCACTCCCTTGAACGGCGTGCCACGCTTTTCCATCGCGGCGACTGTAGGGCGGATGATTTCATCCATCGTTCGTGTGATCAGTTCGTCGCTCATCACGGGTGCGGGCGAATAGGCACCCATGCCGCCGGTGTTGGGGCCGGTATCACCGTCGCCTACGCGCTTGTGGTCCTGGGCTGCGGCGAGCACCAGCGCGGTCGTGCCATCGACAAGCGCAAAGACGCTTGCTTCCTCGCCCCGCAAGAACTCTTCAACCACGACCTCTTCACCCGCCTTGCCAAAGGCGCCTGAGAAGCAGGCATCGATCGCCGCCTCTGCGTCCGGCCGCGTCTCGGCAATGACCACGCCCTTACCCGCTGCAAGACCGTCGGCCTTGATGACAATGGGCAAAGGCTGGTCTGCGAGATAGGCCTTGGTGGTGGTCGGATCGGTGAAGCGTCCGTACGTGCCTGTGGGAATATTGAACTCGCGGCACAGATCCTTTGTGAAGGCCTTTGAGCCTTCCAGCTGCGAAGCGGCTTTTGAGGGGCCAAAGCACTTGATGCCGGCTGCGGTCAAATCATCCACAATTCCAGCAACGAGGGGCGCCTCCGGGCCAATGATCACAAAGTCGACTTTGTTGTCCTTGCAGAATCGGACCACGGCCTCATGATCTGCGACCGGGAGGGGCACGCATTCGGCAATTTCTGAAATTCCGCCATTGCCGGGCGCGCAGTAGAGCTTCGATAGGAGCGGGCTCGCGCTGATTGACCAAGCGAGCGCATGCTCGCGTCCGCCAGAACCGATGAGGAGGACGTTCATTGGCTTGTTTCTCTCAATACCGTGAGGACTTGCATTGCGACGCGAGCGGGCAGATGACTGTCTGATGTATCATCGAATCGGCGAGCAACAAACGGGCGACCAGCCGTGACGCAACGTGCCTCAAAGACGCAGCTCGGCGCCAACGTGACTGAATACAGCGTCTCGGAGCTATCCAGCGCGATCAAGCGCGCTCTGGAACAAGGTTTCGGCTACGTGCGTCTGCGCGGCGAAGTATCGGGATATCGCGGCCCGCACGCCTCGGGGCACTGCTATTTCGCCTTGAAGGACGACAAGGCCAAGATCGAGGCGGTCATCTGGAAGGGCGTCTTTCAGCGGCTAAGGGTGAGGCCGGAGGAGGGCATGGAGGTCGTCGCCCAGGGGCGCGTTACCACCTATCCGGGTTCTTCCAAATATCAGATCGTCGTTGAGAGTCTGGAGCCGGCTGGCCTTGGGGCGCTCATGGCGCTTCTAGAGGAACGCAAAAAGAAACTCGCCGCTGAAGGTCTGTTTGACGAGGAGCGCAAAAGGCCAACGCCTTTCTTGCCAGGCGTCGTCGGCATCATTACGTCGCCGACGGGTGCGGTCATTCGCGATATGCTACATGGGTTCAACGAACGCTTTCCAACGCGCGTCCTTGTGTGGCCCGTGCGGGTGCAGGGCGAGACGTGCGCAACCGAGGTGGCAGCGGCCATACGCGGTTTCAACGCCATTGCAGCAGGAGGCGCCGTTGCGCGGCCCGATGTTATGATCGTGGCGCGTGGCGGTGGCAGCCTTGAAGACTTGTGGGGTTTCAACGAGGAGATCGTGGTGCGCGCCGTTGCCGAAAGCACCATCCCGCTGATCTCGGCCGTTGGCCACGAAACGGACTGGACGCTTATCGATCTTGTTGCTGACGCGCGCGCGCCCACACCCACAAAGGCCGCCGAATGGGTTGTGCCCAAGCACGCGGATCTGGCCGAAGATACCGGGAAGCTCGGGTTGAGGCTTGCAACGGGCGCACGCCGCATGCTCGAAAGTGCGCGGGCGCATCTCAAGGCGGCCGCGCGTGGTTTGCCGCGCCTGGAGGATCTGGTCGCGCTGCCGCGTCAGCACTTCGATGCGTTGGAAAAACGCTTAGGCCTGGCCTTGCTTGCCAATACGCGGGCGCATCACATGCGCCATGTGCGCACCAGCTCACGTTTGCATCCGCGTTTGCTTAGCGTCAGGTTCGGCCGTGCGCGCGATCGTCTGGACGCGTTCAGCCGCCGAAATGTTGATGCCTTGTCGCGCAGCGCTGCCGCTCGGCGCACGCGCTTTGAGCGGGTGGCGGGTCGTATGCAACTAGAAGCGGTGCGGCAGCGCGTTGCGTTCGGCGGCGAACGGTTGGGTGCGTTGGAGGCACGATCTAAGCAAGCCTTGCGCAATCGTATCTCGGCCGGCCGCCGCCAACTCGACGGCTACGCTAAGTTGCTCGGTTCTTTGAGTTATCAGAGCGTGCTCCAGCGTGGTTTTGCACTTGTTCGGGACAATAGTGGCCATACGGTGCGTAAGGCGGCCGAGCTGCACGTCGGCGATCATTTGGACCTGGAATTCACAGATGGGCGGGCGATTGCTGAGACGCGTGAGGTCAATTTGGGTCAATCCAAGAAGGGGACCGCCCCTGCATCGCCACCGTCGCGGCCGTCGCCGACACGCCCGGCGCGGGCACGTCGCGGTGGGGGAAGTAGCGGACAGGGTTCTCTCTTTTAGAACAATGTGATTCAAAAGTGCGCCTTGACGCAGCGCGCGTGATTGGCAATGTGACGTGCACCGGATCTGTGGTCACCGTAATCTCAGAGACTTCAATGAACCGCTTCGAAAAATTCTTTGGCCTTAGAGGTGAAGCGAAAGTGCGATACTTGAATGGCGAATTCCAAGTGGTCTCGCCGGGAGACTTCGTGCGGTGTGCCGTCACAGGTGAGCCAATCTTGCTGTCCGATCTCAAATATTGGAGTGTGGAGTTGCAGGAGGCCTACGTCTCGCCGGAGGTCTCCTTGCAGCGCTACCGGCAGGTGTACCGGGAAGGCTAAGACGCCACTTAAGTGCGCTTTTGAGGGCGCACGCGCTGCATTACCCCTTCGATCAAGGCAGCCAAGCGGTCTAAGTCCCGTGCCTCGAATGCCATTTCAATGGCGAATGGTTCAGTTTGTTCCAGCAAGTCTTTGCGCAACCCTGTACCGTCCTTTAGGCGAACCCAATCCTTTTCCGTTGTCACCAGTCGAGCGCCCGTGGCTTTTGCGTGCTGCAATAGCCGCACAGCATCGGCGCGCGAAAAGTCATGGTGATCAGGGAAAGCGATGCGCTGCACGACACGCGCGCCTGACGCCTCCAAAAGCCTGAAGAAGCGATCCGGGTTGGCAATGCCGGCGTAGGCGACGATTGGCACCTTTGAAAGCCAGGAGGTGTCGCCGCTTGCAACCGCGCGTGCAGCCAGGACGGGACCAGGAAATGTCTGCCGGAGCAACTGGTGAATGCCATAGTCTTGCGAAGGTTCGTCGGCATCCGGCGCCCTCACCACGATCGCATCTATAAGGCCTAGCTGAAATTCAAGTGGAGCGCGTAGGGGACCGGCCGGAATCACCTCGCCATTGCCCAGCCCGCGGCGGCCATCGACGACGGCGATCGACAGATCCTTAACGATCGTCGGGTTCTGCAACCCATCATCCATGATGACGACGCTTGCGTGCCACCCGCCGTCCTCGATCATTTGCAGGCCAGCCTTGCGATCGTGTGCGATAAGCGTCGGGGCGACACGCGCAAGCAGAAGGGGCTCGTCGCCGAATTGTCCAGCGGCATCAGGCGCATCCTCAACCCAAGCCGGTCCCGCGGATGTCCCGCCGTAACCGCGCGATAAAAATACCGGGCTTTCGCCACGCTCCAGCAAATGCTGGGCAATGAACAGAGCAAGGGGCGTTTTGCCGGCACCGCCGGCCGTGAAATTCCCGACACAGATGACGGGGACGCGTGAGCGATAGGGACGATGGCGGCGAAAACGCGCCTCGACGATCCACCCATATAGGCGCGCGATCGGGGCGAGCAGGCGCTGGCGTGGGTCAGGCCTCTCGCCGTACCACCACTGCGGCTCGTCAAGACGCACGCTTAAGCCTTTCGTCAGGAAGGATGGGCAGCAAGAGCTCAATTGAACGCTCAAGGGCGCCGGAAAGTGTGCCAAGCGCCTCCGTGGCGCCTGCACGCATGTGCTGCATCTCGGATTTGTTCTTTAGCAATTGGAAAATGCTTTCAGCAAGTTCTTCGGCGGATTTCACCTCAATCGCGCCGCGGTGGTGCAACAGCGTGTGATAGGCGTCGGAGAAGTTGCGCCAGTACGGTCCGGTGATGACGACTGCACCGTGACGAATGGCTTCAATTGGGTTCTGGCCGCCATGCTCGACGAGCGAGCCGCCAATGAAGGCGATCGGGGAAAGCGCGTATAATGTGCCGAGCTCGCCGATCGTATCGGAAACATAGATATCAGTACGCTCGCTCGGCATGGCGCCGAGTGAGCGCTGGCTGACGTTTAGTCCCAGATCCTTCAGGCGCTCGGCGATGCTGGTGCCCCGCTCTGGATGGCGTGGCGCTATGATCGTGCAAAAACCGTCAAATGAGCGCGTAAGTTGGCGATGGGCTTGAGCAATGATTTCCTCTTCGCCCTCGTGCGTGCTGGCTGCCACAAAGATCGGCCGTTGGGCCAATGCATTCTTGAGACGGTCCAACTCGGCAGCATCGATCGGCGGCGGTGGGGCATCAATCTTTAGGTTGCCAATCGCGTGGACATTGCGCGCGCCGAGCGTTCCGAAGTCGCGGGCGATTCGTTCGTTTTGTGCGAGTACGATTTGGAAACGTGAAAACAGGGCGCGCGCCATGTTGGCATTGCGCCGCCAGCGGCGCAGGCTGCGGCGCGATATCCGGCCGTTGATAAGCGCCAGCGGAATGCCGCGCGCCGATGTCTTGAGAATCAATGACGGCCAGATTTCCGACTCAGTGAATACAGCCAGATCCGGGCGCCAGTGGTCAAGGAATCGTACTGCGTAATCGGGTGCATCCAGCGGAACGTATTGGTGCAAGCTGTCGGGACCAAGGCGCCGCTCGGCCAGCTCGGCAGATGTAACCGTTCCCGTTGTCAGTAGAAAATTGAGGTCGGGCCGGATCGCCTTGAGCCCTTGGATCAGGGGAAGAGCGGCATTGGTCTCACCGACACTTGCCGCGTGGACCCAAACGAGGAGGCCCTGCGGGCGCGCGGCACTCGCTACGCCCAAGCGCTCCGGGCGCCGGTGTGGATCCTCCTTGCCTTGATGTTCGCGCACCTTCAGGACAGCTCGCGCGAACGGACGCAGCAAGCTCATGGCTGTAACGTAGAACTTGAGAAGGAATCCAGGCTTGGCAGGCGGAGCGTCGGGGTCGGCGGCGGCACCTGGTGCTATACGCATGACATCGGCACCAGCAAGTTCGTAAGCCCGAGCCGTGACCTCATTGAGCGAACGTTCAACGTCTGCACGTGCAGCCTCCAACGCGTCATCGTCAGCGTCGGGTGCAACATGGATGGGATCTCCGGCGACATAGACGAGCTTGGAGAATGGAAGATTGATCGTCATGCGGCTCCACGTATTGAGCGCGATGAAACGAGACGTGGCCGCTGCCGTGGGTACGATCGGCCGGCCGGACAGACGGGCCAGCGTAACGATGCCAAGTCCTACGCGCCGCGCCGGGCCCGGAGGGACATCAGCGGTGATAACGATGGAGGCACCATTTTCAAGCGCACGCACCGCCGCGCGGAGTGCTTTTACGCCACCGCGGTCCTTGCGGCGTCCCCCTGCTCCCGCTCCGCGTATGAGATCAACGTCGAAACAGGACATTGCCGCACCGATAAGCTCGGCATCGCCGTGCCTTGCAACCATGGCGGAGATCTTGGTCCCAGGCGGCCTAAAGCCGACCGTCATCATGAATTGGCCATGCCAGACGGCGGCAATCAGGGGATGGCCAGCCTCAAGCCGGGTCAACGCATCCGCCGGTTCGTAGACAGTTCGCGAGGTTTTCCTCACAACGTCTATCAAACTGGCAATGACGCGGCCCGCGAGCCTGTTCAATGTGGATGCCGTCGGGGGGGAACGTGCCATCCTCAGGGACGCCTCGGCGCAAAAACGCTTGTACGCCAGCGGTCCTCTGCGAACCACTTGCAGCTGGTTCCTATAGCGAATATCTAGCGATGGCAAACAGGGACATTCGGGTGGACACTGAAGCACCGAAAATAAAGGCCGGAGGCTCGGCTGCCTCCTCGAGCCCCGGCAATCCGGAAATCCATAAGGCCATGCCTGGCTTGATGAAACGGGTCAAACGCTCGTGGCGGCGCGCGGCGCGGTCCTATCGCAAAGGAATGGTCGAGCGCTCGCCCGAATGGGTTCGCCGCAGTCTTGGGCGGCCGGCAAGTTACCTTGATATGTTGCTTGTCGATCACGGTATCTTTCGGATGTTTTATGCCAACTGCCACAAGATTTCAGATCGCGCCTGGCGGTCCGCTCAGCCCGCTCCTCATCAAATTCGCCGATTTGCGAAGAGAGGAATACGCACCATCATCAATTTGCGAGGCGAGCGCCAGTGCGGGAGCTATTGGCTTGAACAAGCCGCGTGCAAGCTCCACGGGATAAAGCTCGTTAACTTCCAGATCGGTTCGCGTGCTGCCCCTACTCCTGAGGAGCTGAGGGCTGCCAAGTCGTTATTCCAAACGATCGACTACCCAATGCTGATGCATTGTAAATCTGGTGCCGATCGCGCTGGAATGATGAGCACGCTCTACCACTACTTTCATGAGGGCGTGCCTATTGACGTGGCTAGGAACCAACTTTCACTGAAGTATGGCCACATTCGCCAGGCGGACACCGGTATCCTCGATTACTTCTTCGAGAGATATCTGGCCGACAACGCAGAGCGCCCAATGCCGTTCCTTGAGTGGGTCGATACCGTATATGATCCAAAAGAGCTGAAGCGTTCGTTTCGCTCCAAGGGTTGGGCAAACCGGCTGGTCGACACCGTGTTGAGGCGGGAGTAGACGTGCGGCTCACTTCGTAATGGTCAGAGAACGGGTTCGATCAGCGCCAGAGTGTGCTTATCTAGAACAAGTCCTCGAGCACCGGGCCTAACGCCCAGACCTGCTTCATTTTCACGGTTGCGCGTCGACATTGTCTTTCGAAGGGTGCTCCGGGTCTAAAAGCCGATGCATATGAACGATAAAATATCTCATCAACGCATTGTCGACGGTGCGTTGGGCCGCCGCTTTCCAGGCTGCGTAGGCTTTCGCGTAATTGGGGTAGATACCGACGATGTCGAGACGATTAAGGTCTCGAAACTCGACACCGTCGAGTGACGTCAGTTCGCCGCCGAAAACGAGGTGCAAAAGCTGTTTCGGGGGCTTCTTCGGGCTACTCATTGGGGGCAAGTCCTCAAAATTTACATTGCTTTTGGAATGTATTGCCCGAGCATGAAGGGCCGCGCAAGTTCGCCTGGCTGCGGCCAATGATGCATGCGAGCACTATAACGGGCCGCTTGGTTACGGGGAATTTACGCTATCTCTTAAGCGGGCAGGAAGCTTCGTGTGGCATTTTAATAAAAATGATCGCACTAAGCGGCAGCCCTGGTGTCAATAAAGAGGCGTCACGTCAATCGGCTCAGGTTCGCTCACGTAGCGGACCTGAGCCGAAACCGTATCGTGGCCTCGCGGTCGCCGCAGCTCTGCCCCGAAGCAAGCACGTTGGCGGGGCCGCAGAGTGCTAACTCGAGCCTACAATCCATGTCAGCGCCATGTCGGCCACGAGGCCAAGGAAAATCACTAAGCCCACATCGCGATTGGAGCGAAAACGCGTAAGGCAGTTTTGCGCATCCTCGGTGTCAAGAGTCGTGACCTGCCATGTCATCTGTGCCGAAACCAGCAAAACCGCTGTGATGTAAATGAGGTGGGCTCCTGCAAAAAGGCCGGCCAGAAGCCAGAGCATGGCAGCGCCGGCATAAACGCCGCCGACCCCGCTTGCCGTATTGGAGCCGAACTTTATCGCGGTCGACTTGAGGCCGAGCATAAGGTCGTCCTCTTTGTCCTGATGCGCATAAATCGTATCGTAGCCGATCGTCCACAGCACCGAGCCGCAATAGAGCAGTAGGGCGGGCAGGCCCAATCCGCCCGTGACCGCGCTCCAGCCAACAAGTGCCCCCCAATTGAAGGCAAGGCCAAGTGCTACCTGCGGCCAGTAGGTGTAGCGCTTCAGAAAAGGATAGATCGCCACAAGGACTAGGGAGGCTATGCCTAAGCGGATAGTGAAGGCGTTAAATTGGATCAACACCACAAGGCCGGCGAACGCGCAGGCGGTGGCGAAAGCCAGTGCCGCGCTGGGCGTGATCTGTCCCGAAGGGATGGGGCGGCTCGCTGTGCGCGCCACCTTGGCGTCGTAATGACGGTCGACGTAGTCATTGTAGGCGCAGCCTGCCGCGCGCATCACAAGTGCGCCAATCGCGAACAGGGCAAGGAACCAGAGGTTCGGGTAAGGGCTTGTGCGTGCAACCTCTGCCAGTGCTGCCCCCCACCAGCAGGGCAGCAGTAAAAGCCAGACACCGATCGGCCGGTCGAGGCGCGCAAGACGCAAGTATGGCCGGGCATAATCGGGCGCATAACGGTCTACCCAGTTGCCGGGCGGCGCGTCGGCAACGCGAGGTGTGCGCTCAGAAGGCGTGGTGTCTTGGGGCATCGTGGTTTTGGGAGGTGTGCAGATCCGCCTGACCCTAGCCTCCGATCGTGCCTGCGGCAATCGCCCATTACGGTGTAGAGCCTCGTGCGGCGTATCCCCCTTGCGTTTGCACCTCGCGCATCATCAGCTAAGAGGACGCATGTCTACGAGCGACTTTCACGGCCCCCGCCTCTACGTGGAGGCAGCACTGGCTGAGTGCGCGTTAATCGCCTGCACGGTGGAACAGGCCCATTATGTGCTCAACGTCATGCGGCTTGGATCCGGGGATGAAATTCTCGTCTTTAATGGGCGTGACGGCGAATGGCGTGCGCGGCTGGCCGAGGTGGGCAAACGTAGCTGCGCATTGGAATGTCTTGAAAAGAAGCGCGCTCAGCAGGACGGTCCTGATATCCATTACCTGTTTGCGCCGCTGAAGCGGGCACGTCTTGACTACATGGTGCAGAAGGCGACCGAGATGGGCGTAGCGCGGCTGCAACCCGTCTTGACGAGGCGCACGATGGCCGCACGGGTGAATGTCGCACGTATGCGGGCCAACGCCATTGAGGCGGCCGAGCAGTGCAGAGTGCTGTGGGTGCCCGACGTCGCCGCGCCACAGAAACTCGAAGCCATTCTCAAGTCTTGGGAACCAGCGCGGCGCCTTGTCTATTGTGACGAGGCGGCAGAGTTGGCCAATCCCGTTGCAGCGCTGACGCCTATCGCACCTGGGCCGCTAGCCGTCCTGATTGGACCCGAAGGCGGGTTTGATCCCAACGAGCGCGCGATGCTTCATAGGCAGGCGTTTACGCTGCCAATCTCGCTCGGTCCGCGCATTATGCGGGCAGATACCGCGGCAGTCGCAGCGCTGGCACTGGTCAACGCCATTCTAGGCGATTGGCACTAATTGGCGACCGAAAGCGAATGCACGTGAGCTCGCTGTGTCGAATGTGATGTGGTTCACCCAGCCCCATTCGGTAGTTCGAAAAGGGTGCGCGCTGTTGAACTGGCACGCCGGTTCGATCCTGCGTTCACTGCCGTGAATACTATCAGCACTTATTGTCCAGATTATCGAGCGCGCTATCGAATGCCTTGCCGTCATCTGAATCGGGATCGAGGTCCGCGCCGGCCTCAAACGCCTTTTCAAAGTCGGGGCCAAGTTGCTGCATGTAGCCTTGCATCTTCTTGTCGAGGGCGTCTATCTTGGCCTCATCCTCTTCGTCGCCGCCGGCCGCCATCGCCTTGCTCATTTCGCAATAGGTTTTGAGCTTTCCGGGATTGGCGGCGACGTCACCGAACGCCTTTATGGCAGCTTCGACATCAAGGCTTGCGGCGAATGCCGGCCAAGCAAGAAAGGCGCAAGCGGCAGCGACGGTCAGAGTACTCTTCATTTCGTTCTCCATAGGTTGCAACAGGGGCGGAAGCCGAGAGGTGGCACTGTGCCCCATGAGAGTGCGCTCCCTTAGCGCCTTGATGAACGTCGACGTGTATCGAACGCCAAGGGGATCGAAATATGGTGGCCAGCGCGAGCCTATAGCTGGAATTCGTCACTGGTATTGTGGCGTTTTTTGTGTTGGGCTGAGGCCTTGTTGCGTCTTCAATGCTAGGCCAATCAAGAATCGGGCTGCAGTACGCTGGAGCGCCATGTTTGTGATCATCCCTGGCTGGCCGCTGGCGAATGTGCTGTAGGCAGCGGCTGCGAATGGCGCGATCTGGGGTTGTTCTCCCTTTCGCTGAGCGCCATAAACCCCCAAATCTCCAGGCACCACTTTCCAGGCCATCGCGAAAGGCTGTGAATGTCGACACGTCAAGAAGGCGCGCCAAGCTTCATCGTGCGCTCGCGGGACGATCTCGTGGCCTGGCTTGCTGAGGGCTGCAAGCCAAAGGAGAATTGGCGGATCGGTACCGAACACGAGAAGTTTGTGTTCCACACAGGCACATTGACCCCCGTTCCCTACGAAGGTGAACGCAGCATCCGTGCATTGATGAATGCGTTGGTCGACCGTTTCGGATGGGAACCGATTCGCGAGGGAGATCGGATTATTGCTTTGAAGCGGCCTGACGGGACGCACGGGGGCACGATCAGCCTGGAGCCGGGCGGTCAATTCGAACTATCAGGCGCACCTTTAAAGACGCTGCACGAAACGTGTCAGGAGGCCGGGGAACACTTGCGCGAGATCCTTAGCGTCGGCGAGGCTCTGAGCATTGGGTTTCTGGGGCTCGGGTTTTCTCCCAAGTGGACGCTCGCCGAAACGCCCCATATGCCTAAGGATCGGTACGCGATCATGACCCGGTTCATGCCAAAGGTGGGAACGCGCGGTCTCGACATGATGTATCGGACCGCCACCATTCAAGTGAACGTCGACTTTTCTGATGAAGCCGACATGGTCAAGAAGCTGCGCGTTTCGCTTGCGTTGCAGCCAATCGTGACGGCGCTGTTTGCCTCCTCACCTTTCACAGAAGGACGGCCAAACGGATTCAAGTCGCTGCGCAGCGAAATTTGGCGCGACACCGATCCGGCCCGAACCGGTATGCTGCCGTTCGCCTTTGAGCCGGGCATGGGTTTTGAGCGCTATACAGACTATGCGCTTAATGTGCCGATGTATTTCGTCTATCGCGACGGCCGCTACATCGATGTTGCCGGCGCCTCGTTTAAGGAATTTCTGGCGGGGCGGCTAGAAAACCTTCCAGGAGAAAGACCGACACTCGACGACTGGTCGGACCATCTAACCACGCTGTTTCCCGAGGTGCGCTTGAAGCGCTTCCTTGAGATGCGCGGTGCTGACGGAGGACCCTGGCAGCGGGTCTGCGCGCTCCCTGCACTCTGGGTTGGTTTGCTCTATGAAGAGGACGCCCTTGATGCGGCGTGGTCCCTCGTCAAAGATTGGACCGCTGAGGAGCGCAATACCTTGCGCAACGACGTGCCGCGTGCGGCACTGGCTACGCAATTTCGCCGGTCGACCGTCCAGGAGATTGCCCGCGAGGTGTTGCAGATATCGCGCAAGGGTTTGAACGCCCGGCGCCAGATTAATGCCTCCGGCAAGGACGAAACGGTGCATCTTGATGTCCTTGAAGAAGTTGTAGGCAGCGGCAGGACGCTTGCAGATGATCTTCTTGAGCGCTTCGAAGGCCCGTGGCGTGGAAATATCGACCACGTTTTCGAAGAATATGCCCTGTAGAGCCTTAGCGCCCGATTGGTTCAATTGGAGGCACTGAGCACGTCGATTTAAAATGCAATCTGGTCGATAAAATTTGATCTGGGGCGAATTTTACGTTCTTGCCGGGGGTCTTGCGAGGTCGACCGATGCTGCCACCAAGAACGACCTTGCCCTGGCGCCGCGGTTCAGGTTGTGTTCATTCTATGAAGGGCTAACTGCTTGTGCAGGGGGTGGTGAGGCCTATCTTGTTTGACGTACATTACAAAGGAACGCACGCTTCCGCGCGCGCCTACTGGCGACGGGAGATTGGTCAGGTGGTTGATAGCAGAATGACCGGAGCATTGGTGAGGGCCGTTGTTTGTGCCATGCTGCTGGCTGGTGCCGGGCTTCTTGGCACCGCGCCTGCTTCAGCTGCTAGCTGTGGCGCTAAATGCAAGCAGGCATTCAACCAGTGCCGAATTTCGACTAAGGGCTCGCCATCTTGTGACAAGCAATTCACCAAGTGCATGCAGGGCTGCATTAAACGGAACTGACGATGAGCGCGCGCGGCTAGTTCTGCGTCTTCAAGAATGCGATGAGATTCTTGAGATCGGTATCATTCTTCACACCGCCGTAAGCCATGACGCCGTTGGGAATGAACGTCTCGGGCGATTCCAAGTAGGCTGATAAGTTCTGTTCGTTCCAGACCAGCCCTTTTGCCGCTGCCGCCTTCATCGCTTTGGAGTATTTGAAGCCTGAGACGGATGCGGCCTTGCGTCCAACGATCCCGTTGAGCTCTGGCCCGGCCTTGTTTCGGGCGCCTGGACCGATGGCGTGGCAGGCGCGGCATTGATTGAAGACCACCGCGCCCTGGCTTGCATCTTGGCCCCACGCAGGCGTGGTGCCAGCGACCATAGCGATTGAGATCACGAAACGTAGCGATCGTATCATGCTTTCGTTCCTCTCTCTGCGGCACAAATGAACAGATGCGGCGCCAACGATCAAGTCAGCACGGAATCTTGACGTTCAAATGTGTCCGATAGGCGGTGCAGCAGAAAATTGATTAGCGGATGGCGATAGCCTTCGGTCCCTTTCCGGGCGAAGAGGCGGCGGGCGTCTGTGCGGAGTTGAATGCCTTGTCCCAATAAGGTTCGGGTCCGTAGAGCTCTGCCAGGAACTCGATGAAGACGTTGACTCTTGCTGGCATGAAGTCGCGAGATGGATAAACCGCATAGACCGCAAGGTTTGGGGAGCCGTGATACTGTGGCATCACGACCGTTAGCGCGCCGCTCGTAATTTCTTCGCCCACCTCCCATGTTGAGCGCAGGCCAAGCCCCAGACCTGAGATCAGCGCCTCACGAATGACTTCCCCCGAGTTTGAGCGAATGTTGCCGTTTGTTCGAACGTGGCGGCTGCCCTCAGGCCCTTCAATTCGCCAAACATCCTGAGCGCCCGCCGAAATACAATTGTGCAAGTCCAGATCAGCTAGCTTCGTTGGGGTGCCGAACTTGTCCAAATACGACGGAGCGGCGCATAGCAGGCGGTTGTCGGGCGCAAGCTTGCGCGCAACCAACGAGGAATCCTCAAGCTCGCCAATTCGTATGGCGACGTCAAAACCATCACGAATGATATCGACGAATTCGTCGGTGAGATTAAAGTCGAGCTCGATGTCGGGATAGCGGGCAAGAAATCTGTCGAGATAAGGTGCGACGTGCAGCCGGGTGAACGCCGCCGGCGCTGTGATCTTCAACTGGCCGCGGTGCTTGGTATTGCGCCGGCTGACAAAATCCTCCGCCTCCTCGCAAAGGCTGAGTATGTCGACGACCCGCTTGAAATAGCCTGCTCCCGTTTCAGTCAGCGTCAGGTGACGCGTCGTGCGCTGGAAGAGGCGCGTACCTAATCGCTCTTCGAGCTGGCTGATGCGTTTGGAGACGACAGCGGGTGAAAGTCCCATCTCACGCCCGGCTGCTGACATATTGCCGGTGCGTGCGACGCGTGCGAAGATATCTAGATCGCTAATGGCGGTCACGGGAATTCCTGTAGATAACTGAGGCTCCAGGCAGGAGCCAATCGCTTCATAATAATCCTATGAACTGCATTTGATGCTGATTATATGACTTCTGGGGAGGCTTAGAATACCTGTACTCATGTCCTATTGTAGCAGTGCTACCTTCGAAATCTCTTGCTGAAAAACCAGTATGCATATTGAACAATATTCGATGTCGGCGTCGAGCGGGAGATGAGGGGATGACGCTTACAAAATTGCCAGAGCCTGACCAAGAAGTGCTTGCACGCTCCGGCACGATTATCAAGGATATTGAGCAGCTCGTTTCTCGCGACGCCGTTATCTCGGATGAGGAAGGCCGGTGTGCCTTTGAGACCGACGCCCTCTCCGCGTATCGGCGGATGCCGCTTGCCGTGGTCTTGCCGCACACCACTGAGCAGGTCTCTAAGGTTCTCAAGTACTGCCACCAAAACCGCATCAAGGTTGTGCCGCGGGGTGCTGGTACATCGCTATCGGGCGGAGCGCTACCCGCCGAGGATGCCATTGTCATCGGCATTTCCAAAATGAACCGCATCCTCGACGTGGACTTCGAAAATCGTTTTATTCAAGTGCAGTCCGGGATCACCAATTTAGCGATTTCGCAGGCGGTTAGCGCGCAAGGATTTTTTTATGCGCCAGACCCTTCAAGCCAAATTGCGTGCACACTGGCAGGCAACCTGGCGATGAACGCGGGAGGTGCCCACTGTCTCAAGTATGGCGTCACAACTAACAACGTCCTGGGCGTCAAGATCGTGATGATGGACGGCGAAATCGTCGAACTGGGTGGCCCTCATCTCGATTCGGAGGGCTACGACCTGTTAGCGCTGGTCATAGGTTCGGAAGGCCAGTTCGGGATCATCACAGAAGCAACGGTGCGGATTCTCCGCAAGGCGGAATCGGCGCGCCCAATTCTGTTGGGTTTTGATGATTGCGAAGCCGCCGGCCAGTGTGTCGCCGCAATTATCGGCTCCGGCATCATTCCTGTCGCCATTGAGTTCATGGACAAGCCGGCCATCGAGGTCTCCGAAGCATTCGCTAAGGCTGGGTATCCCCGCGAGGTCGAAGCGTTGCTTATCGTGGAAGTCGAAGGGTCTGAGGACGATGTTTCGCGACTGTTGAATGACATTGTAGAGATCGCCGCGGTGTTTAATCCGAAGGCGGTCGAACCGAGCAATTCGCCCGAACAGAGCGCGCGCATCTGGAAGGGGCGCAAAGCTGCGTTCGGCGCATTCGGGCGTATCTCCGACTACTACTGTATGGACGGCACCATACCACTTGCCCGCCTGGCCGAAGTTCTGCCTAAGATTTCGAACATCTGCGCGAGCAAGGGTTTGAAGGTCGCCAATGTCTTTCATGCCGGCGATGGCAATCTCCATCCGCTGATCCTATACGATGCCAATAACGAAGATGAAGCGCAGAAGGCGGAAATCGCAGGCGCGGAAATCTTGAAGTTATGTGTGAGTGTGGGCGGCTGCCTCACCGGGGAACATGGCATTGGCATCGAGAAACGCGATCTCATGGGTGTGCAGTTTTCCGAGGCCGATCTCAACGTGCAGATGCGCATTAGGAGCGTTTTCGATCCGGGTTGGCTCTTGAACCCCGGCAAAGTATTCCCGCTCGAGATGAGCGAGAGAACAAGCGCGGTGGAAGCGCTTGAGGAGAGTCCCGTTTGAGCGAATTGCTTAGGCCCGCGGCCGACTGGGAGCTGCAGCAAATGATCTCGGGTTGCGCCGAGAGGGGGCTTCCAATCGAGGTGGTGGGCGCCGGCTCCAAGCGGGCCATTGGCCGGCCTGTCGAAAGTGCCGTGACGCTGACGACGACGTCGCTGCGTGGAATTGCCCTTTATGAGCCAAGCGAGCTCGTCATGTCTGCAGGTGCGGGCACACCATTGTCGGCCGTAGAGGTGGAACTTGCCGGGCGTGGTCAGATGCTGGCGTTTGAACCCATTGACCTTGGTCCGGCAACGGGCGGGCCTCAGGGCGCGCAAACGATAGGTGCGGTGTTTGCAACCAATCTATCGGGAGCCCGGCGTATTCAATCTGGCGCGGCGCGCGATCACCTCTTGGGTATCAAGGGCGCCAATGGCCGGGCAGAGCTATTCCAGGCCGGCGGCCGCGTGATGAAGAATGTGGCGGGCTATGATGTCTCGCGCGGCTTGACCGGTAGCTGGGGTACACTGGCGGTGCTGACTCAAGTGACGTTTAAGGTGGTTCCTTGGCCAGAGGCGTCAGCGACGGTCGTTTTCCTGGGACTACCAGACGATCTTGCGATCGAACTCCTTTGTATTGCCATGGGCCAGCCATTCGAGGTGTCGGGTGCGGTCCACCTACAAGCCGCAGTGGCTGAGCGTCTCGATCATCCCGGTCTAAAGTCCATGGGCAAGTCGGTGACTGCACTGAGGCTAGAGAATTTTCCTAGCGCGGTTGCCGCCCGCAAGCAGCGATTGAAGGAGGGACTGAGAGTCTACGGCAAGGCCATGGAGCTCGATAACAGGGAGTCCATCGAGTTCTGGAGCGAGCTGCGGCGCTTGTCAGTCATGCCTTTTGGGCCTTCGCTGTTGTGGCGGATTTCCACCAAGCCGACGACGGCTCCGAAACTTGTGGCGGCGATTAAGCGCTACATGCCAGTTAAGGCCTTCTATGACTGGTCGGGCGGTCTCATATGGCTCGAGGTGCCGGCGTCGGCCGACGCTGGCACGGCCGAGATCCGCCGCGTCGTGGCCATTCACGGCGGACATGCGACGCTCATTCGCGCTGAGCCGAGCGTGCGCGCTTCTGTTGACGTCTTTCAGCCGCTAAGCCCGGCAGTCGAGCGCATAACACTGGGCTTAAAGGAGGCCTTTGATCCCGCTGGCATTCTCAATCCCGGCCGCATGTATGCCAACATGTGAGGGCAGCAATCGCTGATGCAAACGCAGTTCACATCCGAGCAGCTTAAGAATCCTCGCGTTGCCGAGGCCGACAGAATTCTGCGCAGCTGCGTTCACTGCGGACTTTGCACGGCGGTGTGTCCCACCTACGTGCTGCTCGGCGACGAGCGCGATAGCCCCAGAGGGCGTATCTACCTGATCAAGGACATGCTCGAAGGTTCACGCCCGGCAAGTGAAAAGGTTCGAACGCATGTTGATCGCTGCCTGTCCTGCTTGTCGTGCGTGACGGCCTGCCCAAGCGGCGTCGACTACATGCATCTTATCGATATGACGCGCGGCTATATCGAGCAGACAGGTCAGCGCGGTTTCAAGGAGCGGTTCGTTCGCGGTCTGCTGGCGCGAATCCTTCCGCACTCAGGTTTGTTCCGGCTGGCCATTAAGGCGGCTCCGCTCGGCCGTCCCTGGGTCAATGCGCTGCGCCGCTCCGGCTTGAAGGAGTTGGCAGCGATGATTGAGCTGGCGCCTACCGTATTGCCGCCTTCGGCCAGGTTCGATGGAGCCGGGACGGCAGTGACGGACGAGGAGCGGCGCGCGCGCGTTATTTTGCTTACGGGTTGCGCGCAACAAGTGCTTCGTCCGGGCATCAATGATTCCACAATACGGTTGTTGGCCCGGCGCGGCGTCGATGTTGTCGTGGCTGCGGGAGCCGATTGCTGTGGCGCTCTGACCCATCACTTGGGGAAGGAAGCTGCGGCCATCGCTTATGCAAAGCGCAATGTCGATGCCTGGTCGAAGGAGATGGCCAAGGCGCCGGTCGACGCCATCATCGTCAATGCTTCAGGGTGCGGTACGATGGTGAAGGACTACGGCCATCTGTTGAAGCGCGATCCGAAATACGCAGCGCGCGCGGCGCGGCTGTCAGAACTTTCTATGGACGTCTGTGAGTTCTTGGGCCAGTACGAGCTAGGCGCGCCGAAACGCTATTCCTCTCTGCGTGTCGCCTATCATCCGGCATGCTCCCTGCAACACGGTCAGGGAATTCTGGAGGAGCCGAGATCCTTGCTCATCAAAGGTGGGTTCAGTGTTGTCGATATTGCCGAGGCACACATCTGTTGCGGATCGGCGGGAACTTACAACATTCTGCAGCCCGAGATTGCCGGTGCTTTGCGCGATCGCAAGGTGGAGAACATCAAGGCCGTGAAGCCTGATCTCGTAACAACGGGCAACATCGGCTGCATTACCCAGCTTGAAAGTAAGCTCGACGTTCCGGTCGTGCATACAGTTGAGCTTCTCGATTGGGCTTACGGTGGCCCCGTTCCGCGCGGGCTGGAGCCGCTTGCCAGATTCGTGTCCGACGTGCCGGAGCCAAAGCACCGTGTTGAGGACTATATTCACGCCTAACGGTGTCCACGGCTCAAGACTGGCACGATGAGCATGCAGCTTCCCAACACGGACTGGCGCGATATTCGCGGCCCCTTCGACATTGTCGGCGACGTGCATGGTTGCGCTGGCGAGTTGGCCGAGCTGCTGGGACGACTGGGGTACACCGCCAGCATTGAGGACGATGGTGCGTGCGTAAGCTCCAGCACCCCGCCAGGCCGCCGGGTCTTTTTTGTTGGTGATCTCGTCGATCGCGGGCCGCGTTCGCTCGATGTTGTGCGCATCGTTATGCACATGGTCGCGCAAGGGCACGGCTTTATCGTGATTGGTAATCACGACAACCGGTTTATGCGCTTGCTTGAGGGCCGCGACGTCAAGCTGACGCACGGTCTTGCGCAAACCGTTGAAGATTTCTCGAGGGCGACCGAGGCCTTTCGCGAGCGTACTCGCAGCTTTTTCGAATCCCTTCCAAGTCACGCGTGGCTAGAGGGGGGTCAGCTCGCCGTTGCCCACGCCGGCGTTCGCGAGGACATGCTGGGCCGCAACTGTGATGCCGCCTACAGGTTCGGGCTTTATGGCGAGACGTCCGGCCATCTCGACGAAAACGGCCTTCCCGAACGCTTCAATTGGTCGGCGCACTATGCCGGCGAAACGTCGGTTGTGTATGGTCATACACCGGTGGCCGAGCCCGAGTGGCTGAATAACACGCTTTGCATCGATACCGGCTGTGTCTATGGCGGCAAGCTGACCGCACTACGCTGGCCGGAAAGGGAGATTGTCTCCGTGCCCGCGCAGGCAAAATACGCAGAACGTAAGCGGCCCTTCGGGCTGCCACCAGCGCGGCCTGTGCGCGCTCCTTGAGAGCGCATTTGCGCCGCCCAGACGATCCGCTATAAGGCCTCACTCATTTGCTCACGCGCCCCTTGGGGGGCTTAAGTCAGCTTTCATCTCATGGCCAAGACCAAAAAAGACGCGCGGCCCCAGGCACGCCTGCCCAAAGGCCTTCGCGACATTGAAGCGCCTGAGCTGCGCGCGCTGAACGTCATGCTGGACAAGATCCGCGGCGTCTATGAGCGCTATGGCTTTGAGCCTCTGGAAACGCCGGCGTTCGAATATACCGATGCGCTGGGCAAGTTCCTGCCCGATCAGGACCGGCCCAACGAGGGCGTGTTCTCCCTGCAAGATGAAGATGAGCAATGGCTTTCGCTGCGTTATGACCTCACCGCCCCGCTGGCGCGCTACGTGGCGCAGAACTTTCAAACGCTCACCAAGCCGTTTCGCCGCTATGCCGTGGGACGCGTCTGGCGCAACGAGAAGCCGGGGCCGGGACGCTTTCGTGAGTTCATGCAATTCGATGCCGACACGGTGGGCGCCGACAGTGTCGCTGCGGACGCGGAGATGTGCATGCTCGCCGCCGACACGATGGAGGC
>CAYOPW010000031.1:0-29735 GCA_964405975.1 uncultured Hyphomicrobium sp.
GGATCGCCTTCATCTGCTCGTTGAGATAGTACTCGCGCTGCGTCTTCTCCATCTGGCGTTTCACGCGGCTGCGAATCTTCTTCTCAACCTGAAGGACGGAGATCTCGCTCTCCATCAGCGCATAGACGCGCTCCAGCCGCTCAGAGATTGTCGACGTCTCCAAGACTTCCTGCTTGTCCGCGATCTTGATGGCCAGATGCGAAGCGACCGTGTCAGCGAGCTTCGAGTAGTCTTCGATCTGGGCGATCGTGCCCAAGACTTCCGGCGAGATCTTCTTGTTGAGCTTCACATAGCTTTCGAATTGAGTCACCGCAGAGCGCGCCAAGGCCTCAATCTCTTCCTTTGCACCCGTGCTCTCAGGTACAGGCTCGACCTCTGCTTCAAAGTAACTCGGATTATCCGTGTAGCTGACGATGCGCGCACGCGACGTGCCTTCGACGAGTACTTTCACCGTGCCGTCGGGCAACTTGAGCAACTGCAGCACTGAGGCGAGCGTGCCGACCGGATAGATTGCGTCCGTTGCTGGATCGTCGTCGCCGGCATTCTTCTGCGCAGCAAGCAGAATGTGCTTGTCCGTGCGCATCACCTCTTCAAGCGCATTGATCGACTTATCGCGGCCGACGAAGAGCGGCACAATCATATAAGGAAAGACCACGATATCACGCAGCGGGAGCACCGGATAGAGCCCCTTGCCCGCGGTCTTTTCTTTCGTCTGTGTGTCTTCGGCCATGTCGCTACCCATTGGAGTGCGGTTGTCTTCGGATGACTTCTTGCTTGCGCTTTTGATCTTTGATGTCCTTTGTACACTTTATATCGCCGCGTCTGACACTTTTGAGGCACGACCCCGAAGTGAGTGCGGATAAGTCCTTCCCTCAACAGCACAAGGCACAATTCAAACTAGAAAACGCTCTTAACTGCCCAATTGAAATGGGGCGTTACGCCGCTGGATCAAGTGTACACGGGCGCAACTCGCGACACCTATGGTCTTTTCGGCTCACAGAGTGCGCTGGAGCACCCTGGCGGCAGCTCGGTTCACGACTTAAGAGGCGCTCGAGCCCTTTTCCTCGACGCGATCCGAATAAATGCGCAAGGGACGCGCACTGCCTTCGACGACTTCAGGTCCGATCACTACCTCCTCTACGCCTTTGAGCGCAGGCAGGTCGAACATCGTTTCCAGTAAGATCGCCTCAAGAATAGAGCGAAGCCCGCGCGCACCCGTCTTGCGCTCAATGGCTTTTCTGGAAACAGCCTTGAGTGCATCGACCGTGATGGTGAGCTTCACGTCCTCCATTTCAAAGAGGCGCTGATACTGCTTGACGAGCGCGTTCTTGGGTTCGTTGAGGATTTGCACCAAGGCGTTTTCGTCGAGGTCCTCCAGCGTCGCAATCACGGGCAGGCGGCCGATGAATTCGGGGATCAACCCGAACTTCAACAGATCCTCCGGCTCGACATCGCGAAGAACGTCACCCGTGGGGCGCTCATCAGGCCCAATAACGCTCGCCGAGAAGCCAATCGACGTTCCTTTGCCGCGCCGCGCGATAATTTTTTCAAGGCCCGCAAACGCACCCCCGCAGATAAACAGAATGTTGGTCGTGTCGACTTGCAGGAACTCCTGCTGCGGGTGCTTGCGCCCACCCTGCGGCGGCACGGAAGCGATTGTGCCTTCCATGATCTTCAAGAGTGCTTGCTGCACGCCCTCGCCCGACACATCGCGCGTGATCGACGGATTGTCCGACTTGCGGCTGATCTTGTCGACCTCATCGATGTAGACAATACCGCGTTGCGCACGCTCAACGTTATAGTCGGCGTTCTGCAACAGCTTTAGGATAATGTTCTCGACGTCCTCGCCGACGTAGCCGGCCTCGGTGAGTGTCGTCGCATCGGCCATCGTGAAAGGCACATCAAGGATGCGAGCCAGCGTCTGTGCGAGCAGCGTCTTGCCGCAACCCGTCGGGCCGACGAGCAATATGTTCGACTTTGCTAGCTCGACGTCGTTGCTCTTGGAGGCGTGGTTCAGCCGCTTGTAATGATTGTGGACGGCAACAGAGAGCACCCTCTTGGCGTGGTCCTGACCAATCACGTATGAATCGAGGACGGAGCAGATCTCCTGGGGTGTCGGCACGCCATCGCGCGACTTCACCAGGGTGTTTTTGTTCTCTTCCCTGATGATGTCCATACACAGCTCGACGCATTCATCGCAGATGAACACGGTCGGACCTGCAATTAGCTTGCGAACTTCGTGCTGGCTTTTGCCGCAGAATGAGCAGTAAAGGGTGTTTTTCTCTTGAGCCATGCCTTAAGCCTCACCCCTCATTCGGGTGACCCGTAACCGACCTGCGCCGGATCGATTCTTGTATCGAACCATCGACACATTCGCCCGTGCCTTATGTCCGGTCATTCGGCTACCGAGTCCATTCTCACGATCTGAGCACGCTAGCCTTCTCCAGATCAAGATTGGATTAACAGCCAGGAGCCCGGCAACCGGTGAAGCGGCTCGATTGCCACAGTTTTATGTCCCCTAAAAGGTGCGCCAAAAAAGGGCGTTAGGCGGGTATTGCAACCTGAATTCACCCAGCCGCGGGGCAAAATAGCACCGGATTCAGAGATCCTTAAGCGAAGACGACCAGCCTAACGCTAGGCGCAGGCCGCTGATGTCAAGTAGTTACCTTATCATCAGAAATGCCGAATTCGGCTTCTTCGCGCTGCGACAGCACCTTGTCGATGAGGCCAAATTCCTGGGCCTGTTCCGCAGTCATGAAGTAATCGCGGTCCAGCGTGCGTTCAATAACATCGTAAGACTGGCCCGTATGTTTGACGTAGATGTCGTTGAGCCGGCGCTTCATCTTAATGATATCTTCAGCGTGCCGCTCGATGTCGGAGGCCTGCCCAGAGAATCCGCCAGAAGGTTGGTGAACCATGATGCGCGCATTGGGCAGCGCATAACGCATACCCTTGGTCCCTGCGCACAGCAGCAAGGAGCCCATTGAGGCCGCCTGCCCAATGCACAGCGTCGCCACCGGCGGGCGTACAAATTGAAGCGTGTCATAGATCGCGAAGCCGGCCGTAACGACGCCGCCTGGCGAATTGACGTACATGGAGATTTCTTTTTTCGGGTTTTCGGCCTCCAGGAACAAGAGCTGCATACATATCGAAGCGGCCATGTGGTCCTCGATGGGACCCGTCACAAAGATAATGCGCTCCTTTAAGAGCCGAGAGGGCAGGTCGTAGCCCCGCTCGCCGCGGTTTGTCTGCTCGACCACCATCGGCCAGAACGTGTTCGTGAGGCTGCTAACCGGATCGTTCATGGCTTCTCTTCCTCTTGAATCGCAGATGCGCGCGCAGTCCGAATCGAATGGGCTCAAGCGCCCCTTCATGGGCAGACGGCTGGCACCGCGCAACCCCTAGCGCGGCCCTTCCATCGACAATCTGCCGAATTAGGTCTCGGTGGTCTCCTCGACCTGCTTGAATAGCTCGTCTTTTGTAACTTTTTTCTCCGCAGGCTTTGCCCGCGACAGCACGTAGTCGACGACCTTGTCCTCGAAGATCGGGGCACGCAGCTCTGACAGCGCACCGGGCGTTTTCTCATAGTACTCATAGACCATCTTTTCCTGGCCGGGGAAGCGGCGCGCCTGTTCCATCAGTGCCTGGCGCAGCTCATCCTGGCCCACCTTTAGACCACCCTTCTCGCCAATTTCCCCGACGATAAGGCCCAGACGAACGCGGCGCTCAGCGATGCGGCGATACTCCGCACGCGCGTCCTCCTCCGTCTTGCCTTCGTCGGCAAAGGACTTACCGCTTTGCTTCAGGTTCTCGTTGAGTTGACTCCAGATAGAGTCGAACTCATGGTCAACAAGTGAGGCTGGCAATTCGAAGCTATGCGCCTTCTCCAGTTGGTCGAGAAGTTCGCGTTTCAGCTTTAGCCGTGCAGCCGAGTTATACTCCTGTTTGATCTGCGCGGCGATGAGCTGCTTGAGCTTGTCGAGGCTATCTGCGCCGAACGTCTTGGCAAACCCATCATCAATCGTTGGTGGAACGGGAAAGGCCACCTCTTTGACCGTGACGTCGAATGTCGCTTCCTTGCCCGCAAGCGTCGCAACGGGATAGTCGTCGGGAAAGGTCGCTTTTATCGTCGGAGTATCGCCAGTCTTGGCGCCCATCAACCCATCCTCAAAGCCTGGAATGAACTTGCTCTGGCCTAAGACGAGCTGCGTGTCTTCGCCCGAGCCGCCCTCGAAAGCCTCGCCATCAATCTTTCCGGTGAAATCGATTGTTACGCGGTCACCCGACGCAGCCGCGCGGCCCTCGTCAGGGGTCCACGTCACGCCGCGCTCGGCAAGTTCGCCAATCGCTTTTTCGATGGCTTCAGGCTCCACTTCAGCGACCAAGCGCTCCAGCTTGAGCTTCTTTAGGTCCGTCAATTCGATCTCAGGCAACACTTCAAAGGAAACGGAGTAGGCAAGGTCTGCCTCACCCGCGAAGACCCGCTCAATCTCTTCTTTGTCTTCTGGAAAGGTGATGCTCGGTTGCGCCGCCGGGCGCTCATTGCGCTCCTCAAGTGCCTTAGTCGTTGTCTCCTTGACGGCCTGTTCCAGGACTTCCGCCATCAGCGAACGCCCATACATCTTCTTTAGGTGGGGAACAGGAACCTTCCCCTTCCGGAAGCCCTTAAGCTGAACACGGTCCTTGATCTCGCCAAGCCGCTCTGTGAAGCGCTGTCCCAGCTCATCAGCGCCAACCACCACCTTTAGGGTGCGCTTCAGGCCCTCGTTATTCGTTTCGGTGATTTGCATTGCTCTCCAACCTGATCTTGGCAGCGTCACGGCCTCGACGCCTCCGCAGCCCGTTCGGCCCAGCCCCTGGTCCGCTTCTAAGCCCGGTTGCGTGGTGCGGGCGGAGGGACTTGAACCCCCACGGCCAAGGCCACCAGAACCTAAATCTGGCGTGTCTACCAATTCCACCACGCCCGCGCGCCGTGCCCTGCCGTGGGGCGCGGCATAGGCCAAACACCCGCAGACCCTCGCTTTTTTCGCAAGCTTCGTCTGGCTAATGGGAACGGTCAGGCATGGTATATCTGGCGAGCTTGCGAAAAATCAACGCCAATTCGCCCCTGACACCAGTCGCACCGGACAAACCGCGCCTCGTCCCGCCACCCTAAGCGGGCGCCAGAAGGGGCTCGGGCGCCCTCGCAGTAGACAGGTTGCGACCCCATTGGCACCCCACTAGTTTGCTGCGCACTCAGGCGACAGGAGTAAGCATTTGCTGCCAAGTTCAAGCGTTGCTGCCGCAGTGGGACGTACGCCCCTTATTCGGCTCCGCCGAGCGTCGGAGGAGACAGGCTGCACTATCCTGGGCAAGGCTGAATTCATGAATCCCGGCCAGTCGGTCAAGGATCGTGCGGCACTTGGCATCATTTCGGATGCCGTCAGCCGCGGCCACCTGAAGCCCGGCGGCACAATCGTCGAGGGTACCGCTGGCAATACAGGCATCGGGCTGACGGTAATAGGCAATGCCTTGGGATTTCGCACCGTCATCGTTATCCCAGACACGCAAACGCAGGAAAAGAAGGATACCCTGCGCCTCCTTGGCGCAGAGGTCGTCGAAGTGCCGGCCGTGCCCTACAAGAACCCCAACAACTACGTGAAGTATTCCGCGCGGCTCGCCGAGGCCATCGATGCGGCGGAGGAAGAGGGTGCGGTATGGGCCAATCAATTCGACAACGTCGCCAACCGCGACATTCATATGACGACAACGGCTGAGGAAATTTGGTCCGATACGAATGGCGAGATCGACGGCTTCGTTGCAGCGGTCGGTTCAGGAGGCACGTTGGGCGGTGTATCTCGCGTGCTCAAAGCCAAGCGCGCGGGCATCCGCGCCGCACTGGCGGACCCGCCCGGCTCTGCGCTTTACGCCTACTACACGACCGGCGAACTCAAGGCAGAAGGATCCTCAATCACGGAAGGGATCGGCCAAGGCCGAATAACCAAGAACCTGGAAGGCGCCCCCATTGATACCGCGTTTCAGATCCCCGATACGGAAGCCGTACAAACCGTGTTTCAACTCACCGCCGAGGAAGGATTGTGCTTGGGCGCGTCAAGCGGGGTCAATGTTGCTGGAGCTGTCCGGCTCGCCAAGGATCTGGGGCCGGGGCACACGATCGTGACCGTCCTGTGCGACCCTGGAACCCGATATCAGTCCAGGCTTTTCAACCCGGCCTTTCTTCAGTCGAAATCGCTGCCTATCCCGGCCTGGCTCGACCGCAAACCCCGTGTCCTGCCAAGCGTTTTTGCCGATCCGGCCACCAGATGAGGCCATTTGACCGGCGTCACGCGTAGTCTTGCGGGCGCGCCGAGTTTTTCCTATGTGGCTAGGAAAACGACGCGCGACCGGTCCCCAAGGCTCGGCGTGATGAAAAAGTGAAATGGAGAGGGAACGTGCTGAACTCTGCCAAGAAGTGGCTTGTCGAAACGGATTGGCTTGCCGCGCATATCAACACTCCCGATCTCGTCATTCTTGACGCGAGCTGGCACTTGCCCGGAGTTGAACGCGATCCCAAGGCCGAGTACCTGGTGGAGCACATTCCAGGCGCTCACTTCTTCGATATCGACGATCTATCCGACGATAAATCGTCGCTTCCGCACATGCTGCCCTCCACCGTCAAGTTTGCTTCGCGCATGAAGAAGATGGGCATCGGTGACGGGATACGCATCGTGATTTACGACACGTATGGCCTTTTTTCTGCGCCGCGCGCGTGGTGGACGTTTCGCGCGATGGGGCACGAGGACGTTGCCGTTCTCAACGGTGGTCTGAAAAAGTGGAAGGCAGAAGGACTTCCACTGGAGGATGGCCCCGCGAGGAAACGCCCCGAGTGTCATTACACGCCGCGCATCAACGCCTCGCTTATCCGCGACATCGACGACGTCAAACAGGTGCTGAGCAAGAATTCTGCTCAGATCGTCGATGCGCGCCCCGCTGGCCGTTTCGCGGGCAACGAGCCCGAGCCGCGTCCGGGTTTGCGCGGCGGCCATTTGCCCGGTGCACGTAATGTGCCCTCGCAATCGCTGATCAATCACGACGGCACGCTGAAAGCTCCGGCTGAGTTGGCCAAGATTTTTGCCGATGCCGGGATTGATCCGTCGTCGCCCGTGATCACCACGTGCGGTTCCGGCGTCACCGCCTCGATCCTGTCGCTAGCGCTGGCCGTGCTGGGGCAAACGAATGCGGCTGTCTACGACGGAAGCTGGGCGGAGTGGGGCGCCGACAATCACCTCCCCGTTGAGACCGGCGCTACGAACTAACAACGCGCGATCTGAGCAAATGCGCTCTTGCGAGCCGATGCTTAGCGTTTGCTGGAAATGACGTGGCTTTGTACGCCACGTGCGGCAAGCTTTGGACGCAGGCTCGATATGGTGCCTGAGTTCACCCCTGCCCAGCCAATTTCACCCGACAGACGTCCGTACTCGATCTTGGCACAACGGTTCATGATGACTTTGAGACCGGCGGCTTCGGCCTCAGCGGCTGCCTCGTCGTTGCGAATTCCCAACTGCATCCAAATGACATTCAGGCCGAGCTTGTCCTTGAGTGCAATCGCTTCGCGCGTGATCCCAAGCGCGGCCTCCGAGTTACGAAAGATGTCGATGACGTCGACAGAGCCCTCTAATCCGGCAAGTGTTTCATAGACCTTCTGCCCGAGGATCTCCTTGCCCGCCGCTCCCGGATTGACTGGAATCACCTGATAGCCTTTCCCGAGAAGATACTTCATTGCGAAGTAGCTTGGCCGGCTGGTATTCGCGCTGGCACCCACGAACGCGAAGACGCGCGCATCGCTCAAAACCTGCGCGATGTCATCATCACTGTAAGAATCGTGGCTCATGCCTCGCCCATATCAAGCTCAATGCGACCTTCATCGCCGAGCTTGAAATAGGGGTTATAGGCGACTTCCCACAAGTGGCCGTCCGGGTCAGCAAAGTATCCCGAGTACCCGCCCCAGAACACTTTGCCGGCTGGCTTTAATAGCTTGGCACCGGCAGCGACCGCCTCGGCCAGAACCGCATCGACGCCGGCCTCGCTGCGCGCATTGTGGGCAAGAGCGACACCGGAAAAACCAGGCGCGCTATCTTCGACCGTTGCGTCCTCGGCCAATGGAGCACGCCCATAAAGCCCTAAGACGACTCCGCCACCATCAAGGAACGTCACAGTCTCCTGAGATGCGGTTGACGCCTTGAAACCCAGCGCCCCATAGAATGCGCGCGAGCGCGCGACATCCTTGACGCCGAGCGTGATCATCGATACTCGCGGCTCCATTGGTTTTCCCCCACACGATTGTACTAACCGTCTTCCCATTTCGGCTTGCGCTTTTGAAGAAACGCACCGATGCCCTCTTGGGCATCACGGGCCATCATATTCTCCACCATGACCTTCGTGGCATAGGCATAAGCTTCCGAAAGGGGCATCTCAGCTTGCGTATAGAATGCGGCCTTGCCCGTCGCGACGGTTGCCGGTGACTTCTCGGCGATTTTGCCTGCCAGACAAAGGGCTGAGTCCATAAGGTCTTCGTGGGGCACAACGCGATTAACAAGCCCGTACTCGGCTGCCGCGCTGGCGGGCAGCATCTCGCCCAATAGCAACATCTCCATTGCGCGCTTGCGTGCCACGTTGCGCGACAGCGCCACCATCGGCGTCGAGCAAAACAGGCCAATATTTACACCCGGCGTGCAAAACTGCGCGTTCTCCGCTGCCACGGCGAGATCGCAGGTGGCGACAAGCTGGCAACCCGCAGCCGTTGCGGTACCCTGCACGGCGGCAATGACCGGCTTGGGACAGGCAACGATCGCCTGCATCATGCCAGAACAGCGCTCCATCGTGGCTTCAAAGAAGGCAAGGCCCTTATCAGCATCAGTACGGTGCGCAGACAATTCTTTGAGATCGTGGCCGGCCGAGAAGACTGGGCCATTGGCGGCAAGCACGATCGCGGCGACACCGCTTTCTTCGGCAAGTTCCGAGACAGCGGCGTGAAGCCCGTCGATCATGGAGAGCGACAAGCTGTTGCGCGCCGCTGCCCGGTTCATGGTGACAACGGCCACGCCGTTCTGCGGGCGCTCGATCAGAAGCTCACGGGCACCCTCATTGTGGCCTTTAGCCGATGAGGTCTGCTCCTGCATTCGCGCCTTCACCTCCAAGTTTCCTGTGCGCTATTCCAGCACTTGGTCGATCGCCTTGCGGTGCGCTCGCACAAGCTCGATGTTTTGAGAGTGCACCACAGCCGGCGACATCTCTATTGCCTCGATCAGCTCGGCGACAATGTGCTCTTTCTGCTCGCCTGGAATCGATTTGTCCCGCTTAACGTTTTCCAGCTCTCGTTTCATTACGACGGCGGGATCGGTGAACTCGCCGGTATCAGGATTGAGCCCAGCCATCACGATGGAAATGTTGGCCGCCACCTCGTCAAGCTCAACGAAGTTGGAAAAGCCATGCTTCTTGGCGATCGCATCCAGCTCCGCCTTAAGCTTAGGACTGCCACCACCAGACTTTTGCAGCTGACCAAAAAGGCGGGCAATGTCGGGCTGTGCCGCGATAAAGTTGGTAACCTGCGCCTCGGTGAGTTTGATCTGCTCGACAGGCGCTTCATTGCGGCCCTGAGCGTTGGCACCGGCCGTTAGTACGGCAAAACTGAGCGTCAGGCACACAATAAGCGATGCGATTTGCTGAAGTGTTTGCCTCATAGTCCGTGTCCCCTTACCCCAATCTGACCCTACCATGTGCGAACTGGCGCCCCATCTGGACTTCGATTTGCGACCGATTTCAGGCTTTGAGGCTGGTCGATGCACAACTACATCTGCGGGCCACAGGCATACGCGACAAGGCCCCGCACGCTGAAAGAAAATGCGCCGCGATCCTTAGTGCTGTCCGCTCGCGTTGCCTCCATCAGGGTGCCGGACCTATTAGGGTAACATGATACCATATGCGGTAACATATTACCTCATCGAGTAAGGTATTGTATTACAGCTATTTTTCGGCTCTACCTCCGTCACGTATTGACAATCGCGGTCCGTTTTGGTTCTTCGGGTCACCCAACGGCGCGGCGATCGCCTCGCCGCACTGGTATCGCCCAAAGCCCACTAAAGGCCGAAGATACCGCCAGACAAACGGAGCGTCTCATATGACGACCTACGTCGCTAAGCCCGGCGAGGTGGATAAAAAGTGGATCTTGATCGATGCCGACGGTTTGGTCGTCGGCCGGTTGGCCGCTCTCATCGCCACCCGCCTGAAAGGCAAGCACAAAGCTATCTACACACCCCACGTCGATTGTGGAGACAACATTGTTGTCATCAACGCCGACAAGGTCGTGTTCACCGGCAACAAGCGCGCCGACAAAGTCTACTACCGGCACACGGGCTACCCGGGCGGGATCAAGGAACGCACACCGCGCCAGATCTTTGAAGGCAAGTTCCCTGAGCGCGTGCTGGAGAAAGCTGTCGAACGCATGCTCCGGCGCGGACCGTTGCAGCGCAAGCTGATGCGTAATCTAAAGGTTTACAAGGGACCCGAGCATCCCCATGCCGCCCAGACGCCTGAGACGCTCGACGTGGCAAAGTTAAACCGCAAGAACGCGAGGGTGTAACGAGATGGCGGAAGTAACCAAGACACTAGACGACCTCGCCCAGCTCAAGGACGCGCCTCCAGCTGGCGACGCTGCGGCGGCTGCACCGGTGCATGAGCAGAAGCTCGATGCCCACGGTCGCGCTTATGCCACCGGCAAGCGCAAGAACGCTGTCGCACGCGTTTGGCTGAAGCCTGGCAAGGGCACCATTAAGGTCAATGACAAGGACTACACGCAGTACTTTGCGCGGCCTGTTTTGCAGATGCTTCTGCAGCAGCCGCTGACGGCTGCCAACCGCAATACCCAGTACGACATCATGGCGACCGTGATGGGCGGCGGCCTGTCGGGCCAAGCCGGCGCGGTGCGTCACGGCATTTCCAAGGCCTTGACGCATTATGAGCCCGAATTGCGTCCGGTTCTTAAGAAGGGTGGCTTCCTAACGCGCGACTCCCGCGTCGTTGAGCGCAAGAAGTATGGCCGTATGAAAGCGCGCCGCAGCTTCCAGTTCTCCAAGCGCTGATTCTCTACTGTCACTCATTGCCCGAGCGCAAATAGCAACGGTGTTTCCAGAGTCAGAGGGCGAAATCTTGGAGCTTAGCGCCTCTTTTTTTCATCTTAGCGACGAGCCAGGCGGGCCTGCGGCCACGACCAGTCCAGGTTTGTGAAGGATCGTCCGGGTTGGCATACTTTGCTGCCACCGATCTGCGTTTGCTGCGCCCGTCGAAAAGTTCGCTTGTCGTGAAGCCGTGCTTCTCCGCCAGCGCTTTCAATTCTTGCTTGACCTTGGCTCGATCTCGCTGCCGCGCGCGTGCAATCGCTTTCTGAAGTTTCACTTCTAGAGCGAGAAGCTCCTGAATAGTCATTCTATTTACGTTAATGCGTGCCATCGAAGACATCCTTGTGCCTTCTACAAAAATATAAAGACGCTTGATGCGGATCAGCATAGAAGCGCAATCGGAGCATGGCCCCTCGTTCTTCGGAAAAGCAACAATAAAGTTGGTAAATCGAGCGCCAACAGAGTTCTGATCGGAAATGAACGGAGTGACAACAACCAAATCGGTTGAGATATTAGCTCAAGAGGCTACTAAGCCGGTAAAGTCGTGATCCGATGAGGTTATTGTGTACACTAGAGCTCTGACCATATTGGCTGTTGCTGCAGTTGGTCTCGCCATTGCTCCTGTTGCTGCTGCAGCGGAGGAGTGGGATGAGGGCATAGCCCGAACTGCCCGAAACTATGGACCAATCCCACTAATGACATTGGGTGCTGAGTACCCGAACTTTGCCATCGGTCCCCATGCTAAGCAGGGTGATTTGGTGCTGCGCGTTTGCAGAGACCCCAAAGCCGGCACCGACGTCACGGTAGTCAGTGCCGAACCGCAGCAACCCACAGCCCCGCAATTAGAGCTGAAACAGTTCCATTACGGCTGCGGCGATATCGAAGGAGCTCGATTTTTTGTTAAATTGATAACAACAAAGTTTGCCGGTTTGGCCGGTATAATTGAGCCCGAAAGTAAATCAGGTTGGGCAAATGTAAGACTTAGGGAAGGCTACGTCGGGGACCAGGTAGTTGTAAACGTTCGCACCCCGCAGAGATACATTCTTGAGATTCCCGAATTAGAGGGTGATGACGCTTACAAGATTCAGTTTGAAGTCTATAACACCAAGTGGCCCTTAGGTCGAAAAGTTTGGCTACACTCGAATGGACCGAACCAGGATACGGTGAATGAAGCTACGAAGATTGTTGTGCTTCAAACAAAATTCGAAGATGAAAGGTATGCAGACGTCCCCGAAAAAACAATCAAATACGCACGGTGTGATTCATCGGTAGTCACCTGTAAAGAAACAGAAGGTCCAGATAAGTGGTTGGAAGACGGACAGTCCAGCGATTAGGTGCTGCAAGATGCCGCCCAGCCAGAGAATTCACAAATCATTCACATCGAATTATCGGCCTCGCAACCTAACGTTCTGCATGTCGTTTTCGAGTTCCAGTTTAGCCAAGCGCCAATCCGCTACCGTGTCACACTGACGAATTTCGACAGCCCGCTGCAAGGCGGGCTGTTCTTTTTCAACCCTTGAAGCCTTGCCGCCGCCACTCCGCAATGCAACAAACCGATCGCGGCGGACTCTGTAGGAGCCAATGCTAAGCGGGAACGTGCTCCCGCTTTCGTAACGCCAATTGGTGTGAAGGGCATAGAGGGCTTTGAGTCATGGAATGGCTGACGCAGGATGTGTTCGCAATGCTGGCCGCCGCCAAGGCCGAGCTTGAGAACCTTGTGTCAGCCGAGTGGTGGCAACAGAACTTCATCCCCCTTCTCAACATCATCATGATCGACCTGGTGTTGGCAGGCGACAACGCCATCGTCGTTGGCCTTGCCGCATCTCGCGTCGCACCGGAAATGCGCGCGAAGGTCATCTTCTGGGGCATCGCAGCCGCGGTCTTGCTGCGCCTATTCTTCGCCGCCATAACCGTCCAGCTCCTCGCCATCATAGGCCTCACACTGGCAGGCGGACTATTGCTTCTGTTTGTTTGCTGGAAGATGTACCGGCAGATAACGACCGGCAACAATCACACGCAGGCAGCCGCGGCACCAGACAAGCAACTGGGCTTCTGGTCCGCCGTGGGACTCATTACGCTGGCCGACGTCTCCATGTCACTCGACAACGTTCTGGCAGTCGCCGGCGCAGCGAAAGGCTCTATGCTCATCCTCGTCATCGGCCTCGCCGTGGCGATCATTCTCATGGCGGTAGCATCCCACATGATCGCCGGGCTTCTGGTTAAGCACCCCTGGATCACATGGATCGGCTTGTTCATCATTCTCTGGGTGGCGCTCGATATGATCTATGATGGCTCGCACGAAGTCGCCTGCCAGGCCTTCGACTTTGGCTGTTCGGAGAGCCTCTGGCAGGCCATTGTCCACCGGCTGCGGCTGACATAAGTATTCGCGCACCCAGCCACGCATTGACAGCACCGTTCCCGCCGACCTAAGCCAGCGCAATAGTGTCTTCAGCGCGCTGCATTGTGGCGAGCCGAACGTGAGAGCCAGGACATTGGCCATGCACAAGATCTTCATCGATGGCGAGGCCGGAACCACGGGCTTGCAGATCCGGGAGCGGTTGGCGCAGCTGCCGGGTGTCGTCGTCAAAAGTATCGCCCCGGCCAAGCGTAAGAACCCCGCAGCCCGTAAGGCGCTCATGGCGGATGTGGATCTCGTCGTGCTCTGCCTGCCCGACGATGCCGCTCGCGAAGCGGTGGCGTTGGCCGGCGAACTTGGCGATGCCGCCCCGCGTATACTCGATGCCTCAACCGCGCATCGGGTCGCTGCCGATTGGGTTTATGGATTTGCCGAGCTAACAAAATCGCAAGCCAGCGCGGTGCGGGCCGCCAAGTGTGTCGCCAATCCCGGCTGCTATCCCACCGGGGCGATCGCGCTCATTCGCCCGCTTGTTGACGCAGGCCTGATGCCGCCCGACTACCCGCTTACGATCAACGCCGTCAGCGGCTACACAGGCGGTGGGCGCAAGATGATCAAAGATTATGAAGGCGGCACGGCGCCCTCGTTCGAACTTTATGCGCTTGGGCTGAAGCACAAGCATATCCCCGAGTTCATGCATTACACCGGTCTCACCCGGCGGCCGATATTCGTGCCTTCGGTCGGAAACTTTGCCCAGGGCATGATCGTCTCAGTGCCGCTCCATCTAAGTACACTTCCAGGCAATCCAAGCGTGAGCGATCTGGAAGCCGCCCTTGATGCGCACTATCGCGGTGAAACTTCCGTTCGCGTGATCGCCCGGCCGCTGTCTTCCATGACGAAACTTGAGGCCGAGGGATTGAACGACACTGATGTGATGGAGTTATACGTTTTCGGAGACGATGAACTCGATCATGCCGTTCTCGTCGCCCGGCTCGATAATCTCGGCAAGGGTGCTGCCGGCGCGGCTGTACAGAATATCAAGCTGATGCTTGGGCTGGATGAAGTGAAAGCTGTCGGAGACGACGCTGCTCAAGCGCGCGTTGCTGATCGCGTCGTACGGTGAAGGTGCAGCACGCAAGCCGCAACGACGAGCGCCGCGCCGCCTTGATGAACAAGGCCGAGCCACAGCGGAACGTGGGCCAGCAGCAGCCAAATCCCAAATGACATTTGTGCGAGAACGGCAAAGGTTAGCAGCCCAGCCGATCTGACAACGCGTTCATCGTCGGCTGTGCGCACCAATGCGACGAGATGCCATAGCGCCAGAACAAGAATGGCGTATGCCATAGCGCGATGGTCGAACTGCACCGTTGCAACGTTCTCGAAGAAATTGAGATACCAAGGCGACATCGCACCGAGCCCTGATGGGATCAGCTTGCCGTCCATGAGCGGCCAGGTGTTGTAGGTGAGCCCCGCCTTTAGGCCGGCAACCAACGCTCCAAGCCCCGACTGTATGAACACCAACACGACGAGGACCACAGCAAGACGCTGCTGCATATGCGAGACCGTTTGCAAGCGCGGCGATTGGGGCTTGGGCGCCAGGTCGAGTGCAAGCCAAATCAACAGAGCCAAAATAGCGAAGGCCAATAGGAGATGAAGCGCTAATCGGTACTGACTTACATCAATACGGTCCACCAACCCCGATTTCACCATGTACCAGCCGATGAATCCTTGAAGACCGCCGAGTACGAACACGCCCAGGCATTTGGCCGCGAAACCCGGCCGCAGCTTGCCGGCGATCCAAAACCCAACAAACGGAACCCCAAACGCCACCCCAATGAAGCGGCCGAGAAAACGGTGCGTCCACTCCCACCAATAAATGAACTTGAACTCGGCAAGTGACATGCCAGAGTTGACGACGGCGTACTCGGGAATGGTTTTGTATTTTTCGAACGCCACCTGCCAGCCTGCATCGCTTAGTGGGGGAATCGCGCCGAGTATGGGCAGCCACTCCGTTATCGACAGGCCAGAGTCGGTAAGCCGCGTTGCACCGCCAACGACGATCATCGCAAACACAAGTCCGGCGACGATCAACAGCCACGTGCGTACGGCCGCGTCCGCCGATTGCGATACTGACTGCTCTTGCGTCATAGACACCGCCATCACTTAATGCCCCAGATTTGCATTGGGCGCGTGATAGTCAGCAACGACTTTTTGATCAATGCGCCCAAGGGGCGCGGGGTGAAATCGTGCCGGCCGCCACGGTATGCAGACGCACACTCCGCTTAGCTTGCTCTAGCCTCGTACCTGCGCCGTCCGGTGAAACGCGCAAGCCGTTCTTGCGCCAACTGCTCCCCGAGACAGCGCTCAAGCCGGAATAGGTCAATGTCTACGACCTCGAAGCCGAGGAAGGTGCCCGGCGGGTCGGGGAAAACGCCTGCGCGACGTCGGCCTTCCGTCACCATAACACCTGCGTCGAACCGGCCTTGGATGACCTCGAACAAATCTTGCGCGGCACCGTGTCTACCAACGACAACAATGTGATCATAGGCCGTGTCCAGTGCGTCAAGCGCGAGATTGACCTGTTCTGGCTGGAGCAATGCTGCGGTGAGCGCCTCAGTGCCGCCACTTGGAATGAGATGCACGCGGCTGGCGGGCAGCCGCACAACAACGTCGTCAAATTTGGCCTGCCCTTGCAGGACCTCCGACAACCCTGGTTGTGATGGCGCACCGATCTTTGCCGCCACGCCGCTGCCGGCTGGGCACCAATCGACCAGCATCACTTCTGCGCCCGAAACCGTCAGTTCTTTTACAAGCTCGATTGCTTCGTCCGAGGGATCAAGCTCATCGGCCTCACCGGTGACCAATGTGCGGAACCCACCGGCTGCAGGCGCCCGGTGGCGCAATTGGTCGGCAAGTCCTGACACGGTTTCGAATACCAGCGGGATTTCAGATCTACCGGCGGGCGCGCGCCGCATGGTTTCGATGTTTATGAGCAGTGGCCCGGCTCCGTCCTTAACGCGATCAGCACCGGCCGTCGCATTGTTGCGCGCTTTCGCACCATGCCGCCAAGAGTTGACGCACGCCTTAATAATCACCAAGACAAGGCCAATCAGCACGACAGCAAGACCGGCAATTACCGAGTTCGGTAGCAAGTTGGACCAGCTCGGATTTGAGGATGGCCGCGCCGGCATTGTGATTGCTGCTGGTAGAGGGGCAGACCGGCTCTCGTTGGGCGCGCGGCTGGCTTCAAGACGCTGCTCCAAGCGCGCAAGCTCTGCCCGCTTCGATTCTGCGATCTCCTCATACTGGCGAACCTGCACGGCATCGTCTCCAGAGAGACTAAGGTGCGACCCCATCTCGTCAAGCCTGGCCTGCGCCTCCTCCATGCGACGCCCCGCAATCGCGGCTTTTTTCTCAAGCGTCGCGAGAACCTTTTTGATCTCCCTGTTCGTTTGCCGTTTTAGACCTTCAAGTTCGGCGCGGAGCCGCCTCATGTGCGGATGCTCCGGTAACAAAGTCGCTGTTAACTCAGTGATACGCTTTTCGAGGCGCACCTGTTGTTGAATGAGGTTTTGAATTAACGGCGACTTTTGAACCTCCGGCAATTCAGCTGAGTTACCCAACGCCACCATTTCGCGGGCGTCTTCGACCCGGGCTGCCGCAGTAGCGCGAGCTGACCGCGCACTAGAGAGCTCTTGCCTTAGCGCATCCAATTCCTTTGAATTGCTTGCGGTACTGTCAGGAGCCTTATTGAAGATAGCTGCAAGCCCGCGGAACCGTTCAACGGCAACTTCAGCTTCGGCGACTTCCTTCGTCAGCGCCGCGATCTTGCGTTGCAGGTCTTGCTGCAAGAGGGTCGCGCGCGAATCTACCCGCCGCTTCAGAAACACAATGTAGGCCTCGGCAAGACGGTTGGAGACGTTCGCGGCAAGCTGGGGATCACTCGAGGTAAATCTGATGGATATTAAACGTCCGTCTTCGGCGGCGAGGACCTTAAGACGCTTGTAGTAGGCGTCAAGAACGCGAACTTGCCGGGGCTTTGCCCTCAGCGGACCAGCCAATCCCAAGGGGCCCTTCAGGCGGGAGAGCAGACCCGGCCCGCGCTGTGCATCATTGAATTCTGGATTGCCGGTCAAGAGCTCTTGCTCGATAACCTCGGCTGCGAGATCGCTCGACATAATGGCGCGCACGTGGGCCTCAATAGCCAACTTGTCTTGTTGCCTGCTCCAGCGAACGGGCGACGTGTTTGGCGTCCCCTCATCTGCGGCAGTGACCAATTGGATCTGCGCTTCAGAGGTGTATTGCGGCTGCACCCTCGACAGAACGCCGAAGGTGATGGCGCCAGCACTAATTCCGGCTAGGAGCAGGAGCGGCAATGCCTGGCGAATGCTGCGCCAAACTGTCGGAATCTCGGTCTTGTCAGGTGGGGCCGTGGTCATATGGACGCATACCATTCAAAGCAAGCGCTAATAATTGCCCCAATTTAGAGCGCTCACTGGTAACGATTTCATTAAACATGCCTTCCAAAGACGATCTCTTATAGCGCGCGTTAACGAGTTGGCTCACTCGGGCGAGCCTTACACTAGCAATTCTGCAGGGTTGCATCGCCGGTGCCCCAGCGCGTGCCGGCGTTATCGAATGCTCAGCAAATGATTATCGAACGCGCGGCCCGGAAACGATGCCGTCATGAGATGCGTGTGGTCTGGCGTTTCCGTCTGCACGACACCCATGCCTGAGCTCAAGGCAAATTCCGATTTGGAAACACCTGCAAGACCGCAGCCGTCGGCCAGCTGCGTTTCACCGATCACGATCGCGCGTTCGGCATCAATGTACAAAATGCGCCCGGCGCGCGGTGCGGAGGCCGCGAGCACGCGCCCGTCCCCACTTACTGCCACAGAACCGATGTAGCCGGCGAGCGCAGCACCCAGCGGGGTTTCCGGCTCAAGCAGGCGCAGCGGGGCGTCCAGGCTTGCGCAGCCGACAAGCTCCGGTGACTCGCCTGCTGAACCTTGCCACTGTCCGCCAAACCAAACGGCCCCATTTGCGTCCGCCGCGATATGCCGGATGGAAAGTTTGTGTAGGGCCGCGTTGAGCATGTGCTGAGCAAGCAGCAAACCTGTTGTGCTGTCGATGAAGGAGAGAGACGGCTCCATGGTGTCGAGATTTAACTTTTTGCGACCCGTTTTTATGTCCGTCTCTATACCGCCGTTGGCGACGGCAAGCGTCTTGCCGTCGGAGAGCATAATCACTTCATGAGGGCCGATCCCGTACGTGGGCATCTCGCCGATACGCGCAAAACCGCCAGTCGCGTTGTAGATGCCGAGCAGTCCCTGTCGCGTGTCGTGGTCGTGCTCAGTGGCGTAGAGCAAACGCCCGTCAGCGGAAAAGACGCCATGGCCATAGAAGTGCCGGTTCTTCGGAGTCGGAAAAAGCACCGGCTCCCGGCGGCCATTCACGTCGAAGGCCAGCGCGAACGATCCCGGCCGGCGCGCAAAAACGACAGCCGTCCCGCTTGAGCGTTCGATCGCGATGTCATGGCCGCGCCCTTCAAGCGCGATCTCCTGGACAATCATGCCGTCCAATGTCAGGACCACGACCGAGTAACTGCCATCCGGCCTTCGGCAGGCGGAGATGAGATCGCCTGCCGCAACTTGACCGTCCTCCGCACCGCTTTCCAACATTCCTGCGAATGCGCCGGAGGTTGAGCAAAGCATCAGCGCGGCACCGATCATAAAGTCTCGCCGATCAATCGCCATCGAGTTCGTTGAATCCTATTGTCAGACTTGCAGCAGGCGCGATTTTCCGGCCAATCAATTTGCGAATGCCCTCAACTTGAAAGCGCAAGAAGCGCAGCTGGCGTTCGCGTTCGGGCCGGTGTTTCCCATCTGCAAATGACTGCGCCTCAACGGGGCCCTCACGCGCAACCCTATCAAAAGTGCCCGCTATCCATGGCTTCATCCAACTCTCGCTTTCGGGGATGTATGCTGATAGGCCCATTTTCTGGTAGTAGCGCTGGCACGAAGTGACAGAGGCCGCGAAATAGTCTGCGCTCAACCCGGAACGCGCGAATGGCAATCGCGGCTTCTTTCCAGGTTTAGACTGAGCCACAATCATCGGCATGATCTGACGGTCCTGGATCAATTGTAATCCGGTTACCAGCGCGCGTACCAGCGCTGCGGCAGACTCTGCAGATGACCTGTATTGAACATTGTCCGGGCCAGGGTTTAGCAACGTTTCGCGCCAGCCATTGGCCCCGGTCCACCCCAAGACGGACCCTCGCGCAATATTCTTAACGTTTTCGGCGATGCTAATGGCAAAGCGGCACCGGTAACGGCCGTCCTCACTATCGGCCAGAATGAAGTGCTTCTTGCTGGTCAGCAGTATTTGAAGTGCTGGCAGGCCTTGAACCGCAACGCTCTTTTTTGCGAGAACGTGCGGATCGAGGACTGCCGCATCGCGTCGCGCCAGCAGTCTGTTCATTTGGCGCTCGACGACGCGCCTGGTGTCTGGTGAAAAGTCAAAGCGCTCTGCGCGCGCATTCTCACCCAACGGGCCTAAGCGTAGGAATGCCACTCCAGCCCAAGCAAGCACGGTGGTCTTGAAGTCATCCTGAATTGCACTCAGCTTCCCCGCCGGATCTTCGCATGTTTGGCCAAGCGTTGTTGCCAGCCTCGCCGTTGCCAACTCCAGCTTTTCAAAACTTGGAATGATGTAGCCGTCAATCGTCCGCTCATTGAGCTTGGCGAGCGGCTGCGCAGCATGAGCTGTCCCTTGGCCTGTCACACCAAAAAGAGCGAATGCGGACAAACTGATTATTGGAATAAGCCTAGGCACAACCCATCTCATCGGCGCCGCTACGACTATGCGCAGGCGCGGCGAAATCCCGCACGCCAGAGCCGTATGGTCATCGTTTGTCGCCGCACACAACAGCATTGCGCCCGCGTTGCCCCATCCTCGCAGTTAGTTGATGACCTCGGCCGCAAAATATTTCTTGACTATTGAAGTCATAAAATATTTTCATCGGCCCAAGTCGCGTGCCGCCCTTGTTTAGAATCGTTTTTGCGCAATTGCATGCAAGCTTAACGCGCAAATTCGATTGTGGTGCCGTCTCGCGATTGCTGACGTACTTACGATTGATGGAAATTATCGGCTCGCAACGACAAGGACAGACGTACCATGCGCAGAATTCTCGGTGCCGCGATTGCCGCAGGGCTCTTGAGCGCAACATGCATATCCGCTTTTGCAGAAAAGGCGCCGGACGCCGCCGCGATCGCGAAAACCTATGCTGATGTCGCCGAAGCGGGATATGCCGACTCACTTAGCGAAGCCCAAAAACTCAAGACGGCCGTCGATCAGCTCATCGCCAAGCCCACCGATGACAATCTCAAGGCCGCCCGCCAAGCCTGGATTGCCGCGCGCATTCCCTACATGCAGACCGAAGCTTACCGCTTCGGCAACCCTATCGTTGATGAATGGGAAGGTAAGGTCAACGCGTGGCCACTCGATGAAGGGCTCATTGATTACGTCTCTGCCGAGTATGGCAACGAGTCGCCTGAGAACGATCTCTACGTGGCGAATGTCATCGCCAAGACGGCGATCAAGATCGGCGGCAAAGAAGTCGACACGTCCAAGATCACCAAGGAGCTTCTTGCCGACAAGCTACAGGAAGCTGGCGGCGTGGAGTCAAACGTTGCCACCGGCTATCACGCCATTGAGTTTTTGCTCTGGGGCCAGGATCTCAACGGCACCGGTCCGGGTGCTGGTAAGCGGCCCGCAAGCGACTTTGACCCAAATAATTGCACAGGCGGCAACTGCGAGCGCCGCGCAGAATACCTTGCGGCAGCCACCAATCTCCTGATTGACGATCTGACCTGGATGACTGAGCAGTGGGGGACCTCTGGCGCCGCCAGAGAAGCGGTGATGGCCAACGGCGGCAAGGCCGGGCTGGTAGCCATCTTCAAAGGACTTGGCAGCTTGTCCTATGGTGAGTTGGCTGGTGAGCGCATGAAGCTTGGCCTGCTCATCCACGATCCGGAGGAAGAGCACGATTGCTTCTCAGACAACACACACAATTCACATTATTACGACGTGAAAGGCGTCAAGAACGTCTACCTGGGCAGATATGCGCGTACCGACGGGACCACGATTTCTGGTCCCAGTCCATCGGATTTGGTGCACGCTAGCTCACCGGATCTGGATAAGAATGTGCGCGCGGCCATTGATAAAACAATGACGCGTATGGGTGAGATCGTGAAGCGCGCTGAAGGCGGCGAGGCCTACGATCAAATGATTGGGGAGGATAACGCTGAGGGTAACAAGGCCATCAACGCCGCCATAAGAGCGCTCATTGGGCAGGCCAAGCAGTTCGAGCGTGCGATCGCTGCACTGAAATTGGAAACAATCGAGTTCGAGGGTTCGGACAGCCTCGATGACCCGGCAAAGGTCACATCACAATAATGCCGCTAGAGAGAATGCCGCTCAGCGTGAGAATGAAGTTTGACCTGCTAGCGCTGCTGCTACCAGGGGTGCTGGCCTTCTTCCTAGCAGGCGTCGCTAGCACTGTTGATGCTGGCAAAGAGACGCCCAAGCTTGCCACAGAGCCCGGCGAAAAGAACCCTGGCGGAACGGCCACCACACGCAAAGGCATCAATACGCGTGACGCGTTTTCTCAATCTTCGACCGGTATCGGTTTTGAGGGCGAGGCAAAGTTCAAGGTTGGCAACGCCATTTTTCGCAAGTTGTGGGTGTCGGCACCGGCCTCGACGAAAAGCTCTGACGGCCTGGGACCGCTGTTTAATTCACGCTCGTGTCAGAGCTGCCACTTCAAGGACGGACGCGGTCATCCGCCCTCTGCCAACTATCCTGACGACACCGCCGAGTCCATGTTCCTGCGGCTCTCAATCCCGCCTGAGACGGACGCGCAAAAGCAACGTTTGGCCGAACACCGCGTCAATTCAATCGATGAGCCAACCTACGGCGGGCAGCTCCAGGACTTCGCTATCCAAGGCCACGATAGCGAGGGCCACATGCACATCGCCTATGAGGACGTGCCTGTGACGCTCGGCGACGGCACGAGGGTAACACTGCGCAGACCTACCTACTCCATCACAGACCTTAAGTACGGCCCCTCGCATCCTAAGACAATGATGTCGCCGCGTATCGCGCCGCCCATGATCGGTCTGGGATTGATCGAGGCCGTGCCCGAAGCTCAGATACGAGCCAACGCCGACCCGGGTGATGACAATGGCGACGGTATCTCAGGCCGTACCAACGAGGTCTGGTCAATGGAAGCTGGGCGTCCAATGCTGGGACGCTTCGGATGGAAGGCTGGTGTGCCCACCATTCGAGAGCAAACCGCGAGCGCATTTTCCGGCGACATCGGCCTTTCGTCGGCGCTCGTTCCAAAACCGTCAGGTGATTGCACAAAGGCGCAAGCCTTCTGCATCACCGCCCCGAACGGTAATACGGAACGCGATGGTGGCTTCGAAATTGGTCCGACGCTCTTCGACTTCGTGACGTTTTATTCTCAAAACCTCGCCGTGCCGAAGAGGCGCACTATGGACGACCCCAATGTGAAAAAGGGAAAGGCGATATTTCATGAGCTTGGGTGTGCGTCCTGCCATACGCCCTCATTTACAACCGGCAAAGTCGACAGGCAGCCCCATCTCAGCAACCAACGCATCTGGCCCTATACGGATATGCTGCTTCACGACATGGGCGAAGGCCTCGCTGACAATCGCCCCGAGGGCGTGGCCAATGGTCAGGAATGGCGCACGCCACCCCTATGGGGCATTGGGCTGACGGAGACGGTGAGCGGACACACCTTCTTCCTGCACGACGGGCGCGCGCGCAACCTCGAAGAGGCTATTCTGTGGCACGGTGGCGAGGCACAAGTGGCCCGCGACGGCTACACAGCCTTGTCAAAGGCTGATCGCAATGCGCTCATCAATTTTGTCGAATCGTTGTGAGAAGTTGTAATAGCGGCTGGCGCAATCCAATGTGTGCCGGAAGCGCACGCGACGATCTATCAACTGCGAACCGCGAAACGGCCTGCGAGAGTTGGAGGCTACTGTTATGAAACACCGGCTCGGCGTTCTCATTTGTGCACTTGCTCCGCTCATCATGATGCAGCCGTCACTTGCTCAGGAAGACCAAGGCGGCATGGAACCGATGGAAGACGCGGACGCTGATGCGCCCTCGCCGCTCGCTGACCCGTACCAGCCAGAACCCGGCGATCCTGACCCGTTCGCCTCTGAGGACGCGCCCGGCGAAGAGCCCGGACCGCTCAATCCGGCCGACAATTGACGGCTAAGGTCATCGAAACTGACGCCCCACCGGCTACTTGCGAATTCCCTCGATGTCGAGCGTTAGGTCGACTTCTTGCGCGGACGGACCTAGATCGTAGTCGATGCCGAAATCCTTGAGCGCAATCTTGGTCGTGCCCGTAAAACCCTGCCGGTAGCCGCCCCATGGATCCTTGCCGCCGCCAACGGGCTCGGCCTCAATCTCGATCTCCTTGGTCACTCCGTGTAGAGTTAGGTTGCCCGTGATGGTGGCCTTGCCGCCGTTCATCGTCACGCCTGTGCTCTCGAACGTCGCGGTCGGGTGTTTCGACACATCGAGAAAGTCCTTACCGCGAAGATGCTTGTCGCGCTCAGAATGGTTGGTGTTCACACTGCTGGTGTCGATCTCTACCTTGACCGTCGAATTCCCCGGGTTTTTCTCGTCGAACGTGAAACTGCCGTTGAAGTCATCAAATCGTCCGTTGAGCCAACTAAAGCCCAAATGAGGGATGCGGAAAGTAATCGCGGCGTGTGAGCGATCGGTGTCGATCACATAGCTATCCGCGTTAGCGGAGGCGGACAGCGCGAATGCACTGGCAAGAAGCGTTGCAGCGAGAGACAAGGGAACAAGCTTCATGGGATTGGCTCCGTAGCGGTTACCTTCAGGTGGCGGGAGGACCGGACCACATACGTGTCAGGATGCGGCGGCGGTCAATGAAATGGTGCTTAAAGGACGCGGCGGCATGCAGGGCAACGACGGCCATTGTCACATAGGAGAGGATCTCGTGGACTTCGCCCGCGGGCGTCTCCAGCCCGGGGCTTTGTACCAGTGCCGGGATGGAGAACCAGCCGAAGACATCGATGGGGCGGCCGTCCGAAGTGGAAATCAAGTAGCCACTCAGCATGACAGCAAGCAGCAAAGGGTAGAAACCCCAGTGAACAATGGCCGACGCTTTGCGCTCCAGCGGCGACAACTCGTCATCGTCAGGCTTGGGGTTAGCGAGCCGCCAAAAGAAACGTAACACCAGAAGGAAGAGCAGAAGCATGCCGACGCTACGGTGGATGTCGGGCGCCGTGACGTACCAGGGGCTGTAGTAATTGAGCGTGACCATCCACAGTCCCAGCGCAAACAATCCAATGACGCCAACCGCCATCACCCAGTGCGTGAGGCGCGTCACGAGACCGTAGCCAGCTTTCGTGTCTCGGATGTACATTAGGCGCCCCTGGGTCCACTGATGTTGGGACTTCGAGCGTGACATGTAGTTTGCCAAGGACGCGCGTCAAGTCGCACCATCCTTAATGAACGACGCGGTGCCACAACTCCGTCGAAGTGGGCATACCTGCGCCTAGATACGGTAGGCAAACATACGGAACAGATCTGTCGGCGCTCTGAATAGCTCTTCAGCTTTAGAAAAACCGGCGTCGCGGCCGAACTTGATCCAATCGCTCCCCGTTTCGGGAAGATCGCACGAGCGCACATGCTCCAGCGCCATATCCAACTCTTCGGGCGTACATGCCGTCCAGGTATCCCGCGCCAACGCTTCGAACCGGTCCAGATAAGCGGGCACGTTTTCGCCGGCGCGCAGCGTGGGCTCGTAGACGACAAATGCGCCATCGGCGGCGATGAGATTGCGAACGTCGTGCATCATGTTGCGCTTCCTTGGCGTCGTGAGGTGATGCAGAGAAAGGCCAAACCATACGACATCGGATCGGTGCGAGCTGTCTTGCACCGCATCCGCGAAGTCGGCGTGCTCCAGTTTGACCGCACATTCAAGCGCCTGCAATTGGCGCTTGGCGAGTTCGAGCGCTGGCAACGACAGATCCACGCCGTGGTAGTGCGCTATCTGGGTGCCAGTGAGCGCGCCGACGATACCACTCGCATCCCCGCAGGCCAGATCCAGGAACCGAAACGGCCGCGGCATCTCTTCTCGCAGAAACCGGTTGAGAACCGGGTAGACGTCTGCGCCGTGGAAGTAATCATTGTCTATGATCTTGCGATAAAGGTCCCACTGGCGCCGGAAGATCTCCAACTCCGGTCGCTTACCGTCGCCCCGGGCCGCTTCGCTGTGCTGGATGTCGACCACGATCTGGCCTGTTCCTCAAAACGATTGCTTCGCATTCATACGGGCGCACTCACTACCGTCAATGGCGATGCCTTCTTAGAGTTGCTTGTCCCGCAGCCACTAAGGCTGGTCACCGCTTAAATCCCCAGCTTCTTCCTCAGGATCTCATTAACGGCCTTGGGATTGGCTTTGCCGCCCGACGCCTTCATCACCTGACCAACGAACCAGCCAATGAGGTTCGGCTTCGCCTTCGCCTGTTCCACCTTGTCGGGATTGGCGGCGATAATTTCATCAACCGCCTTTTCGATCGCCCCAGTATCGGTGACCTGCTTCATGCCGCGCTTTTCGACGATCTCGGCTGGGTCACCGCCCTCCGACCAGACAATCTCGAACAGATCCTTGGCAATCTTGCCGGAGATGGTGTCAGCTCCAATGAGATCGATAATAGACCCGAGCTGCGCCGCTGAAACGGGTGAGGCTTCGATCGAAAGACCTTCTTTATTGAGACGCCCGAACAACTCGTTGATCACCCAGTTCGCGGCAGCCTTCCCGTCGCGTCCCTTGCCGACCTCCTCAAAGTAATCCGCCGACTCGCGCTCGGCGATGAGCACGTCGGCGTCGTAGGCCGACAAGCCATACTCTTTTATAAAGCGTGCGCGCTTTTCGTCGGGCAGCTCTGGCAAACCGTCCTTGAGCGTCTCGACGTAGTCCATCGTCAGCTCGAGAGGCAGAAGATCCGGGTCTGGGAAATAACGGTAGTCGTGCGCCTCTTCCTTGGAGCGCATGGAACGCGTCTCGCCTTTCACCGGGTCAAACAGCCGCGTCTCCTGATCGATGGTGCCGCCGTCCTCGATGATATCGATCTGGCGGCGCGCCTCCGCCTCGATTGCTTGGCCGATGAAGCGAATGGAATTGACGTTCTTAATCTCGCAACGTGTTCCCAATTCATCGCCGGGCTTACGCACCGAGACATTCACATCAGCGCGCAAATTGCCCTTATCCATATCCGCGTCAGACGTTCCCAGATAGCGCAGGATGGTGCGTAGCTTCGACACATAAACCTGCGCCTGTTTGGCTGAACGCATGTCGGGCTTTGAGACGATTTCCATCAGTGCCACGCCAGAGCGGTTGAGATCAACGTAGGAGTATTCAGGATGCTGGTCGTGAATCGACTTGCCAGCATCCTGCTCCAGATGCAGCCGCTCGATGCCAACCGTCATGGTCTCGCCGTCAACGGCGATCTCGACCTCGCCCTCGCCCACGATCGGCTGTTTGTACTGGCTGATCTGGTAGCCTTGCGGCAGGTCGGGATAGAAATAGTTCTTGCGATCAAACACGCTCTTCAAATTGATCGCCGCGTTGAGGCCCAGACCAGTACGCACGGCCTGCGCGATGCACTCTGAATTTATGACGGGCAGCATGCCGGGCATCGCCGCATCGACGAGCGAGACGTGGCTGTTCGCCTCCCCGCCGAATGCGGTCGAGGCGCCGGAGAATAGTTTGGAGGCTGAGGCCACCTGCGCGTGCACCTCCAGGCCAACGATGAGTTCCCAATCGCCCGTCGCGCCTTCTATGAGGTTGGCACTCGTGCCGGCCTTGACCTTGTCCTGCATGGGTTCGCTCCTTAGGGGCTTTCGTTATCGCAGGGCGGGGGGCACCGCAATCCCTTCTCAGGACCTACTTGTCAGCTGAGGTTTTGGCGGGCTGCGGCCTGAGCAGAAAGAAGCTTGTTGCAGCAGCTATAAGTGCAATGATCATAAAGAGCATCATGGCGCCGGAAAATGCACTGGCCTCAGCGAGGTTCAAGGTGTGCTCGATCTGTGCTGCATCCGTGGGGCTAAATTGGGCCAGCGCATGTTTGCCCTGACTAGCCGAACCATGCGCTAAATCGCGCACCCAGTTCATGGCGTTTGATGGCGCATCCGATAGTCCAGAAACAGTTTCGGAAACGGCGTCCCCTCGTATTTTTCCCATCACCGTTCCGCCCGCGGCGATAGATATGGTGAGCCCCAGGTAGAAGCACATATTTATGACGCCAGATCCTTGGCCGGCATGCTCATCGGGGAGTGCGCGCAGGCCGACGATGGGAAAGAATGGGTAGGTGAGCCCCATTCCGGCACCGACCAACACCAACCGCCACCACATGTCCGCATAGCTCGTGTCTGCTGTCGTCTGGGAGAGCAACCACAAACCGCAGGCCATCAACAGCATGCCTATGGTGATGGGCCACTTCATTCCGCCCTTGGCGAGGAGGCTTGGCAGGAACACCGACAATACGAAGCTGGTCGCCGAATAAGGTAAGAGCGCCGCTCCCGCCACGAAAGCTGTCAAACCGAGGCCGCCAGGCGCCTGCGCAAACAGGTTAAAAAATAATACCACTGCTATGAGCGCCACACCGTCCGCAAAAATTCCAAGCGTTGAGGCGAGATAGGCCGGATAGCGGAAAAATCGAAAGTAGACGAGCGGCTCAACCGCATAGAGCTCGCGTATTACGAACGCGACAGTTCCCGCAGCAGCAATTGCAAAAAGGCTGAGCGTCTCCGCGGAGGTCCACCCGGCAATGTGCGCGTTGCTCAAGGCGTATACGAAAGGCGCCAGCGCGACTATCAGCAAGCCAGTGCCAACATAGTCGACAGGGATCGCCTTCCGCTTTGTGGGCGGCATCAGCCTATGCCTAATGATGCGCGCGCACAGCACTGCTGAAACTGTAATCACAAATACATCAACGCCAAACACAGCCCGCCAGCCAACTACTGCGATAAGTGCACCGGCAATCAGCACGCCAACGCCGAGCCCCAGCGCAACCGAACTTGCCCAAATACCAAGCGCCAAGGCGCGCTTCGATTTCTCGGTTGTTACGTTGACCAGCGCAACGGAGGCACTCATCATGCAAGCTGCGCCAACACCTTGGCCGACGCGGCCGATCAAAAAAATACTGAAGTCATCCGCCACTAGGTCAATCGCACTACCAACTCCGAAAATGGCGAGGCCAAACATAAAGACATTTAGCTTTCCAAAGATATCAGAGAACCGGCCCATTATGGCGACAAGGACGGTTGCGCTAAGCATATAGATGTTCATGACCCATTGCTGGGCCAGTGTCGTGAGGTTTAGGTCTGACTTGATCGCAGGTAGCGCTGTCATAACGCCGGTAGCGTTCGAACCAACCAGAAAGGCGCTAAGGCATGCGGCGATCAAGACCAGCCAGCGATCAAAAAATGGGCGGCCCGTCGGGGCGTTCTCGATCATTTGGAGGAAGACTCAAGCTAGACATGATGAGTAAGCACGCACGCCTTCCAGTACCACGGTGCGCGGCGCATCAAAGCAGTTTCCAAGGAAAGTTCAATTGAGGATGAGGCTAAAGCGTCTTTATCCAACGAGCCCTGGCATGTAAATGACCTTCGGCAGCGCGTGGGCCGTTAGGGATCGGGAGCCATGCTCACCGCGTTGGGATAACGGCGCGATCTGCCTTCAAAGAAGCAACCGCTCTCCAGCACCAAGGCTTCGTGATAGATCTGGCCTTCGACTGTGCACGCCGTCCTTAACACGAGCTCCTTTGCATAGATCGAACCGTTGACCTCTCCGAGGACAACAACATGATCGCCCACGACGACGCCGTCGACGATGCCCTTTTTCGCAATCTGCACCATCGGTGCGCGCACGCCCCCGTCGACCACGCCTTCAACTAAGACCGGGCCTTCAAAATACACCGTGCCGGCGATCGTAACGGACGGAGGCACCACAAACGTTGCTTTGGGTGCGGGCACGTGAATTTCGCTCAACTGGGTCATTATGCTGTTTTCCGGACGGCCGCTAATTCTGCATGCCGGTCCGGGCCAATTGCCCCACAGAAGTGGCTGTTTTCGGGCAGCCCGAAAAC
>CAYOPW010000032.1:0-29445 GCA_964405975.1 uncultured Hyphomicrobium sp.
GCTTGCGCGCTGCCGGATTTGCGCTCTAATCCGCGCAGGACTTGAGAGAACGGTAAAGGAGAACTGCGCCCAATGGCTGCGTTTCGTTTTCTTGCCAGCCTCTTTGCGCTCGTGGCTGTCGTTGCGCTCGTCATTGATGCCACGCCAGCGTGGAATGGAACGGGCCCCTTCGAGACAACAAGCGTCATCGGCCATTGGAAGGAGCTTGCGCCGGGCTCGCTCGAGGCTGCGCGCAAGGCCTTATCTCAGTCCGCACCCGCATGGGTCTGGGATACCGTGATTTTGAGCATCTTGAACGTGCCGACATTCGTTCTATTCGGCCTGCTAGCAGTTCTTTGCGGCTACTTCGGCCGCCACCGCCACCAGCTTAAAGTTCATATCAACTAACGGTGCTGAAAATTCAGCGCGTCATCAGTGCTAGTTGCCAGGCGTGGCGTCGGCGGGGACAAAGTATGTCTTGAGGCTCGTCAGCGCGGGCGGTAGGCCGCTGCTTGGCGGAAAAATGATGTCCATTGCGATGCCGGCCACAACCAGCACGCCGAGCAATCCAATGAGCCGCATCACCCAGCGGCGATGGCCCTTATTGAGTGCGTCAATCTCTGCCTGTTCGACCGGCCCCTCATCTTCATCGATGATCTCTTTTTTGAAGCCAAAGAACTTCTTTTGCATTGAGCGTCGCACGTTGCCGCGATCGTTTATGCTGAGCCCGGCACGCTCTGCGATCTGCCGCGCAATTTCGGGAAAGGGGAAACAGGGGTCTGTATTTGCCTCGCTCACGTAACCGAGTTTTACCGTGCTTCCATCCTTGAGTAGAAGTCGCGCGCCTTTGAGCAGTACCGGCGCGATAGAGCCACCGTAGATTTCCCGCCGCGTCTCGACTGCCTGGATCTGATCATAGGGAATGTCATGCGTTGCGTAGCGCAGCACTGGCGTCGGACCGCGGCCTGAGGGCAGCGCCATTTTCACGGACTTGTCGCCCAGCTCAACGCGTGCGCGCAACGAATGAATGAGCTCGACGATCACCAGTAACATGATGAAGGCAAGCCCGGCCGCCAAGATCATGAGCCCGATCGTGCCAAGCCAATGCCCCTGAGACAGGCGCCAGAAAAGCATGGGCGGAAGACTGATAAAGAATGGCAGCAGCAAAAGAAAAACGAATGAGAATGCCAGCTTGCGCCCCGGGCCGGCCTCATAAACCGTTTGCTCGGGCTTGCGAGCTTCCGCTGTTGCCGAAGCTTGCCCCATTGCTGCCAAAGCGTCGGCCATCGGCTTAAACTCCCCTATACTCACGTCTCGGGCCAACCTGGACGCCAATCACGATAACATGAGGGCGGGCCCGGACTGCACGTCTCCCTACCCCGGCACTATATCAGGTGCGTAACTGTTCCAAAGCCGAAGGTAAGTGTGATGCTTTTGCGCAGAAAGAAGAGCGAGATGCCAACCCCTGAGACCGCCCTTCCCGGCCGTACCAGCCCCATTCCCACCGCCGACGAGCACCACGTATTTTCACGCCCGCTCAAGGGGCCCTATCCGCCCGGCACCGAGAAGGCGATGTTTGGCATGGGATGCTTCTGGGGTGCGGAGCGCACATTCTGGAACCTGGCCGACGGCATATGGATTACCGCGGTTGGCTACGCCGGCGGGCTGACGCCTAATCCGACTTACGAGGAGGTGTGCTCAGGGGCCACTGGCCACAACGAGGTGGTGCTTGTTGTCTACGACCCAAAGCGCATTAGCTACGAGCAGTTGCTCAAAACCTTCTGGGAAAGCCACGATCCAACACAAGGCATGCGTCAAGGCAACGATGTGGGGACGCAGTACCGCTCTGGCATCTATACGTTCAACGATGCCCAGCGCGTAGCCGCTGAAGCCTCGAAAGCCGACTACCAGGAAATGCTGTCAAAGGGCAGTTTCGGCGCCATTACGACTGAGATCGTTGCCGCTACTGAGTTCTATTTCGCCGAGGACTATCACCAGCAGTACCTGTCGAAGGTCCCGCACGGCTACTGCGGTCTGGGCGGAACCGGCGTTGCCTGCCCGCTGCCGACGAGTGCTGCGAAGGCTAACTAATGGCTCGCCGTCTTGCGCACCGGCTTGTCGACCGGAACTGGATCCTCCACCGCGAGTTCTGTGCCAGCGCTTTCGAGAACCTTGCGGCATGCCGGAGGCAACTGCGCAATAGTTATTTTGCGGCGTTCACTTGGTGGTACCCATCTCTTGGCGGGCTTCCTCTTGGGTTTGGGCTTGGGCTTCAACGACTTCGCGATGCTTTTCAGCCAGTTGTCGACTTCCTTGCCGCAACCGTCATCGCCCCTCACCGCCTTTTGGTGCCGGCAACCGCCGTTAGGGCAGTAAATCCTGATATGGAAGTGATAGTAGTGCCCCCATAGCGGCCGCACCTTCGCCAGCCATCCGCGGTTTTTTCCAGCCTTCTCGCACAACGCCTTTTTGATAGCGGGGTGTACAAAGATGCGCTGGACCTCCCGGTAAGACGCCGCACGCTTGATCAGCGCAACATGTTTGTCGGTGAAGACCTCTTCGTCGACGGCGAGGCTGGTCTCGTCGAGCATGGAGGTTGCCGAGATCTGCTCGCGCTCTGTCCGAGTCAGGATGCGGTCTGGCATCGGTGTCAGCCAGATGTCGGCATCGAGACCAACCTGATGGCTCGCATGCCCCGTGATCATGGGGCCCCCGCGCGGCTGCGAAATGTCACCCACGAGCAGACCGGGCCAGCCGTCATACTTCTTGGCTTCTTTCGCCAAACGCCTCACCAATTTGATGAGCTTGGGATGCCCCCACTGGCGGTTGCGCGACAGTCGCATTGACTGCCATGCGGGTCCAATGTCCGGCAGCTTCTCGCCGCCAGCGAGGCACCCTTTCGAATACCAACCAATAGCGCGCGGCTTAAGGTCGGCTGCGGTTTTCTTCGTGCCGAAATAAAACTTGGCGATTGCGTTTTTCTTTATTTTCTTATTCAGCGCCTCTTTCGGAGGCTGAGGTTTGCGCGGCGGTAAAGGTACCGCTCCTCGCTTGACTTCCACCGGTACGGGCACGGCAATTGTGGCGACCGGTTCCACGCACAAGGCCGGAGCGGCAAAACCAGTAAAGGCCAATGGCGCAATCAAGAACTGGCTAAGGCTGCGGCGCATGACAGTGCCCCCGACGATTAGCGAATGTTCCCCCGATATTAGGCCTCTTCGGCCAAATTGCGACCCAGACCCTTTAGCCCGTTAGACCAGCCGATTAGGGTCTTATCGGCCACAGTTGGCGGTTCTGGCTTCCGCATTAATTATGGCAGCGATTCGCTAAGCCGAGAATGACAAGGCATCGATGCACGAAACACGAACCAGCGGACCGAAGAACGCTGCCTCTCGCCTGGTCCTGGCGCACGGGGCCGGCGCGCCGATGACCAGTCCGTTTCTTGAATCGATGACGGGCCTGCTCACCGAGCGGGGCTTACGCGTCAGCCGCTTTGAATTCGCCTACATGGTGCAGCGGCACAAAGGCGGAAAGCGCCGTCCGCCGCCGAAGGCGGAGCTTATGATGCCTGAGTACATCGAGGTTGTCGCAGAACTCCGAAAAAAATTACCGCGCGAACAGAAGCTCATGATTGGAGGAAAATCGATGGGTGGACGCATCGCCAGCCTGTGCGCGGATCAACTTTACGATGAGGGGCACGTCGCCGGCCTCGTCTGCCTCGGCTATCCCTTTCACCCGCCGGGCAAAGCGGAAAAGCTCCGCACCACGCACCTTGAACATTTGCGCTGCCCCGCCCTCATCGTGCAAGGCGAACGCGATCCCTTCGGCACCCGCGCAGAGGTGGAGACCTACCGTTTGTCGCCGGCCATCAAAATTGTTTGGGCGGCCGACGGCAATCACGACTTAAGCCCCGGCCGCGGCAGCCCGCTAACCCGCAATGACAATCTCGCCAGCGCGGCCGACGCCGTATCGGCGTTTGCACACGCTGTGTCATAACGCGAAGCAAAGAGCCCGCAAGCCAACTTGCGAACCCCTGCCGTTTTATCTGCAATGACTGCGTTCGACGGTCTCAGTCCTTATCGACCGCCTTATCGCCAAGCTTGCCTTCGATGCTTTCGATCCCAGCGTTGAAGATGCCGTCTATGGTCTTACGCGCATCCCTGTCGTCTTTTCCGTCAGCGGCATCATACGTCGCCGCCCAGACAACGTTGACCTCATCGAGATCATCATCGTCGGGCACGATGGAAAACTGCGCCTGATAGTTCTTCACGGGCAGTGGGCTCTCGATAATCTCATAGCGGTAGCTGACGCTGGACTGATCGAGGAGCTTCTCCTTAATCTTGCCCCCATCCCCAAGCGTCAACATGCGATAGACAGTGTCGCCGTCCTTGATCTCCTCACATGTCTCCACCGATGGATGCCATTCGGCGATGGCGCACCAGCCGCCGAACTGCTTCCACAGCGCGGCAGTCTCGTCGGCGACCTTGTCGGGATCGACGTTGACCTCCAATGTTTTGCCGGACGTCAGGCTGGCAGCCTCGGCTGCGCCGCACAATCCGGCAAGCGAAAGAGAAATCGCGACAGCCGCCAAAAGCATCTTCTTCATCTATTTGCTCTCCAGTACTCGTGAGGGGGCGGGCCAGCCCCCATGATCATAGGGTGCGCCAGCCGGCGACCGCTGGGACCAACGCTATAGTGTAACAGCTCAGTTGGCAAAAGAGCGAGGCTAATTCCAGCATGGTTGCTAGCGCTTGGTCGATCACAGCGATCCGCGACGCTTTCCTTAAGGGCTGCGAACCCCCGCCCGCGCAATCGCTGGCGCAGCTTTCCGCCTATCGATGGCTGGTCGTCGGGGTCGTCTCCATCGGCGCCTTCATGGGCCAGGTGGATGCCAGTATCGCACAACTTCTCTTGCCCTCGCTTGAGCGCACCTTCGGCGCGACTCTCAGCGGCGTAAGCTGGGTTGCCGTTGCCTATCTCCTCACCATGGCGGCCCTAATGCCTATCTTCGGGCGCCTTGCCGATATCCTCGGTCACAAGCTTCTTTATGTTGCCGGTTTCGTCGTCTTCGCGGCGGGCTCCGCCCTGTGCGGCTTCGCCCCTAACCTGCCTAGTCTCGTCGTCTTTCGAATCTTGCAGGCAATTGGCGGCGCATTACTGTCGGCCAACAGCGTGGCCATTGTCGTAGCCGCCGCCGGAACGGGAGAACGCGGCCGCGCCGTCGGCGTGCAAGCGGCTGCCCAAGCCGTGGGCTTAAGCGCAGGTCCGGTGATCGGCGGCGTAGTGCTGCATACTCTTGGTTGGCAGTGGGTGTTCTGGATCAACGTGCCGTTCGGATTTATCGGCGCCATAGCGGGATGGTTCGTCCTGCCAAAGACCGCCGCGCGCTCGAAAGACAAACACTTCGATTTGCGCGGCGCGCTCCTATTAGGCCCGATGCTCACCGCTTTTATGCTCGTGTTGAACGAAGGCCACGCGTGGGGCGTCACGTCGCCGGCTTTTATTGTCGCCACGATCACCGGCTTGGGCCTGCTAGTCGTCCTTATAAGAGAAGAGCGGCGCGCCGAAGCGCCCCTGCTCAATCCTAAACTCTTTGAGCGACTGGCCTTCACGGCGGCCAACGCTGGCAGCCTCATGAGTTATGCCTTGCTGTTCGGCATCATGCTGCTCATGCCGTTCGTATTCGAAAACGGCTACGGCGATTCACCGCTCGCAGCGGGGCTTCGGCTGGCCATCATTCCGGTAGCGATAGGTATCGTCGCGCCCATAAGCGGTCTTCTTTTTGATCGTTTCGGTCCCCGTCTTCCGACGCTAACCGGCATGATCATATGTGCCGTTGCGCTTATCATTCTGCACTTTACGCTCGGCGACACGAACGTCGATATCTCAGGCGTAATGATCGCGCTGGCCATTTTTGGTGTGGGGCAAGGCCTCTTCACGGCCGCCAACAACACCGCCATCATGGCCGCAGCACCAGAGGACCTCACCGGAGAAGCCGGCGGCCTGCTCAATGTGACGCGCGCGTTCGGTATCAGTCTTGGCATCGCCAGTACGTCGCTGGCGCTATCGTTAGCGCTAGAGGCCTTGGGCGATGTGAGCGGCAGCACGTTTCACGCTCCCCCTTCCGACCTTTTGGCCGCCTGCCGCGTGGTTGTTTTGTTGTTGATTGTGTTTGCAGGAGCGGCGGCTGTTGCGTCGGTAGTGGGAACGGGAAGGGCCGATGCACAAAATACCCGCTAAGCGCCAAAATCGGACATAGAGCGCATCGAGAACTCCGTCCGCGCCGTCATGCAAACTTCTGGTCATTTGGAGAAACAACTCGCAGTTTGATGTCATGAACAGACGGCGGATAGCCCAGCATGGGGGCTATCCGTTACTTCCTGCAGGCCGACCATTTTCCTTGAGCGCTTATTGGCGCGCAGAAGAACGATGTGCACAGTCTCGAGAAAGTCCGGTATGCCCTGCAAACAACCGGTGTAAGGAGCGACCTCGCCGGCGAATGCGGCAGCCGCTGCCAAGGAGCCGCGTGCCACCGCGTAATTTAGGCATTATCCTGGTCCTTGGTGAGATGACGATCAGGGCGAGCAAGCAGCAATGAGCGCCGACGAAATTGTGCTGACAGCAGACAGCACGCATGCGCTTGACGATCATTTGGCGGTTACCACCAAACGTGGGCAACCGGTTTTCCTCATTGCGTTGTTTGGAGCTGCGGCCGTCCACGCAGCACTCATTGCCGGAATGATTGGATCTCCGCCACGTTACATAGGCGATCCAGACGGAAGTTCGAGAGTCATCAACGTCGAATTGATCGACGAGGCCGAGTTTCAGAACATGTCACCATCAACAAGTCGTCCAGGCAATCCTCCATCAGTCGCCGCCACGCCTGCGCTGCGCCCACAACCCCAAACGCCACGCCCCTCAAAGTCCGATCTCTCGCAAGAGCCGGCCAAACAACCATCGCTCGATCCAACAAAGTCTAAGGCGCCTGCGCCGCAGGACTCTTCGGAAAAGCGTAAAGTCACCGAGATTGTTCCGAACTACGAGCTCAAGCCGCCCCCACCACTCGACCTACGCGTGCCGTTCAATGCGGTAACGAGCGGAGCGCAAGGCAGTTCGTCAGGTGCTACACGACCTCCTGGCATCACCCGGTCAGGAGAAAATGACAAGTTTGGGCGCGAGGTTATTCGAAGCTTACGAAAAACGATGCCGCCACCGAGTGACATCAAGGGGCGAGTCACCATCAGAATATTCCTGGACGAGAAAGGTAATATTGCCAGGGCGGAACTTGTTCAGAGCGGGGGAAACGCCGAATTGGATCAAAGCGTTCTTTACTCGGCGCAGCAAGCAACATTCCCATATCCGCCAAACGGCGCAACGGTCGCGGATCGAACGTTTCGCGTGACCTACATCTACAAGTGAGAACAGCGCTTAGTCCTCGGGCCCAAGGCGAGCGCCGCGTGAAAGCCAGGTTGTCGCGGCACACCAGAAAAGGGCAACGAATTAAAAGACAAGCGAAGAAGTGCAAACGCCTCTCCTCAACCTGCATTGTGAATCGCGGTGCGACAATCACGAATCGCACCACGAATTCGCCGCGCGGCCGAGGTAGAAACATGTGCGCAAGTGCCGATTTCGGAGCCTGACGCCCAAAAAACGGCCTTGCGTCAAAGGCCTGACGAACTTGCAAGGCAATGGTTCAAAAACAGCAAGATCAATGTATTTTGGTCGGCGCATTGGGCACGCAGACGACGGGTACGAGGGAAACAACAGCCATGATAGGGATTGCGCGCGCGCTATTCAGCCGTTTCACCTTGCTTGCTCTGGCAGCGATGCTGGTTTTCTACGCTTCCCGCGCCGCCCTCGCAGTAGACGCCACTCAGCAGAGCGCTGAAACGGACAGAACGCCGGTTGAGTCGACGGTGCGTACGACCGACACCCCGCAACAACCCCTGGCAGACAGTGTGCCGAGCGAGCCCACGGTGCGCAAGACCAACACCCCGCTACAGCCCCAACCGGCCTTGCCTCTGACATTCGAAGGCAAGGTCGTACAAACAGTGCTCGCCAGCCTCGGCGGCGAACCGAAGCTGTCCAAGGACTTGGCCAAAAGCGAGCTCGAAGCTCTGCAGAAGTTTTATGCTGCAGAGAGCCGCCAACCTGTGTGGGTGAGCGAAGCGGGATTAAATGCGAACGCGCAAGCGATCGTTAGCGAGTTTCGCAGCGCCGGCGACTATGGCCTGCGCCCGTCCGATTACCAAACGCAGGCCAGCGACTCGGCCTCAAAAACGCCTGAGGCTCGCGCAAAACTCGAACTTGATCTCAGCATTACATCTCTCATCTATGCGCGCCATGCGAAAGGAGGTCGTACATCGCCGAGCTTGGTTGGCCTGCAACTGACGGAGACGCCAGAACTCTTGGACCCGCTGCAATTCTTGAATGAGTTGTCATCGGCTGCCGATCCTGCCGCCTACCTTCGTTCGCTCCACCCGCAACATCCTCAGTTTATTCGGCTTCGCGAAAAGTTGCTTGAACTGAGAGGTAAACAAAATGCTGGGGCCGGTCCCAAGATTCCAAACGGGCCGGTGCTTAAAAAGGGTGTATCGCACGCCCATGTCGCGCTTCTGCGCAAGCGGTTAGGCGTTTCAGTAACGGCTGAAGAGCAATCAGGAAACGCAGCCAGTCGCTTCGATGCGGCTTTGGAGGAGGCCGTCAAGGCGTTCCAAAGCCGGAGCGGTTTGGCCGAGGACGGCGTGGTCGGAGCTGGCACGCGCCGCATCCTCAATGGCCGTACACCCAATCAGCTGATTACACAGATTCTCATAAATATGGAGCGGTGGCGTTGGCTGCCCGATGAGCTGGGCGGCAAAGCCGGCATCTATGTCTGGGCAAACATTCCCGAACTGCGCGTGCGCGCGATCAAGGGTAACGAAACCGTCTTCTCCGAGAAGGCCATTGTCGGACAGGCCGGCCACAAGACTCCGGTCTTTTCCGACGAGATGGAATGGATAGAAATGCATCCCACTTGGTTTGTCCCGAACTCCATAAAGGTCAACGACATACTGCCGAGTTTGAAACGGCCCACCTCGACAGTGATGGAACGCTATAATTTAAAGGTGAACTGCGGCAGGTATGGCTCCAACCATAAAACAATCGACTGGAATACGATCGACATCCGGCAATGTAGCTTTTCCCAACCACCCGGGGCCAAGAGCGTGCTCGGCGACTTCAAGTTCAAGTTTCCCAACAAGCACTCGGTCTATATGCACGACACGCATGATCACAGCCTCTTCAAACAAAAACAGCGCACCTTTAGTCATGGCTGCATTCGTGTACAGCGACCGCGGAAGTTAGCGGAAGCCCTGCTCGATCATGACAAGGGGATGACAGCCGATCAGATCGGCCAGATCCTTGATGGCCCCAAACAACTGCACAAAGAAGTGCTGAACCGGCCTGTACCTGTCCACATCACTTATTTTACGGTGATTTTCGATGACGAAGGAAAATTCACGAGCTGGCCGGATTACTACGATCACGATAAGCGTCTTGCTGCGGCGCTGACCGGCAATAGCCATAATATTGCCAAGGCAAGCGCTCCCGACAAGCAAGTCCGCCGCAAGAAGAAAGCTCCGAAAAAGCCAGCAGGCTGGTGGGATGGCTTGTTCACTGCCAACTAACGGTCAATGTTTTTCACAAACCCTGCGCCTTCCATATATATGGCGGCAAACAAGGCTTTCCTTCAGCCATGACGTGTCAACGGCCGCGTTGCAAAAATCTGGTGCACTTTAGACGGCTAAGTTCGTGCACGAGAGCACCTAGATCGGTACGATCGCTTGCAGGAGAACTGCAACAGGAGCTGAGCACTGCTCGCCCGCGATAACATCGACTGCCGGCCGCTGACCTGATAGTTCCCTCTACTTCGACTTGCTTGATCAGCTGTTTCAGAAACAATTTTCGTTCGCCGGATGCCGGCAGCTAACATTGACGCGGCACACCTGCCGACCATAGGGTGCGCGCCACGACGTCACCCGGCCCGCGCGGCGTTGCTCCGGTCCCATTCACATAAAGCCTGCCCGTCAATGACACCTAATCTCGAGCCTGCTCTAATCGGTGCCCTCAACGACACCAAAGCCTGGCCCTTCGAGGAGGCCCGCTGCCTTCTAACGCGTCTTAACAAGCTCAAAGGCGGCACAGAAAAAACGGTTATCTTCGAGACCGGTTACGGGCCCTCCGGCCTGCCCCACATCGGCACGTTCGCTGAAGTCGCGCGCACGTCGATGGTGCGCCATGCCTTCGAAGTGCTGACCGAAGGTAAACGCAACACACGACTTATCTGCTTTTCCGATGACATGGATGGGCTGCGCAAAGTGCCCGATAACGTGCCCAACAAGGAGATGCTGAGCGCACATCTCAACAAACCGTTGTCGCGCGTTCCCGATCCCTTCTCAAGCGAATACCCGAGCTTTGCCGCGCACAACAACGCGCGCCTTCATGCCTTCCTCGATCAGTTCGGCTTCGACTACGAATTCTTCTCCGCCACCGAATGCTACGAGTCCGGCCGGTTCGATGAGACGCTGTTGATGATGTTGACGTCCTACGACAAGATCATGGACATCATCTTGCCGACGCTGGGGCCGGAGCGGCGCGCAACCTACTCCCCGTTCCTTCCCATTTGTCCGCGCACCGGACATGTTTTGCAGGTGCCAATGATTGAGCGCCACCCAAAAAAGGGCACGGTCGTCTATGAGGATCCGGAAATCGGCGAGAAGGTTGAGACACCGGTCACCGGCGGGCGCGTAAAGTGCCAGTGGAAGGCCGATTGGGCTTTGCGCTGGACCGCACTCGGCGTCGACTATGAGATGGCGGGTAAGGATCTCATCGACTCCGTCATGCTGTCATCGAAGATTTGCCGGGCCCTCGGCGGCACCCCGCCGGAAGGCTTCAACTACGAGCTGTTCTTGGATGACAAAGGCGAAAAGATCTCCAAGTCGAAGGGCAACGGACTTTCTGTTGAGGAATGGCTTTCATATGCTTCGCCTGAAAGCCTGTCGCTGTTCATGTTCCAGAAGCCACGCTCGGCCAAGCGGCTATTTTTTGACGTCATCCCACGTGCCGTCGACGAGTATGTTCAGTTCGTGACATCTTACCCCTCACAAGAACCTAAGCAGAAACTCGACAATCCCGTTTGGCATATTCACGCCGGTGAACCGCCTGCTGTCGATATGCCGATCACGTTCGGGTTGCTCTTGAACCTCGTCTCAGCCTCGAATGCGCATGACGCAGACGTACTGTGGGGCTTTATCCGCCGCCTTGCACCCGATGCCAGTCCTGAAAAATTTCCGGTCCTCGATAAACACGTCGGCTATGCGCTGCGCTATTATGCCGACTTTGTCGAACCGGCTAAGAACTTCCGGACACCTACCGACGCTGAACGCGCTGCGCTTCAGGCCCTAAGCGCTGAGCTAGCCAAAGCCAAGCCGGGCGCTACGGCACAGGAATTGCAGACCATCGTCTATGAGGCCGGTAAAGCGAACGGGTTTGCTGAGAACTTGCGCGACTGGTTCAAGGCGATTTATGAGGTCTTGCTGGGTCAGTCCCAGGGGCCGCGCTTCGGCGGGTTCATCGAGCTTTATGGCATCGGCGAAACGCGTGCGCTGATCGAGAAGGCGCTGAAAGGTGAGCTCGTAAAGGCGGCGTGATTGCCCGGGCTAACGTTTACGCAGCGCCCCTTGCCTGCGGTCGCATCCCCACCACGTCGATCCCCCAGATTTCGCGGATGAGTCCTAAGAGCTGGGCCTCGCGCGCACGGATTTCCTGTGAACGCCAAATGTTGGTATCGGCCACCTCGCGGGTGATGGCGAGCATGGGGGAATCACTAGGCGTGCCGCGGTAAATCTCGCGTTTGCGGGAAAAGTCCTGATTACGCGCGCGATCGTTTTGCCGCTGCGTCACAGCAACCAGATTGCCGAGGCTCTCGGTGCAGGATTCGCGTTCCTCGGCGTCGGCAAACCAGCGACGCCATTCACTATTCGCACCGGGGCGTTGCGGGAGCACGTGCTCAACGCTGTAGTCGCAAGGATCGAGCACGGTAGTGTTCCGTGCGATCTCGTCGTTGAGACGCAAAAGCAGCAGTTTGCATACCTGCTGGTCACGCCGATAAAGTGTGCGCAGGTGATAGCTGATATTGCGCACCTCCTCGCGCGTCAGCTGGAATGGTCCTTCGCCAGGCACGATCGGCTCTCGCGCTTTGATCGCATTAACAACGGCAGCGAAACGGCGCATGCGTTTGCCCTTGCCGTTGCATAGCAACCGCAGCAAGTGCGCGAGGCGATCAATCTCCTTGAGTAGCATCGTCGCTCGCACGGGATCATCTTGATACTGCTGCAATGCGAGAATTCCAGCCGGCGCCCAGTCGCCTTCGGGAAGCCGATTGAGATAAACGAGATAGCGGCGCGCCTCCGCGTCGATAGGGAGTTCAATATCGTCGGCGCTGCGGAGCAAATGGTAGGAGTTTGCCAGCGGCGTCACGATTGACTTCAAAAACGGCTCTGTCCCGCCCGTATCTCGCACTAAGCGGCGAACGCCAGTGATGATTTTGGATTCGCTGTGCCCATGGATGTTGAACAGGTGACTGAAGAACGTCTCGAAAGCCGGACCCAGCTTGGCGGCAGCGCTTTCCCATTGCGCAAGTGCATCATCGGCGCGCTCAGGGGCTACACCTTTCAGCAACTCCGCCTTCAAAATATCGTTGCGCTGCAGGCTCCTGCCACGCTCATTCAGCACCGTAAAAAAGTGGTGTGCACGGTCGATGTCGCGCGACAGCACGACGACAAAGTGACATTTCCCGCACAAGAAATCGGCCAAGCGGCGCCGATCTGCGTCACTGAAAGCAGCAAGCTCAGAAATAAAGTCCTCTCGTACCGCAAACAAGCGCTCCTCGGCTTCATTCTCTGCCTCCTGCGGTGGCATTGCTCCGCAGCTGCTTGGCGTTTGCACATAGTCTTGAAAAAACCGCTGCTCGTGATTGCGCAACTCGATACGAAAACGTGCCGTTTGCAACTTAACGGCTGCGGCATCGGCGCTGATCATCTGGTTGAGCCTACGGCCACCCCACCGCCACCTATCTGTACCCAGATCGCGGAGCACAGCAGCCAAAATCGCCAGAGTGATAAGGCGCTGCTGCCCATCGATAATCTCAAAAAGGCGCGGCTCTTTTTCCCGGGCCTTAGGCAGATCTCCGCCAGCCGGATCTAGCAAGAGAATCGTCCCGATGAAGTAATCAGGTTCAGCTGGAGCCCCATCGCCGCCGAGCCCTGCCGCTGCAAGGACATCGTCAAGCAGCTGACCCGCTTCCTTGTTGGTCCAGGAATAGGGCCTTTGGTAGCACGGGACCGTGTAGTGAAATGGCGTGGAGAAAAGATCGAATACGGTGAGGGACGCTGTTGGCAGAACAGAAAACATTGATCTACTTCGTGGTTCTATACTTGACATATGATACGCAAATGCGCGCCGGGCCCCGACATGTGAAACTATCATGACTAAGCTGATCGCGACAGACGCTTGACGCCAATAAAGGTCACGTTCTTTGGAACAAATCTCGTGCAGTGTTGACGAAATGAGACACTGTCGCCATGAGTTGGGGCAAATTATTCCAGTGCGGTGGGGCAAGCCGCGAAAAGTTGTGGCCGCGTCTCACGCGGAGACGCTATGAGTGCGCATGCTGCCAAACCTCAACCTGTCTTCAAAATTGCAACACGTGCCGCATGGGAGGCGGCCTGCAAGCAGGGCATATTTCCCGGTTCGCAGGACGACCGCAGGGATGGCTTCATCCATCTTTCGACGCATCAGCAGCTCGCTGGGACGCTTGCTAAACACTTCAAAGACCAAGTAGATCTATTGCTCATCGCATTTGATGAAGAAGCGCTTGGCGACGATCTTCGTTGGGAGCGCTCACGCGGGGGCGATCTTTTTCCACACCTTTACGCGCCACTTCCAACGGCGGCTGCGCGCGCGGTACGCTCGCTGCAACTGGACAAAAACGGATTGCCCCTCGTCCCGGAGGATATCGCTTAATGTTGAAAGAGTTATTCGACCTCGGACCGCGGGTGTTGACTCTGCTTCCACCGGAAGAGGCGCACGAGGTCACGCTGCGATCATTGGAATACGGGATCTTTCCTCGCTCTCGCGGGCCAGACCATCCCTCTTTGACGCTGACCTTCGCCGGGCTGACGCTACCCAATCCCGTCGGTGTTGCTGCCGGATTCGACAAGGACGGACGTGTACCCGACGCCCTTCTCGCGCTTGGCTGCGGATTTGCTGAGATCGGCTCAGTGACGCCCCTGGCGCAACCTGGAAACCCGGAAAAACGGGTCTTTCGTCTCGTGCGGGACCGCGCAGTGATCAACCGGCTGGGCTTCAACAACCGGGGTCATCAAGCCGCCCTGGCGCGCCTGCAAAAGCGACAGCCAGGTGGCGTAGTCGGCGTGAACATTGGCGCCAACAAGGATGCACCGGATCGCATCGCCGACTTTGTGAGGGGGATTGAGACGTTTAGCGATGTAGCCAGCTACTTAACCGTGAACATTTCATCACCGAACACGCCGGGTTTGCGCGATCTCCAAGCACCCGAAGCACTCGACGAACTCCTGGGTCGAGTGATGGACGCGCGCGCGGCCCTCGTCGCGGCGGGCAAGCCCAGGCGGCCCGTTGTCGTGAAGCTATCCCCCGATATTGGCGAGGAGGATCTGGGCGCGATCATCGCGCGCCTTGAGGCCCATAAAGTAGACGGTATCGCCGTGTCGAATACGACCCTCGCGCGCCACGGGTTGCGCGACCCAGCTGCGGGCGAGGCAGGCGGGTTGTCAGGGCGGCCACTCTTCCACCGGTCAACGGCTATGTTGGCGAGGGTGTATGAGGCGACCGGGGGCAAAATCCCCCTGATCGGCATCGGCGGCATCGATAGCGGAGAGACGGCGCTTGCCAAAATCGAGGCCGGTGCGACGCTCATTCAACTCTACACGGGTCTCGTTTATGAAGGGCCGGGGCTCATCCAGCGCATCAAGGACCATTTGACCGAAGTTGTGCGTCGTGAAGGCTTATTTGCCATCAGCGATCTTACTGGGAAGCGCGCGCAACCGTGGGCGGCAAAGCCATTAGATGCCTAGCGGCTTGCATCATTGGCTTGGATCTTTGGGACGCCGCAGCGTGCTGATCAGCCTTGCAATAAGCCAAATCGGTACGACGACCATCGCGCCTAGCAGCAGGTACTCCAGCAACCAATCAAAGGTTTCAAAGCCCAAATCATAGATCCGCCGCAGCAAGACCTCGATCTGATAGAAGAAATTGCGCGGCGTGATGCCGAGCGCAGACAAAATCACGCCGACAACGATCGATAAAAGCACCAGCCGAATGACGACCCCGAGGATGCTTCCGCCCAGAAACGTATTACGGTCCATCGGCTTGTTGCTCCTTAGCGAATGCGCCGTGATGAGTTCAAATGGCTGCCCGCCTCTTGCCGTGGGGCCCTTAACATAGTCGCGGGCCAGTTTCGACCCAATAGAAGCTCGGCGACGAGACCGGCAACATGAGGGACACAACGAGGCAACACGTTCATCAAAGGCCTATGCGCCGTAACCGCGCCGTTTCGCCGGATGCCCCCGCGCTGCCTGCAGAATTTGCGCAGTGGTTTGAATCGCGCGGGTGGGCACCGCGAGAGCATCAGCTGGCGCTCCTCAAGGCGACCAGCGAACGCCGCCCTGCGTTACTGATCGCGCCTACAGGAGCGGGAAAGACGCTGGCGGGCTTCTTGCCGAGCCTGGTGAGCCTCGCCCAACGCGACAGCACCATTAAAGGCGCCGGCCTCCACACACTCTACATCTCGCCGCTGAAGGCCCTAGCCGTTGACGTGGCGCGCAATGTAACCGCGCCAATCATCGAAATGGGCTTGCGGATCCGCACCGAGACGCGAACGGGCGACACGCCGCTTTCGCGTCGCCAACGCCAGCGCACGCGTCCGCCGCACATCTTGATGACGACTCCGGAGCAGATCGCCCTCTTGTTAAGTCACGAGGACGCGGCTCACTTATTCGCCGACCTAGACACCATTATCCTCGACGAGCTGCACGCACTTGCCGCGTCAAAACGCGGCGACCTTCTGGCCCTCGATCTTGCGCGGCTACGCACGCTCTCTCCTGAGCTCATGCCGCTTGGGCTTTCAGCAACCGTAGCGCGGCCATCCGAACTCAGGGCCTATCTAATGCCGCAACACGCGCCTCAACTATGCACGGAGTTGGCCGACTTGGTGTGCGTCAGCGGCGGTGCCAAACCGCAGATCCAAATTCTGGAGTTAGACGAGCCCGTTCCCTGGGCAGGCCATACGACGCGCTATGCCATCCACGAGATCTACCAGGCCATCGAGTCTCGCAGGCTGAGCCTCGTCTTCGTCAACACGCGTATGCAGGCTGAGCTGTTGTTCCAGGAGCTCTGGCGCATAAACGATTTAGGACTGCCAATCGCACTCCACCACGGCTCGCTCGATGCAAGCCAGCGCCGCAAAGTCGAGGCCGCGATGGCGGCGGGAACGCTCAAGGCCGTTGTAGCAACGTCGACACTCGACCTTGGAATTGATTGGGGCGATGTGGACCTCGTTATTCACGTGGGTGCGCCCAAGGGAGCGAGCCGATTCATCCAGAGGATCGGCCGCGCTAACCACCGCCTAGAGGAACCCTCGCAAGCAATCCTGGTGCCCTCCAACCGTTTTGAAGTGTTGGAATGCCGCGCCGCCGTCGATGCGGCAGAGGCAGGTGCGCAAGACGTAACCCTGTCGCGCTGCGGCGCACTCGACGTGTTGGCTCAGCACGTGCTGGGCACGGCCTGCGCTGGCACCTTCGACCCCGAAACGCTATTTGCCGAGGTCACATCAGCCGCACCATACGGTGGACTGTCTCGCGCTACATTCGATCGCGTCGTCGATTTCGCGGCGACCGGCGGTTATGCATTGAAATCCTATGACCGCTTTGCAAAATTGAAAGCAACGTCAGACGGCCGCATGCGTCTTTCGCATCCGCGCTTTGTCCAGGCATACCGGCTCAACGCCGGCACAATCGTTGCCGCGCCAATGATCAAGGTGCGCCTCGTGCGCCGTCGGTCCTCCGGCAAACGCAAGGCGCTGACCGGCGGCCGGATCCTCGGTGAGGTCGACGAGTACTTCATTGAGCAACTGCGCACCGGCGACGCTTTCGTCCTTGCCGGAGAAGTACTGCGCTTCGAAGGCATGAGCGAGAACGAAGCCTTCGTGACGCGCGCAGGCGCGCGTGATCCCATTATCCCCAGCTACAACAGCGGCAAGTTTCCGCTCTCCACCCACTTGGCCGAGCGTGTGCGCGCCATGCTGGCCGATACGCACGCCTGGGACCGGTTGCCAGCCCCTGTCGCCGAATGGCTCAAGCTGCAAGAGGCACACTCCGTTATCCCCGCACGCGACGAGGTCCTGATCGAAACCTTTCCGCGTGGGCAACGTCACTATCTCGTGGCCTACCCTTTCGAGGGACGCTTGGCGCATCAGACGCTGGGAATGCTGCTGACGCGGCGGCTTGACCGCGCTGGTGCGCAGCCGTTGGGCTTTGTCGCCAACGACTATGGCATCTCGGTTTGGGGGCTTGCGGACCTGTCCGCCATGATCGAGGACGGCCAGCTTGATCTGCCCGCGCTCTTTGCCGAGGACATGCTGGCTGATGACCTCGACGCGTGGCTTGCGGAGTCGAACCTCATGAAACGGACGTTCCGCCAGGTGGCCGTTATCGCCGGCCTCGTTGAGCGCCGGCATCCAGGCCGCGAGAAGACCGGCCGTCAGGTGACGATGTCGACAAACCTCGTCTACGATGTTTTGCGCCGGCACGAGCCGCGCCACATTTTGCTTGAAGCAGCCTGGGCCGATGCGGCCACAGGACTATTGCACATCGCACGCTTGGGCGATTTTCTCCACCGCATCGACGGCCGAATCAGGCATCAACCCCTTGACTATGTATCGCCTCTCTCCGTTCCGATCCTTTTGGAGATTGGCAGAGAGGCGGTGGCCAGCGCGGTGCGCGAGGACTTATTGCGTGATGCCGCTCAAGACCTCATTTGCGAGGCGACTGGAGGGGAGCCATCATGCTCGAGTTGAAGCCGGAGCGTCTCGACTTCGACGACTTTCAAGAGCAATTGATCTCGGTCTGCGGCAAGGTCTTCCGCGCAGATATGACCGGCGCGCTCTACTGGCCAGCCGAGGATGCGCTGATCGTCGCCGATCTTCATCTGGAAAAAGGCTCAAGCCTGGCGCGGCGAGGCCAGCTAATCCCGCCCTATGATACGCGCGAAACGCTTCAGCGTTTGGCCGAAGCGTTGGATCGCTATGATGCGGCAACCGTCATCTGCCTTGGTGACAGCCTGCACGAAGAAGAAGCCTGCGAACGCATGCGCGCCGAAGAGCTGCGAATGCTCAAGATTATGCAGGAGAACCGCGAGTGGATCTGGGTTACCGGCAACCACGACCCTTTGATCGGCGAACGCCTTGGTGGTCATGTCACCGGGGATATCGAGGTGGCAGGGATCTTTTTGCGTCACGAACCGCGGCCGGGCCGCGTTACTCACGAGATTGCCGGACACATGCACCCCGCAGCGAAACTCTGCCTGCACGGGTACTCAATCCGGCGGCCTTGCTTCGTGGGCAATGGCACGCGCCTCGTATTGCCTGCATTCGCCACCTATGCCGGCGGTCTAAACATTCTGGCCGACCCATTCGAGCCGCTGTTCGGCAATGACGGAATGCGTGCGTGGATGCTGGGACAGGAAGGGCTCTATCCCGTGGCCACGCGTTTGCTCAAGGAAGACTAAAAGGTATCAGCGCACCCCGCGGCGGAAGTACGCCGAAGCGAGAAGTCCCGACATTACGGCCAGAATGACTGCGAACATGCCATAGGTAAACGGATAGCGGAACGCGAAGCTGTGCAGTAGCCGCTCCAACCCAGTGCGCTCCAGCGTAACCCGCGCAATGTGCGCGCTGATCACCTCACCATCTCGAAACAGAAAGACACGCGCGACCAACGGCCCCACCGGCACATTTGCCGGCAGCGCGATGGTGCTGCGGAACAGGCTGCGGCCGATGAAGGTGACCCCGTCCTTAGCCTCCATCACGTAGAGACCTTCTTGCCGCTTTAGCCGGATGACAGCGGCCTTGAATGCAGCAAGCTCCTCCTCTCTGAAACTCCACTGATAACCTGGCCCGGGCGTCAACTTGATATGCGCAAACCCAATCGCATGTTTGTCGAGCACATTCGGACCAGCGATTTCATCAATGGGGCGCGTGGATGCAATGGCATAGTAACTTGGTACTGATGCGAAGGTGACCGACGACGTATTAATCCAAAGTCCGGCAACATCGCTCTTGCGCCGTACGACCGTCGGCTCCGGCGTGCCCTCCACCACAACGACAATGTCATAGTAGCCGCTTTCGCCGCCGGGTTGCTGGCTGTTGTCGATGGAGCCGAAGACGAGGATTTCGTGGCCGGTAAAAGCGGTTGTGACCTCAACGCTGCGGGTCGATACGTCAGCTTCAATCTTTTCGACCGGACCCGCTTGCGGGCTTTGCGCATTGAGTTCACGACGGCGTGCTGCGGGCGGCCTGCGCGGCCCCATTTGTTTCTCCGTGCGCGTCTTTGTTTTTTTCTCATCAGCGCGAGCCGCCCCTGCCTGCGCCTGTCCCCCCAACGGCCAAACCGCCGCGACCGCTGACGCGGCGAGCATTAGTGCGCACAGGCAAATAGCCATGCGCCTCACGCAAATCTTGATACCCTTGCTCGTCATTGCGTGCCCCCAAGCAATGGAGCCATCGAAAAAATTTCCTCAGGGCGCGCTACGAGATCCCAACCGATCCGCAAGCACATAAGCAAGACAAGAGCCGCCAGCAGGAAGCGCAGTTGTTCCCCCTTAAGGCGCCCGCCTGCCGCCGCACCGAATTGCGCGCCAATAACGCCTCCGATAATCAACAGCAAGGCCAACACGACGTCGACCGTTTTGTTCTGGACCGCTTGCAGAACCGTCGTGACCACCATGACGAACACGATCTGGAAGAGCGAGGTGCCAACCACGACATTTGTGGGGACCCTGAGCAGGTAAATCATCGCAGGCACCATCACGAACCCGCCGCCGATGCCCATGACAGCAGCCATGAAGCCGACGAAAGCGCCGATCAGCGCGGGCGGCACGGCGCTGATGTAGAGCTTGGAGCGGTGGAATCGCATCTTGAAGGGCAGGCCGTGCACCCAACTGTGCTGACCTGTCTTGCGCGTGGAGACGGGCTGGCCGGCGCGCGCTCTGCGAATGGTGCCCATGCTCTCGATCATCATCAGCACGCCAACCGCCCCCAGGAACGTGACATAGCTCAACGCCACAAAGAGATCGAACTGACCAAGCTCGCGCAGAATTCTAACGATCCCCACACCGATTGCCGATCCGATCACGCCGCCCGCGACCAGCACCAATCCCATCTTGATATCGACGTTATTGCGCTGGTACTGCGCGATTGCGCCCGAAACCGATGACGCAACGATATGCATCGACCCGGTGCCGACTGCGACGGCGGAGGGGATGCCCATAAAGATCAGCAAAGGCGTCAGAAGAAAGCCGCCACCCACGCCGAAGAGACCCGACAGGAAACCCACGGCCCAACCCAATCCCAAGAAGAGTGCGACGCTGACGGACATCTCGGCAATGGGAAGATAGATGTTCATCATTCTCGCTCAGCAGCGACCTTGAAGCGTGCCCACATCATGAGGCCGAAACGTCCACCCGCGGCATGACCGGCGCCGGGTGAAAGTCGATCGGGCCGCCGCATAGCCCCATCGAAGGGCATGGGCAGCATTCCCTGAGGAGCCTGGATCATTGCGCAGGGGCGCAACTGGCAGCAAAGCGAAGGCCTCAGACAAAACCCCCAAGCGACCTTCATACTCACGAATGCTCCGACATTGCATATCGTGTCAAGGCAAGAGGTCAGTCAGCGTCAACGCAATTGTGCGCTTTGCGCAAAATGAGATGCCGAGGGGCGGAATTCGCAAGACCCAGAGCGCTAATGCCGCCGGTCTTGGGGATCAACCGCGCGAGGCTCTTTGCGCGCTGTACTGCCAGGCCTGGCCGGCAACACCCGCGTCATTGGCCATTGGATCAGACGCTTTGGCGCGCCATCTGCGTGCCAGCTTTTCGGCTTCGGCGCGATCGCGCTTGCTCAACTGTGTACGCAGAGTCTTGAGGTGGCGCTTGGCTTCCTCATCACCCGATTTGGAGGCCAGCACCAACCATTTGTAGGCCTCCTTCGCGTCGTGGGGGACGCCCAATCCGCTCTCGTAAAGCATAGCGAGATTATACTGGCTGTCGGCGAGGCCTCGCTCGGAGGCCTGCAAGAACCATTGTGCCGCCGAAGTATAGTCCGCCGTGCGCCGTTCTCCGCCAGCGCTCAGCACCGCCAGGTTGTGCATGGCCTTCAAGTTGCCCTGCTGCGCCGCCCGGCGGTACCAGATCTGGGCGCGCGCGATGTCGGCCTTAACACCAAGGCCGCGCTCATACAGCGTACCAAGGCGATATTGGGCCAAGGCGAAACCCTGGCTCGCCGAACGCTGATACCAGAGCACTGCCGCTTTGAGGTTCTGCTCTGTGACGTCACCTTTTGCGAGGCGCGAGGCCACCTCGAACTGGGCCGACGCAAACCCTTTCGCAGCTGCTAGGCGCAGCGAAAAGGGACCAACCGTGGCCGGAGGTAGCTTGGCAGAGTTCTCAGCACTCGCACTTGCCTGGCCGTTTGCTTTGTTGGGGCCTGAGTGCTGTGTCAGGATGTATTCCTGCATCAGCGAAGCGGGCGTTACGTTGGCCGCAGCCTGGCCGAGTTGGTTTGATAGAAAGGCCATGCCCTGAGCTTGTTGGGCCCTTTCTATCTCGTCCGCATTGAGCGCGCGTTTTTCCAGCAGCATGATGCCGTGTGGAATAGAGGCCGTGTCGACACGGCCCGAACTGCCAACTGGAGCTTTGCCGCCCGAATCCGTATCGGTCTCGCCGTTTTGGCCGGCACCGGGACGCACTTTGTTGGTCTGCTTGGGCGCAATCCCATTCCAAGAGCCTGCCTCACCTTGGGGAGCAGGAATAGAATGAACTGCCTCTGGCGCGGAGATTCCATCTGGGTCCGACGTCGACCCCCGCAGTAGGAAGAATATTGCCGGCACCAAGAGCAGCAGGACAACTACGCCAACCACTATGCTACGAGTGGACATTCCGGCCGACGGCATCGTCATACCAGCCAGCTTTCTAGAACGCCGTCTCGACTTGCCAGACTCGTCGGCATCATTGGCGGCGTTGGAATCTTCCGATCCAGCCGTGCCGTAGCGCTCGCTCTCGGCTCTCAGTTTGGCCCGGTGCGCTTCGGCGATGAGTTTCTGGCGCATTTGATTAATGGAAAGGGCCCGCGGCTCACTTGCAGCGCTCTCTTCGTTCTCGGTTTTGAGTTCGGACTTACTCGTGTCGCCAAAAAACGCACTTGAAGCGAGCGGCGATTCATCGGAAACGAGTTGGGATCCCGGCAGCGTGTATGGTTGATCCTGGCAATCGTCTGCATCCTCGGCAGAGGATGGCTTCTTGTCGATCCGCAGAAATGGGGGGGGCTCATACATCATTTCGTCGTCCGAGGCTGCGATCGCCTCAACCTGGGACGACTCGGGCTCAGACGTATTAGGATGCGTCAGCGAAACATATGTGGAGTCTTGCGCCTCGCTCAGTGACGACGTGGCAGTCTCAGGTTCCATGTCCGGCTCAGACTGCGGGTGCGTCAGCGATTCGTAAGAGGACTGTTGCGTTTCAATATCGAACGTCGGCATTTGCTCTGCCATCATCTCAGCCCCGGCTTGTGGGGATGTCACCGGCACAAACGAAGGCGCATCATCGTTCCCAGAACCCCCCTCAGTCTGTACCGATTCGGTATCGGCTGGCACTGGCTCCGACGGCAACATAGTGGGAACAGCAGACTGCTGCACAGGCTCCGACGGCAACATAGTGGGAACAGTAGACTGCTGCACAGGCTCCAAGGCATCAATGCGATCGAGAACGCGGATAATGGCCTGCTGCATTGTTTCCAGTATGCTCGCATTATTCTCGTCGTTGATGCGGCGCTCATTTATGAGGTTCTCGACCAGGCCGCGAACCTCACCGAGATCGCGCGCTTGTGTTTCCCAGCGCTCGTGGTTGGCAAAGCGGTCGGCCATCTGTTCCGCAGCCGAGGCCACCGTTTCCTCAATGTCCGACGGCGTTGTCGCAGGTGATGCCATGAGCTGGCTAAACCGCTCATCGGATAGCTGCTGTGTCAGCGTTCCAAGGTGGGTATCGATTGTATCGAGCCGGGATAGCTGAGTCCGGAATTCGCCAAGCTGCGTGCTAATTTCCTCGACTTGCACCTCAGCGCGACGCAGCTTCTCAACATCGGTACGCGTGGCCATCCCATCGAGCGCAGAACATATTCGTTCCTCCAGCTGATCGAAGCGATGACCCAGCTTCATAAGGGAGCTTTCAGGGCGGATCTCGGACAGGGACTGTTCGATGCGCTGCGCGATATCAGCAAACCGTTGCTCGAGCCTAGTGGGCTCGAACGATGCGCTATCGCCTTGTTCGTTTTCTGTAGATGATGACGGCGCTGAAGCCTCGACCGCGATTGATTGCTGCGCCTCTGCGGCCGCATTCGACATTGGAGCTGCCCCAAAGCGGGCCTCGCCCGACTCATAGAGCCGGACGAGTTCCGCAACGGAAGCCTCATCCCATAGGTCAGCCGGCTCGAGGGGGCTGCTCGACGCAGTCGTATTAGACTGCTCGAACTTCATCTCAGCCGGACTGACCCTATTCTCTTGGCCGGTCATCACGCCGGCATCCTCGTTGGTCATATCGCAATATGCCGCCCAACCGGCGTCAAGCGTTTCCTCTGCCGGCTCTGGAACTGGTGAACCTGCGTTCAGCTCGGCCAAACGATCGCCGAGGATTTCCATTTGACGTTGGATGCTTTCCACGTCCTGCTCGTATTCATGCGGGAGCTGAGCGCGAATAGAGCCGGCTTCGGTGCTCAATGCGGCAAGCCGTTCCTGCATGCGAAGGAGGTACATCGCTTGTTCATCTTCGGAGGCGTCCGCATGTGCGCCGCGGCGCTCGTTGGGGGCTGTCATCGGGATGTGATTCCTTTGGCGCACTGAAACGGTTGGACATCCGTCGCTCCTGACTTTGCACAGCGGCAATTTCCGGACACACGTCGTCCGCGTTGCTGATGCCAGGCAGAGTGCGGCAATTCCGAACGCCGCACATGGTCGCGACTGCTCAGACTAAAAATCGTCGAGTCTCAGTAAATGTTCCGTTAAGCAGAGGCCTCGAAAGCGCCATTCTAGGACAGAAATCGCCCGCGCACGGCCAGTTTGGGCCGCACCGCAACAGTGGTTTTTGCCATAGTTGGCCACTAGATTTGCGAAGCATGGGCCTTATGGGGCTTACCTTGGCCACGCATTGGGAGAATATCGTGCGCACATCGAGATCGGTCTTGGTACTTTTCGTACTCTTCGCTGTGGTCCTCATGTCCGGACACGCTGCAAGGTCCGACACCAACACGGAGCGGTACACTCTGTCTCCAGCGGAGAACGGATTTATGCGGCTCGACAAGCAGACGGGCGCCATGACGCAGTGCACACAAAACGACGGCGCATGGGCTTGCAGACCTTTGGCTGACAGTCAGCTTGAACTCCAAAACGAGGTCGACAAGCTGCGCGCCGAGAACAAATCGCTGCGCAAGCAGGTTGAGGATTTAGAAGAAACATTGGGGATCGGTCCCGAACCGCCTGATGAGTCCGGGCCAACCACCAAGTTCAAGTTGCCGTCTGAGAAGGACGTGGATCGGGCCTTCGATTATTTGGAAGGTATGCTGAGCAAGTTGCGCGAACGCATGGAAAAGCTGGAAAAGCAGCACAACGGCCGAGACGAAGGCACGCCGCTTTAGGGCTTCCATCTGTGCGATGGCCGGGACGAGGCAATCAATGTCTAGGGCTGGGCTTGGTCAATCCTTCCGCACACTCATTGTCGAAACGCGCGGGCCGGGCCTCACTGATGTAACAGCGGATGTGCGTACGTGGCTCAATGAAATCGCCGCAAGCGATGGTTTGTTGACCGTCTTCATTCGGCATACGTCGGCATCTCTACTTATCCAGGAGAACGCCGACCCCGACGTACACACGGACCTCATCAACGCGCTCGACCGCCTAGCACCGCGCGATCGGCAATACGTCCATGATACTGAAGGTCCCGACGACATGCCCGCCCACATCAAGGCGGCGGTGACGGCGACCTCGCTGTCCATTCCCGTCAAAGACAGGCGTATGACGCTTGGCTCGTGGCAGGGGGTCTATATGTTTGAACACCGTGACCGGCCGCACCGCCGGGAGATCGTGTTGCACTATCTCGGCACATCTCACACACATTGAGACGGTGCCGCCGATTTCATTTTCGATCCCGGTTCTTAAGCCGAAGCAGCCGCATTTCCCGGTCGTATATGACCTCGCCGCCGGGAACGCGCATCTCGCGCACAAGTTCAAGGACACTGCGAGTGGGAACCGGCGTAGCGAAACTGGCCAACACGGTTCCCAGCACGCCGGCGGGGATACCCAACAGACTGGCAAGTGGTCCTTCAAGTCCGATTGCCGAACCCGCCAACATGGTGACGACCGCAACGCCAAATCCCGAGCCCATTCCAGCCATCGCACCAAAGGCGTTCATACGCTTCCACCAGACCGATAACGCGAGGACGGGAAAGAGCGTGGAGCCCGTGAGCGCCAGGCATGTTAGCAAGAGTGACAGCGCATCTGTCGGCGCCAGGAGCGCCATCAATCCGCCAAGTATGGCAACCACGCCGAAAGCGACGCGGGCCACCCACACCCTCGGCTGGCGCGGCAGCGGTTCCCAAGAAAGGCCGTTAATTACATCTTCGGCAATAACATTGCCAAGCGCACCCACTACGGCACCCGCAGCAACGAGCGCGGCCGCAATGGCGCCTGCCGCTGCAAAATAGGCGAAGACGTTCGGCAGCCCCGCTGCAATTGGGAGGCTAAGGAAAACCGTATCGCGCCAAAAGCTAAAGCTCGTGAAGGCAAGCCTCGTTGAGCGCGTATCAATCTGAGCAAAGCCGAGGTCTGTCAGTTGCTGAGCCCAGCCCGGTATGCTGGCCGGTCCCGTGGCAGCGACAATGTCCATAACGTAATCGCGCATAAACACCGACACGGAAGCCACCGTGAGCATCACCAATCCGAAGAACACAGTCGCCCAACCAAGCGATTTGCGGGTCTCATAGACGCCGGGCGTCATTGTTACGCGCGGAAGCAGCCACGGCGCAGACGCCACGCCGGCAGCAACCGTCAGCATCGCGACGACGAACGCGGCAGGGCCAATGCTTCCGAACGGCACTGTGAAGCGTTTGGTGACGGCCAACATGCCATCACCAGGAAGCGAAAACGCAAAACTCGATACCTCAACGATGGGCAACCCCTGGATCGCCTCATTGCGCACCAGAGCGCGCAAGAGCGGGCCGTGCGTCAACTGGGGCAAGGGAAAATTTGTGACCATGACGGCCACGACCGCCACAGGCACAATGAGTGCAAGAATTGCCGCGATCGCCTGGGCGCTACTCGACCAAGTAAATGAACGCATCCCGCCGAAGACCAGGCCGAGAACGATGCAGAGCGTTAGCAGCATCACCATGAGGCTCTGGGGCTGGCCGACGAGCCATGCGGCCACGAATGCCCCCATGCGCAACTCGGCTGCAAGAAGAAGCAGCATTGGAACAGCGACGAGTGCGGCACAAAGTATACGCACTGAACGACTATCGAAGCGGCGGCCGAGATAGCTGGGCACAGTGAACATGCCGAACTTGCGCAGGAACGGCGCCAGCATCACCGCCATTAAGACAAACCCGGCAAGACCGCCAATGACAACAAATAGGGCGTCAAAACCAATGATGAAGAAGACACCGGTCATCGCGACAATTCCGGTGGCTCCCATTGCGGAACTGGCTACGCCAAGCCCGGTATAACCGGCCGGCACGCGTCGTCCGACCACGAAAAAGTCAAGCGGGTCCTTTGTGAGAACGGAAGCGGCAATGGCTGCGTAGAGCAACAACGGCCCGATGAGCATGCCCCATCTCAGCGACGCATCCGGCGTGCCAAGTTGCTCGAAGATTATAAGCAACAGGACGAGCCCTGAAAGCGCGCTGACAAAGATGCCGAAATAGGTGCCAAGCCGCGGGTTCACTATGCGAGAGCGAGACGTGAGCGACATGGAGATGGACCTAAAGGCCTGAGCTAGATGTCCTCGTGGGCGCCGTGCCAATGGTCGACGGCGTCCTGGCGATTGACGAAGCTTGCCACCGTGAAGATGGCGATCACTGCGATGCCGTGTGCAGACAAGAAGTATCCCAACGGGAAGCCGAGGAATTTCTCGCTGTTCAGGCTTTCGGCATAGAGCGGCAGCACAATAATCACGACGAGAAATGGTACGATGCTCGCCAGCATCTGCCACTTGGTGTGCCGCCAATAAGGTTTGCGTTCTTTACGTTCTATCATGCTTGCCCCTCATTGAATCTGCCCGCCCCGGCGCCCGCTTCGCTCAGCAGACTAAGACACGCCAATAGTGCGACGCATCTAAGGCGTGGAACAAGTGCCATCGGCCCTATGTCCCATTTGGCCGCAGGTGGCGATTAGCCTAGCATCCACGGCCTACCTGCTCACCCGCTCCGACCATCTTCTGAGAAAGGATTGAAAAGTATGTGGCAAGAATTCAAAGAATTCGCGATGAGAGGCAATGCGCTTGATCTTGCCATTGGCGTGATCATAGGGGCCGCCTTTGCCCCGATCGTCGCAACGCTGGTCGCCAACATCTTGATGCCCGTGATTGGCTACACCACGGCGGGCATCGATTTTTCCAGTTTGGAGGTCACACCCGTCGAGGGGGTCAATATCAAGTACGGACTGTTCCTCAATGCGGTGGTCCAGTTCTTGATCACAGCAATTGCGCTGTTCTTCATCATCAAAGGCATCAACACGATGCGCAAACCCGAAGCAGAGCCCAAACCGGCGGCTCCGCCACAGTCCGAGGTCTATCTAAAGGAGATCCGGGACGCGCTGGTCAAAGCTAAGTAGCGCGCTCACGAGCAACTGCCGCCACCCAGCACGCAGAACTTGGCGCAATGGGGATGGCAAAGCTTCACTGCGCCATTCGCGAACATGCCGCCGTCCACTTTTTCGGCGGCGGCAAGTGTCGTCCCCATTTCGAATGATTCATCGTAGGGCAGTAACGTGCACGGCAAGACAACCGGCGCGGCCGCTCCTTTACGCTTCACGATCATGCGGGCGGACGCGCACATCTGGTCGCTTGGGCTCTTGTTCAAGATACCCCAGCAACGGGTCGTTATCTCGGGCACATCGTCAGAGCTATCCATCTCAGGAAACAGCATAAGCTGCGCGGCATCGTTTGGTTCGATACGCCAGCCGTGCTCTTTGATCAGTGCGCCATAGCCCGCTCGTGCGTCCGTCTCATCCTCGCCCCAGCACGTCCGCCCGGCGATGGCAATCTGAAAACCTTGCGCAGACAGCCAGTCTAGTCCTTTCAGCGTGATGTCCCACGTGCGCGGGCCGCGCTCCGTTTCGTGCAGGGCGCGCGTATAGTGATCCAGACTGACGCGAAGAGTGAGCTTGCCCTTGTAGATCTCATTGAGTTGCGCAAGGCCACGTTTTAATCGTGGCCGTTGCATGGGCAGCATGGCATTTGTCAACACCAGCACCTCAAAGCCGCGCGCCAACGCATCGGCAAGCATATCGAGGATGTCGGGATTCAAGAACGGCTCGCCGCCCGTGAACCCAATCTCGCGCACGCCCTGTTCCTGCGCCTCTTGCAGGAAGGGCTGCACCTCCGCCGTCGTTAGGTAGACAAGGCGATCATTAGAGGCGCTCGATTCGATGTAACAGTTCCGGCAGGTGATGTTGCACAGCGTACCGGTGTTGATCCAAAGCGTGTGAAGATGATCGAGCGATACCGTCGCGCGGGGCTCGCCGTTAGCGGTCCAATCGGGATCTTGGAACTTCTTGCGCGTCAAAGTGCGTGGAGCTGTGGTGATAACCGGCAAAGGCGTGCGATCCTCAAATTGGCGCGGGTATGTGTGGCGCAATCTCCTAGATGGGACGGTAACTAGCCTAGCACAACAATGGGTGAGCGATCGGGCGTGGCCGTGCCGGCCCCGCCGCAAGCCGCCAGGGCCACACTTGAGCTTTTCGCCAGGCGAAGGGATATGTTACATGGGGCCGGTGGGCGGGCGTAGTTCAGTGGTAGAACGTCAGCTTCCCAAGCTGAATGTCGTCGGTTCGATCCCGATCGCCCGCTCCATACCCG
>CAYOPW010000033.1:0-6803 GCA_964405975.1 uncultured Hyphomicrobium sp.
CGGTGAGCCGACAGGCACGAGGAGAACGAAGGACGATGAAGTGGATACTGAATCGAACTGAGGTTCGATAGCATAACTGAGGTTGCACAGGTCATGTCGAAGCAGGCTATTTCCGTTCCGGGCAATGAGGGCGTTGATGGAGTCGATCTCCCCTCGCCGAGTGAAGATTTGGTAAGCGTCGAGGAAACGGCGAGCACGCGGGCACGTCCGATCCCGCGCATATCGATCCAAGCCTTTTGCGAGAATGCAGCTACCGCGGAACTCGTGCAGCTTGCTTCAGAGGACCGGCGGCTCGCCAAGGCGCATGTCAACGTGCACATGGGCGGCATCGAGGCTGCAGTCGTGCATTACCAAGAGAACCCGACGCCCAATCTCATCATCATAGAATGCAGTCTGCCGCGAGATCATATTGTTGCTGAGCTGGACCGTCTCGCAGACAGCTGCGATCCCGGTACGAAGGTCATTGTCATAGGGCACGTCAATGACGTGGTCCTTTACCGCGATCTCTTGAAGCGGGGTGTGAGCGAATACTTGGTCGCACCGGTGCCTCCCTTGGAGCTCATGGAGGCCATCTCCAACATCTACAACAATCCAGAAACAGAGCCCGTCGGCCACGTCTATGCTTTTGTCGGATCAAAAGGCGGCGTCGGCTCGTCGACCATTTGCCACAACGTGGCTTGGTCACTCTCGGATACGGTCAAGGCCAATGTCGTGATCGCTGATCTCGATTTGGCATTTGGAACGACGGGATTGGATTTCAATCAGGACCCTGTGCAGGGAATTGCAGATGCGCTCTCGAGCCCGGATCGTCTTGACGAGGTTCTACTCGACCGCCTGCTCACCAAGTGCTCGGAGCATTTGTCGATCTTTGCAGCCCCGGTCGTTCTCGATCGTGATTACGACATTTCGCCGGCGGGTTGCGATCAAGTGATCGATGTCGTCCGCCAGAACGTGCCCTACGTCGCGGTCGACCTGCCTCACACATGGACCGCCTGGACAAAGAACATAATGCTTCAAGCGGACGAGGTCGTGATAACCGCCACTCCTGATTTGGCGAATTTGAGAAACGCGAAAAACATTATCGACTTGTTGCAGCAGTCGCGCCGTAACGACAGCAAGCCGTATCTCGTCATGAATATGGTCAATATGCCCAAGCGGCCGGAGATCAGCGTGAAAGAGTTTGAATCGGCGCTCAATCTCAAGGCAACGAGTGTGATTGATTTCGACAGTGAAGGTTTTGGTCAGGCCGCCAACAACGGTCAGATGATCGAAGAACTCGATGCCAAGGCGAAAGCGGCCACTGCTTTTCGAGAAATTGCAATGGCGATGACACATCGCCGCGAGGTTGGCGCCACGAAGAAGCAGTCGCCGTTGGCGCCTATCCTTGAGAAACTGAAACTCAAGCTCTAGGAACGCCTTCAATGTTTGGCAAGCGTACTAACGACGTCACCACACGCCGTCCGTCCCAGAAGCCGGACGCAGCGTCTTCTGCGCCGAAGGCCGAGAGTCTGCGAGAAGACTCCGAAAGCGTGGCAGCCGTTCCGGTCCAGAATGGACAAAAGTCGCAGAGTCGCCACTCTGAAGACTACTACGACGTCAAGACAACAGTCTTCAACGCGCTCATCGATACCATCGACCTAACGCAGCTTGCAAAGCTCGATAATACGGCTGCGCGGTCGGAGATCCGGGACATCGTCAGCGAGATCATCCAGATCAAGAATGTTGTGATGTCGATCGCTGAGCAGGAGGAGCTGCTCGAGGATATCTGCAACGACGTTCTAGGTTACGGTCCGTTGGAGCCGCTTCTGGCGCGCGATGACATTGCCGACATCATGGTCAACGGTGCGGACACGACCTACATCGAGGTCAACGGCAAGGTTGAAAGAACGGGTGTGCGTTTTGCCGACGACATGCAGCTCTTGAACATTTGTCAGCGTATAGTCAGCCAGGTTGGCCGGCGCGTCGACGAATCGAGCCCGGTTTGCGACGCGCGCTTGCCAGACGGCTCCCGTGTGAACGTCATCGTACCGCCGCTGGCGCTTGATGGTCCGGCACTTACCATTCGTAAGTTCAAAAAGGACCGGCTGACTCTTGAGCAGTTTGTCAATTATGGCTCGATAACTCCGTCACTGAAAACCATTCTGGAGATCATTGGTCGCGTCCGGTGCAATATTCTGATCTCGGGCGGAACGGGTTCGGGCAAGACGACCCTCCTCAATTGTCTCACTGGCTCAATCGATCACGATGAGCGCGTCATCACGTGTGAGGATTCCGCAGAGCTTCAGCTCCAGCAGCCGCATGTGGTAAGACTTGAGACTCGTCCTCCCAATCTTGAAGGAGAGGGCGAGATCAAGATGCGCGATCTCGTTAGGAACTGCCTTCGTATGCGGCCTGAACGCATCATCGTGGGCGAGGTCCGTGGTCCCGAAGCATTCGATCTACTTCAAGCGATGAACACGGGCCATGACGGCTCTATGGGGACGCTCCATTCCAATAGCCCGCGTGAGTGCATCAGCCGTCTGGAGTCGATGATCATGATGGGCGGCTATAATTTGCCCGTGCGAACGATTCGCGAAATGATCGCCGGTTCCATTGACATCATCGTTCAAGCTGCGCGTTTGCGTGACGGTTCAAGAAAGGTCACGCACGTCACCGAGGTGATTGGCATGGAAGAGGATGTCGTCACGCTGCAGAACATAGCCGTCTACGAAATCACAGGTGAGGACGACGACGGCAGGATTCTTGGCAGGCATCGCTCTACAGGGATTGCCCGTCCGCACTTTTGGGACCGTGCGCAGTATTTCCGCGAAGGAAACCGGCTGGCCCAAGCGCTAGCCGCCGCCGAGGTGCTCGACGACCATGGCAATCCGCTTGGGGATGACAACAGTGCTTAGCAACGATCTCTTAATGCTGGCTGCCGCGGCCCTTGGTGCCACTGCTATCGCGTCGATCATATTCGTCGTGCTCCATCCCTATCTCTCGGGCGAGAAACATACCGAAAAGCGCTTACGTGTCGTCACCGAAACCAGGGCAAAAAAGGTTGCAACTCAGGCTGCAGTGGAGGCCGCTGCGAACAGGCGCAAGACGGTTACCGACACATTAAAGGATTTGGAGAATCGCCAAAGAGCCAAGGAGAAGCTTACGCTGCGATTACGCCTGCAACGCGCTGGCCTCGACGTCACTCCAAAAACGTTTTGGATCGTGAGCGCGTTGTGCGGGCTCACTCTTTCCCTCTTTTTTTATGTGGCAATGCCGCCTTCAGTGTTGAGGCTAATTCTAGCGCTGATGGTCGCATTCGTTGGTGTATTTGGTCTGCCGCGTTGGATTCTCTCCAAGGTCACCAACCGGCGCCAGGCAAGGTTCATCGCTGAGCTTCCCAGCGCAATCGACATTGTCACCCGCGGCATGAAGTCAGGACTTCCGCTAGGCGAATGTCTTCAGGTCATAGCGCGTGAAAGCGCAGAGCCGCTTGGCGGTGAGTTCCGTGAGGTCGTGGAGCAACAGAGGGTCGGTGTGCCTTTGTCTGAAGCGCTTGAAAAGCTGGCAACACGGATGCCGCTTCCCGAGGTCAAATTCCTCACCATCGTAATATCCATTCAGCAACAAGCCGGCGGCAACCTTTCCGAGGCGCTGGGCAACCTAGCCGCCGTGTTGCGTGGTCGGGTCCAGCTAAGGATGAAGGTGAAGGCGCTGAGTGCCGAGGCGAAAGCGGGCGCTATCGTGCTGGGGGCTCTGCCGCCAACGGTGATGCTCCTCGTCTATGGATCGTCACCTGACTACATGGTGCCGCTGTTCAGCACGCGTACCGGAAACTTCATGCTCGGATTTAGCGCCGTGTGGATGTTTTTTGGCATTCTGGTGATGCGAAAGATGATCAACTTCAAGGTCTGAGTGCCCGCGCAATTGTAATCAGTGCGGCTAGTTGCGGACAACGGTGATATCGAAATGGATTTCATTCACATCTTTACCAACCCTACGTTTGTTGTGACGTTGCTGGCCGCATTTTGCGCTTTCGCGACCGTGTTGACGATCGCTATGCCGCTGCTGGCGCGTGACCGCATGGGCCAGCGGCTGCGCGAAATGGCAATTGAGCGGGACAAGATGCGTGCTGCGCGCATAGCGGAGATGGCCGCGGAGGATCGCCAAGGTGCAAGGCTACGACAGACGCCAAAGGGCTTCATGCAGCAGATTGTTGATCAACTAAACCTTAGGGCAGCATTCGACAGTACTGAGCTGCGCGAAAAACTCAAAAGAGCGGGACTGCGCGGCCAGGCGCCGCTTGTGGCTTACTTGTTCTTTCGGGTTGCTGCCCCTGTCATCGTTTTTGTCGCGGCGCTTTTATATTTGTTTGTTTTCAGCTCGTGGTCCTATCCGCCCTGGATGAAAGGGCTCATGGCACTTGGCGCGGGCATTATCGGCTCGTACTTGCCCAACATTTTCGTTCAAAATCTTTCGCAAAAGCGAGGGCAGTCGATCAAACTCGCATTTCCAGATGCGCTCGACATGCTCCTGATTTGTGTGCAGTCCGGCATGTCGATCGAGGCTGCTTTTGGCAAGGTGTCAAAGGAGGTTGCAAGCCAATCGATTGAACTGGCCGAGGAAATGAGCCTTACGACGGCGGAACTTTCGTATTTGCAGAGTCGGCGCCAGGCGTTCGAGAACCTTGGCAAGCGAATTGGACTGCCAGGCGTCCGGGCTGTCGCAACGGCCCTCATTCAAGCGGAGCGTTACGGCACGCCCGTTGGGCAGGCGCTGCGCGTTATGGCCAAGGAAAACCGCGACATCCGCCAGTCGGAAGCCGAGAAGAAGGCGGCCGCCTTGCCGCCCAAACTCACTGTTCCCATGATCCTGTTCTTCCTGCCGGTGCTGTTCATCGTGATTCTGGGTCCAGCCTTTATCCGGTTCTTTGAGTACACCTAAGCTGACGGACGGTTACAGCGGGTCTGCGAGCCGCGGATCAGGTGAACTTCCTGGGGGCTAACGCGGCCGCGCTTCAGCTTGAGCACCTGTCAGTGGTTGCCTGAGATCAACGCAAAACGACGCACCCTTCCGCCAGGCAAGTGCGCGCTGACTTTAAGTGCAAGGGTCTCGTGTTATTCGGCGGCCGACAGAGCGATCTGTGGTTCCCAAGACGGCGTGTTGCCCGTCTCGGTGGCTACGGCTCTCGTCTCATGCGAGAGCGACCTGGACGCTATACTATTCAAATCATGAGGCGCGGGGACCGTTTCTACCGGTTTTGCAGCTGACACTTCGACGTCGGTTGTCCATTGCGCTAATGCTTTGACCGGCTCTGGTATGGGCGCTGCCTTCGGTTCGAGCTTGACGATGCGCCGCAGGGTCTCTGTGTTCTCGGCCGCCTTCTCGGGTGAAATATCCTGGGAGGCGATTTGCTTGGCCTCGGCGTACCGGCCTTGAAGGCTCAGCACCAACGCGAGGTTCTGGCGAATTTTAGCTGACGTCGGATTGGTCGTGGAAGCCTGGCGCAGCATCTGCTCAGCACGCTCCGCCTTTCCGTTCATCGCGTAAGCGAGCGCTAGGTTATTCACCAGAGATGGATGATTGTGTGCAAGCGAAAGCGCGCGCTCAAAGAATGGGATCGCTTCACCATACTTGCCTTCCTTTGCGAGCACGGTGCCGCGAGCGGAAACCACCTTCCAATCAGGCTGGGCTGGATTGTCAGCGGCAGCGAGAAGACGCTTAGCCACACCGATCTGGTCGAATTCCAGGGCGAGACGCCCATATTCTCCGGCGAGCTCCCTGTTGTGACCGTGGTAGATCGAAGCCTGCTGCAGCACGCTCATGGCGCGCCGTTTTTGGCCCATCGCTTTCAAGTTGCGTGCGTAGCTCAATGCGTTCTTTAGATCGCGCGGGTTCTTCGCGTACTGCTTGCCCCAATAGTCGGTAGCATTTTCAAGGTCGCTCGCTGGTTGACTGCGCATCTCGGATTGGGGTGCCGGCTGGCTGACCGACATCATTTCCGGTGAACCGAGGTCGGGCAGTTGGCCGCAAGCGCCAAGCATGAGGCAGGCCGCCAAGGCGGCAAGCCCACGGCACTCTTGAAGCCGGCGAAGTGTGGGATTTTGCACCGCAACGTGCACCATTGTCGTCTCCCTTACCCGGCTCAGGGCCGAATCTGCATGCTGACAGTCAGCTTGTGAGACAGTCGTCAATAAACGATTAACCCGTTGCGGCTGGTGGCTAGGAACACAGGGCGATAGCTGGTTTGTGCCATTTCAGCGCGGGCGCCTTCTGCCCATTCGGCCATCTCTGGCATCGCGAAGACGGTCGTAACGTAGGGGTGGGCTACCCCATCGTCGTCGTAGCGGGACAGGTCAGCGATGTAAGTGCGAAAGCGTGGGGCAACTGGTGCATACATCGCATCAGCGGCGGAGAATTTGCCAAACAAGCCTGGGCCGTCTGAGCCATAGCTGGCCCGGCAGTCGCGCCAGTGTGTGACAATACGGCGGATATCCGTCTCGACGGCGCAAGGAGGCGTGCCTCGCGCGGAGTGTGCCAGCAACTCCATGGGGCAGTTCTCGCGCAAGGCTTGAAACCCTGAGTGCACTTCTGCTGAAACCGAGCGGGCAATTGCGCGCGCCGCCCTATCGCGCGGCCACATTTCGAGGTCGGGATGCTCGTCTGCCAGATAGTCTAGTATCGCCAAGCTGTCCCAAATGGTGTGATCGCCGTGACGCAGAGTGGGGACCCCGACGGGCAAAACTTGAGCAGCTGTTCTTTGGAATCGGGACCCCGCAGCCGGATGTTGATCCCTTCAAATGGCACGCCCAAGCGTTTCATGGCCA
>CAYOPW010000033.1:6903-28919 GCA_964405975.1 uncultured Hyphomicrobium sp.
TGGCCATGCTTTTGCCTTTGCTTATGTGATCCTATTCTGTGCGCCGCGCGAATCGTGGCTTGGGTGACGTTCTCGTGCAGTATTTGTATCCTCGTAACAACGACTGGGCCCCGCGTTCATGACGAATTTCATGGCTCCCGCCGACGTGTTCTTGTCCGAGGACGCTGCCGCGTCTGACGTGCCCATTTGGCTTGTTCAGCAAGGAGCGTCACTCGCTGCCATTCCGCTGGAGGCGGCACAGCAGGTGTGGCTCAAAGAAATGGGCTTTGAGGGCAAAGCCAATCAGCAGATTGTGCTACCCAGTGCCGATGGCGGCATTGGCGGTGTCGTGTTTGGTTTGGGCGACGGCGCGGCAGATGTGCCGAGCGGCCCTTCAGAATTGCTTTTGGGTCATCTGGCACAAACCCTCCCGCCCGGTACTTACCGGCTGGGGCAGACGCCACAGAACCCAGAACTGGCGGCCATGGCCTGGGGGCTGGGATCTTACCGCTACCGCCGCTACAAAGGAACGACTTGTGAGCCGCTGCCAAGGTTACGTTTGCCTGGCGGCACAGACGGTGGGGCCGTCATCAACTCGGTCAACGCCGTGTGGCACGGTCGCGATCTGATCAACACACCAGCCAGTGATCTGGGTCCCGAAGAGCTTGAAGTCGCCGCGCGCGATCTCGCCAAGGATTACGGTGCGGACGTCACGGTTATCACGGGTGATGAACTCCTCGCAAAAAACTTTCCGATGATTCATGCGGTGGGGCGTGCGAGCCACCGCGCACCGCGGCTCATTGATATGACCTGGGGCCGTCCCGGCGCGCCGGCGGTTACACTTGTCGGCAAGGGGATCTGCTTCGATACTGGTGGTCTGGATATCAAGCCGGCGGCCGGCATGTTGCTTATGAAAAAGGATATGGGGGGGGCTGCTGCGGCGCTGACACTGGCCCAAATGATCATGGGCCAGAAGCTCGATGTTCGTTTGCGCGTCCTCATCGCTGCTGCGGAGAACAGTGTTTCCGGCAACGCTTTTCGTCCTGGCGACGTGCTGACATCGCGGGCCGGTACGACGGTGGAAATTGGCAATACGGATGCGGAGGGGCGGCTAATTCTGGCCGATGCATTGACATTCGCCGACGAGGAGGAACCGCAAAACGTCTTCGTCTTTGCAACACTAACGGGTTCGGCCCGGGTTGCCTTGGGGCCGGATTTGCCGGCATTCTTTTCTGATGACGATGCTTTTTCAGCCAACCTCGTCGCAGTGTCCGCGCAAGAGGGCGATCCCGTCTGGCGCCTGCCTTTGTGGTCCGGCTATGAGCCGAAGCTCGACAGTCAAGTTGCCGACATGAACAACATTTGGAACTCTCCGTTCGCTGGCGCAATTGTGGCTGCACTCTTCTTGAAGCGCTTTGTTAAGAAGGCCCGCCGCTTTGCCCATTTTGATCTTTATTGCTGGCGTCCTTCGGCCACGGCCCTGGGGCCGCAGGGTGGCGAGCCGCAAGCGGCGCGCGGACTGTTCGCGGTCTTGAAGAAGGAGTTCGCACAGTGAGTGAGGGCACGCGCCAAATGGCGAAGAAGGAAAATGCCGCGCCGGCGGCCCGTCTCGATCCGCGTCGCAATGTTGTCCGGTCGGACCTGGCCGCAGAAAGCCTTTACGGCAAGGTAAGCGTGCCGCGCTATGCGCAAGGTTCACCCGCGCAAGTCATTCGCCCTGCAACGCCGGTTTTTCGCGAACCGGATTCGTCCTCCGGCATCGATACAGAAGCGCTTTTTGGGGAGATCGTCACTGTCTACGACGAGCGGGCCGGCTGGGCGTGGGTGCAGCTCGCCCGCGATGAGTACGTTGGTTACGTACCGGCGGGCACGCTCAAACGCCCCGTGGTCGAACCTACACATCGCGTGCGGGCGCTCGGCACGTTCGTCTACCCGGCGCCCAACATCAAGACGCCGCCGTTAATGCATCTGAGCATGAATGCCAAATTATGCGTCGGCGACAGTGACGAGCAAATCTGCGCACTCAAGAGCGGCGGGTTCGTTGTTGCGCGTCATGTGGCCGAGAAGGGGCGTCATGAGCGCGATTTTGTCGAGATTGCAGAGCGTTTCGTCGGCACGCCCTACCTATGGGGCGGACGCAGCCGGATCGGTCTGGACTGCTCGGGCCTGGTGCAAGTTGCGCTTGAGGCTGCAGGCATTCGCAGTCCACGTGATACCGACATGCAGCAGGCCGAGATTGGCAGTTACGTGGATATACCCGGAGAGCTCGATGGGTTGCAGCGCGGCGACCTCGTTTTCTGGCAGGGGCATGTGGGCATCATGGTCGATAGCGTGATGCTTATTCACGCCAACGCGCACCACATGATGGTGACAACAGAGACGTTGCCGGAGGCCATCGGACGGATCGCCAAGTCGAACGGCAAGATCACCGCGATCAAACGCCTGCCGGGTCTTTGTGCCTAGAGCAAGGTCGTTCGTGATGAGAGCGCTGCTCGCCAAGCCGGGACGGTCTCTAGCGGCGGTAGGGTAAGAACCTGCGCTCGCGAACCTCCAAACTATCGTCAACCAGCGATGGCGCTTCATCGCCACGGCTGCGTGTCTCGCGCCAAAGATAACCGTTGGCAAGGGTGACAATCGTCTCTGTAGAGCGCTGCAACCCGGTCAGCCGGCTTATCCAGTGGCGTTGCACGACATTGCCCTCGGCAACGGCCTCCACGAAGGGAAGGAAGAGGTCTAACGAGGGCATGGGCCGGCCTTCGTAGGTCTCGCCAGCAATTGCCAAATCATATTTCTGATTGATGTGGAGGATGAGCTCAAAGGGACAGCCAGCCGAAATAAGCGGCGTCACTGCGAACTTGAAGTAGTCCGCGGTCTCATCCTCCAGCATACGTGCAGCGTCTGCGATCGAAGGCGCCCAATAGCGAAGGGAAGTGACCGTCGTTTGCAATTGCGATCGAAAGACGTCGTCGGGTTTCATGGTGGTGCGGTGATGTGTGTGGCCACGAATACGATGACGCAAAAGTGCGCGCATGCAAGCGGAATGTCGGCAGACCATTGCGCCAAATTTTCGCGCACGCTGCTCGCCCACCGCAATTTGTTGCTGCAACCAATACTGCTCTGCATGAGCGTTTCTTGCCGCCGGCGGTTCGAAGTGCAGCTAAGTTCGCCTGCTACAAGCATCTCTTCCGACCACGAACCAACTCGATTGGTCTTAGCTAGCAATGGCGCCTTGGTGTGCTACGCTCAAATTGAAGGCGGCGGCCAACAGCGCGCGCGTGTACTCTTCTTTCGGGTCTGAGAAGATCTCTTTGGCAGGTCCTTCCTCAACGACCTTGCCGGCGCGCATCACGATTACATAGTTGCACAACGCCCTGATCACCTTCAGATCGTGGCTAATGAACAAGTAGGCGAGATCGCGCTTTTTCTGTAGTTCGCGCAGGAGGTCGACTATTTGCGCCTGTACTGACATGTCGAGCGCGCTCGTTGGCTCATCGAGCATGACAAACTTAGGCTGGAGCACCATGGCGCGGGCAATGGCAATGCGCTGGCGCTGGCCTCCGGAGAACTCATGAGGATAGCGGTCCTGAGCGTCCGGCTCGAGCCCAACCTCCTTGAGGGCAGCGCTTACCCTTTTGCGCCGCTCTGCATAGTCGAGCTCCGGATTCTGGATCAGCAGCCCTTCCTCGATTATTTGCCCCACGGAAAGTCGCGGCGATAGAGATCCATAAGGGTCTTGGAAGACGATCTGCATATCCTTGCGTAAGGGGCGCATCTGGCGGGTCGTGAGTTCATCGATGCGGTTTCCAACATACGCGATCTCACCCGTCGAGGAGATGAGCCTGAGGATTGCAAGTCCCAGTGTGGTCTTGCCCGACCCAGACTCGCCAACGACGCCGAGCGTCTGTCCGGCCCTGAGCTTGAGGGAGAGGCCGTCGACTGCCTTGACGTAGTCGACGGTCCGGCGCAGCGCCCCTTTCTTGATTGGGAACCAGACCTTGAGATCGTCTGTCTCAACGACAACCGGCGCGGCGTCGTTCGCCGCCGGTGGCATACCTTTGGGTTCGGCGGCAAGCAGGTGCTGCGTATAGGCGTCGCGCGGCGCGGTGAAGATCTCCTCGGTTTGACCCTCTTCGACGATTCTTCCGCCCTGCATGATGTAAACGCGCCCGGCCATCTTGCGCACGATTCCAAGGTCGTGCGTGATGAGCAGCATTGCCATGCCCATCTCGCGCCGAAGCTGCTGCAAGAGCTCTAGGATCTGTGCCTGGATGGTGACGTCGAGGGCGGTCGTCGGTTCATCGGCGATCAGGATGTCGGGCTCGTTGGCAAGCGCCATGGCGATCATGACGCGTTGGCGCTGACCGCCGGAAAGCTGGTGCGGGTAGGCGCCGAGACGCTTTTCCGGCTCGCGAATGCCTACCTTGTTCATTAGCTCCAATACTCGGGTGCGAACAGCGGCGTCGTCCATACCACGGTGGACCTTGAGGATCTCGCCTATCTGCATTTCGATCGTGTGCAGTGGGTTGAGCGATGTCATCGGCTCTTGGAAGATCATGGAAATCCTATCACCGCGGATTGCCTGCATCTCCGATTCCGGCATCTTGAGAAGATCTGCACCCTCAAACCAGATCTCGCCGGAGGGGTGTGACGCTGCCGGGTAGGGCAGAAGCTTTAGGATCGAGAGCGCGGAGACAGTTTTGCCCGAACCCGACTCGCCGACAAGTGCCACCGTCTCACCTTTGCGGATGCTGAAGGATGCGCGATCGACGGCAAGCAGTTTGTCCTTGCCGGCGCCGAAGCAGACCGAAAGGTCTCTCACATCGAGCAGCGTCTCTTTGCCCATTACGACGTCGCCTCCGAGGTAAAGGTCCTGCGCGGATCAAGAGCATCGCGCACCGCCTCGCCAATGAAGATCAGCAGCGACAACATGATCGCGACAGTGAAAAAGGCCGTAAGGCCGAGCCAGGGCGCTTCGAGGTGGTTCTTGCCCTGCAGGATGAGTTCGCCCAGTGAGGCGGAGCCGGGTGGCAGGCCCAGCCCCAAGTAGTCGAGCGCAGTCAACGCGGCAATGCTGCCGGAGAGTAAGAAGGGCAAGAACGTAAGGGTTGCGACCATCGCGTTTGGAAGCATGTGCTTCGACATGATTTTCCCATGGGACAGACCGAGGGCGCGGGCGGCGTTGATGTACTCGAAATTGCGGCACCGTAGGAATTCGGCGCGCACCACGCCCACGAGGTTCACCCAATAAAACGCCAGTAGCACACCGAGCAGCGTCCAAAAGCCAGGCGCAAGAACCGATGAGATGATTATGAGCACGAACAATGACGGGATCGAAGACCAGATCTCCAGAATGCGTTGAAAAATAAGATCGGTTCGCCCGCCAAAGTAGCCCTGCACGGCGCCCGCCGCCACGCCGATCGCGGAAGACAGAAGGGTCAGCAGAACGCCGAACACAACGGATATTCGAAACCCGTAAATGACACGCGCGACGAGGTCGCGTCCCTGATCATCGAGCCCCAGCCAGTTACGGTTGCCGATCGCCTCATAGCGGGCAATCTGCTGAGGCGGGGCCTCGCAAAGCGGGGCGTTGGACGCCCACGGTGGCGGGGCGGGGTAGCCGAGGCACACGTCATCCAAGCCTTTGCGGCCAGGGTAGTCCTTGTTGATGGTGTCGTAGGAATAACTGATCGGCGGCCACAACGCCCAGCCATTGTCCTTGATCTCGTCGAGAATCACCGGGTCCTTGTAGTCTGTGACGGCGAGAAAGCCTCCGAATCTCGATTCTGGGTAGTCGACGAAAACAGGAAACAAGAGCTCTCCCTTGTAGCTCACCATGATCGGGCGATCGTTGGCGATGAACTCGCCAAACAGCGATATGGTGAACAAAATGGAGAAAATAATGAGGCTCCAGTAGCCGCGCTTGTTCGCTTTGAAGTTCGCTACTCGGCGCTTGTTTATGGGCGATGGTTCAAAGAGCCTGCGCGAGCCGGTCCAGCGCACAAGCCAAGACGGCGGCCGCTTGTCCTCGGGCTCGTCGGCTGGCGGCTGCGACTGCGGTAGTGGTGCTTCGAGTTCGCGCAGGTCCACGTTTTCAGACCTCCCGGCTCTCGAAGTCGATCCTGGGATCGATGAGGGTGTAAACGAAATCGGAGACGATATTCACCACGAGGCCCAGAAGCGAGAAGATCCACAATGTGGCGAACACGACGGGATAGTCACGTTTGAAGATCGATTCGATTGCAAGTAGGCCAAGCCCATCGAGATTGAAAATGGTCTCGATCAGCAGCGACCCTGCGAAGAAGGCGCTAATAAACGCGCCGGGGAAGCCTGCAACGATAAGCAGCATCGCATTGCGAAACACATGGCCGTAAAGCACTTGTCTCTCATTGAGCCCCTTGGCCCGCGCGGTCATGACGTACTGCTTGCGTATCTCGTCCAGGAATGAGTTCTTGGTGAGAAATGTCAAAGTGGTGAACGCCGCCATGCCTATGGCTATCAGCGGGAGCGTTAAGTGCCAGAAGTAGTCGCCGATCTTCCCCAGCGTTGATAGATCGTCCCAGTATTCCGAGGTAAGCCCGCGGGAAGGGAACCATTGGAAGAACGCACTGCCTGCAAAGAGGAGCAGCAGTAGAACGCCAATAAGGAATCCCGGGATGGCATAGCTGACAACGAGCACGCCGCTTGTCCATACGTCGAAAGGTTCGCCGTCATGGACAGCCTTGCGAATCCCGAGCGGGATCGAGATGAGATACGACAGCACCGTCATCCACAGCCCAAGCGATATGGAGACGGGTAGTTTCTCCTTGATGAGCTGAAGCACGGAAACGTCTCGGAAGTAGCTCTTGCCGAAATCGAAAGTGATGTAATTCTTCATCATGATGAAGAAGCGCTCATGGGCCGGCTTGTCGAAACCGAACTGTTTTTCCAGGCTCTTGATGAATTCCGGATCGAGACCCTGCGCGCCGCGGTACTTAGACGTCACGGCGTCGGCTGCACCTTGCCCCATTTGCGATTGTGAGCTGCCAGGTCCCAGCGTATCGCCGCCCCCACCGCCGATACGCGAGACGATCGAAGTGTCACGACCGGTCAACTGGGCGATTATGCGCTCAACCGGACCGCCAGGTGCAAACTGAATGATGATGAAGCTGACCAGCATAATGCCAAACAGCGTCGGGATGATCAGCAAGAGGCGCTTGAGGAGATAGGCGATCATTGTGGCCGGGGTCTCACTTCTTATTCAGTTTGGCAGCCTTTGCGGGGTCATACCACCAAGTCGCGACTACACCGCGGTCGTATTTGGGTTTGATAGCCGGGCGCGAGAATTTGTTCCAGAACGCCAAGTTGTGTGACGCCTTATACCAGTGTGGCACCCAATAATGACCAGCACGCAGCACGCGGTCGATGGCGCGCGTGGCGGTGACTAGCTCCTCGCGGTTTTTGGCCACGATCACCTTGTCGATGAGGGCGTCAACGACCGGATCGCTTATGCCCGCCAGATTGAAGCTGCCGTCGATTTTTGCTGCGTCTGAGCCCCAATAGCTCTTCAGTTCGACGCTGGGGGTCAAGTTCATGGAGTAGCGCTGCGTTATCACGTCAAAGTCGAACGACTTTATGCGCCGTTGGTACTGTGCCGGGTCAACGCGGCGCAGGGAGGCCTTGATGCCGATTTTCCTCAGATTCTTGATGTAAGGATTGATGATGCGCGTAAAGCTTGGGGAGAAGGTCAGGATCTCCACGTCGAGCACCTTTCCCTTACCGCGTCGCTGGTAGCTCTTGTAACCGGCGTCCGTCAGGAGGTTTTTGGCGCGACGCAGGTTCTTGCGGTTGCGGCCTGTGGCATCAGTGACGGGCGGCACATAAGGTTCACCGAAAACTTCCTGTGGAAGCCGATTGCGAAATGGCTCTAACAGCTCCAATTCCTCTGCGCTTGGCGGGCCAACAGCCATCATGTCGGAATTCTGAAAGAAACTGTGGGTGCGATCATAGAGGCCGAAGAATAGGTTCTTGTTCGACCACTCAAAATCAAAGGCTAATCCGAGTGCTTCGCGCACGCGCGGGTCCTTAAATTTGTCCCGCCTAGTGTTGATGAAGAAGCCTTGCGCGCCCGACGGGCGCTCGTCGGGAAGCGTTAGCCGAATGAGACGGCCGTCCTTCACTGCCGAAACGTTGTAACTGGTTGCCCAGTTGACGGAGGTAAACTCTTCGCGCAAGTCGAAAATGCCCGACAGCAGTCCTTCCAGTTCCAAATTGCGATCTCGGTAATATTCGTAACGTAGCTCATCGAAGTTAAAGCGCCCGCGGTTCACGTTCAGATCTTTTGCCCAATAGTCAGGGCGCCGCTTGTAGGTGACAAATCTGCCGGGTTTGAAATCAGCGATCGCGTAGGGCCCGGACCCGAGCGGGCGATCGAGCGAAGTTTGGTCGAAGGAGTGCTGAGTATAATAGGCCTTCGATAACAAGGGCAGTGTGCCAACGTTCAACGGCAAATCGCGCGTCAATTCACCTTCGAATGTGTAGCGCACGGTGTGTGGACTAAGCGCCTCTGCCTTGACGACATCGTGTAAGGCGAGCGCGAAGCTCGGGTGTCCCTTCTCCTTCAAAGTCTCAAATGAAAAGACAGCGTCCTCGGCGGTCACTGGCGAACCGTCGGCAAACTTGGATTCTGGACGCATGTGAAAGACGACCGACTTGCCATCGGGTGCTACTTCTGCGCTGCTTGCCACCAGGCCATAAATGGCGTCCGGTTCGTCGAACGCTCGCGTCATGAGACTATCAAAGAGAAATCCGAGCCCCTGTGCCGCATCACCCTTCAAGATGAAGTTGTTGAAGCTGTCGAAGGTGGTGACGCCGGCTGTGCCGATCATCGACAGTCGGCCGCCTTTGGGCGCATCAGGGTTCACGTAGTCGAAATGAGAAAAGCCCTCCGGATATTTCAGCTCCCCGAACGCAGACAGGCCATGGCGCGGTTCCGCGAACGCTGGCGCGTCGGCCGCAATTAGTACAGCCAGGGCGATAACGAACGCACCGGTCTTTGTCGGCAGGCGAGGCGTTGGGTGGCATTGCGCCATCATTTATCGCGGGCCGCTTCGAGCGCCTTCTGCTTTTGGGGATCAATCCACCAAACTTGCGTCAGTCCCGACGACTGCGAAGGCAGTTTTTCCGGACGTCCAAAAATATCCCACGTCACAATGCGCTCGTATGGATAGTGCCAGTGAGGAGCGACGTAGAAGTTCCACAAGAGTACCCGGTCGAGTGCATTCGTTGCCGCCACGAGCTCCTCGCGGCTGGTTGCAAAGACGACCTTATCAATGAGCTTGTCTATTGCCGGGTTCTTTATGCCGGCAGTATTGCGCGAACCTTCGCGATCGGCGGCGGCCGAGCCCCAAAAGTCGCGTTGTTCATTGCCTGGCGACTCCGATTGGGGAAAGCTGTCGATTATGATGTCGTAATCGAAGGCGTCTGTGCGGCGGCTGTACTGCGCGCTATCGACGATGCGCACGGATGCTTTGATGCCAAGCTTGCGCAAATGCTGGACGTAGGGCAGCACGACTCTCTCGAATGTGGGCGCATTGAGCAAGAACTCGACGGCCAATATTTCGCCCTGGTCGTTGCGCCGCACATTTTCTTTTCGCGCCGACGAGAGGCCGACGGTTCTCATAAGCCCGCAAAAGAAACCACACTCATCGTCTTTCGCGGTTTCCTGTTGCAGCTTCCAGCCCGCCTCGTCTAGTAAGCGCGAAGCCTCCCGCATGTTCTTACGAAACTCCTCGGGTGTAGCATTGACTGGGTTCTTCCATTCCTTGGTGAAGACTTCGGCGGGTACCTCTTCGCGAACTTCCTCTAGGATCTCCAGTTCTCGCCCCTCCGGCAGTCCTTTGGACGCCAGTTCCGAGTTTTCAAAGTAGCTGCCAACGCGAGTGTAAAGATTATAGAATGTCATCCGGTTGGCTTCTTCGAAGTCGAAGGCCAGAGCGAAAGCCTTGCGCACCCGCGGATCCTGAAATTGTTTGCGGCGCTGATTGAAAACAAACGCTTGCATGGGTGCGACGCGCTTGACGGGGATCGCTTCCTTTTTGACCAAACCCTTCTTGACGGCGGGAAAGTTGTAGGCGGTCGCCCACTGACTTGCGACGTTCTCTGCCCAATAATCGAGCTTTCCTGATTTGAACTCCTCGAATGCCGGGATGCGGTCGCGGGAGTAGGTGAATTTGATCTCATCGTAATTCCATTGGCCCCTGCTGACAGGGAGATCCTTGGCCCAATAGTCGTCAACGCGCTCAAACGTGATTGAGCGGCCAGGATCGAATTGCTTGACCTTGTAGGGGCCGGATCCGAGGGGCGCTTCCAGTGTCGACTTTGTTATATCGCGCGGCTGGCCATCTGAGCGTTGCCCCTCCCAATAGTGCTTGGGAAGAACCATGAGCTGGCCGACAATTTGAGGCAGCTCGCGGTTGCCCTTAACGTCGAATGTGAACGTGACTTCGCGTTCGCCCGTCTTCTCCGCCTTGACGACGTTCTTGTAGTAGAAGGCGTATTGAGGATGCGCCTTCTTTTGAGCCTCTAAGCTAAAGATGACGTCCTCAGGCGTAATGGGCTTTCCATCGTGAAAGCGTGCTTCCGGCCGCAGCCCAAACGTCACAGAGGAATAATCATCCGGGTAAGACACCCATTCGGCGACGAGCGCGTACTCGGTGGAAGGTTCGTCGAGGCTGGTGGACAGGAGGCTGTCGTATGTGAGGCCAAGGCCGCGTGCTGGCTGGCCCTGGACCGTAAATGGGTTGAGACTGTCAAAGGAACCCTCCATGTAGCCCCGAATGGTACCGCCCTTTGGTGCGTTAGGGTTGACCCAATCGAAGTGCTCAAATTCGGGCCCGTATTTCGGTTCGCCGACAAGCGAGAGTGCATGGTGTTTCTTCGGTACCGTCGTCTCGGTTGGCTCGCTGGCAGCCGCTGGTGCGGCCTCCGTCTGTATAGGCGCTGTTTCGGACTGTGCTGCCGCGGGGCCAAGGGTAAGTCCGAGGCCCGCAATTGCGGCCAAAATTGCGGCCAATAAGAAGGCAGGGAGATCGAGGCGCATAAACACCAGTACTATCCTTCCAATTTTGTTCCGCCGTCATGGTGCATGGGTCACGTCGCACCGGGCAACTCGGCTTATGTAGCAAGCACAACCTTGCGCGCGCCCGATACGATCGACCGGCCACAACACAGAAAGCATGCCCAGCGTCGCAAAATACGGCCCCGGCTGCGAGTTAACTTGCTGTCATTTTGATTGCGGGGCAGCGCTGCCGCCCAAGGTGTTCAAATAAGACAGCAAATCAGCGACATCGCTGACATTGGGAATTCCAGGGAAGATCATTTTGGTGCCCGAAACATATTCCTTCGGGTTGTGCAGGAAGGACGCAAGCTCGACCGGTGTCCACTCGCCGCCCTTGGCCTTCATAGCCTCCGAATAGGCAAATCCGTCATGGCTCGCTTTAGCGCGGCCGACGATCCCCCAAAGATTGGGGCCAACCTTGTTGGGGCCGTCCTCTTCGCTCGAATGACACGCAACGCACTTCCTGAAGACGATCTTGCCGTTGGCCGCATCGGCGCCCGCCATCAGCTCGGCCGCTTCGACGGGGTCAAAACCTGTTGGTAAATCGTCCTCCGAGACGGTTGGTAAGGAAACCGGCGGGGGGACGGCTTCACCAACTCCCGGCTGCTCTTTCCCCGGAGCCGCCTCCTGTGGCATGGGCAGCGTGTAGCCCGGTTTTTGCGAGCCTCGATTCTCGTCGATGATGTGCAGAGCGGTACGGGATCCAAAGATAACAAGGAGTGAACATAGCAAGGCCCCTGCAATCTTGGATATCTCGAAGGTATCCATGCTCACCCCCATCTTGCCACTGAGCTTGAACGCCTCGCAGTCGTGAGGCCGCACGGCATGTCGTGACTATAGAAATTCCTTCTTAGCTTGCAACAAAGCTATGGTCCGTTCTAAGAGCGAGCGCCCGAGACTAATTGTCACCGGCGTAGCCTGAGCGGAGGACAAGAAAGTTGTCGAACGCCCTCATTGTGATTCCAGCACGGATGCAGGCGACGCGCCTACCTGGCAAACCGATGCTCGACATCGCCGGCGAGCCGATGATCGTCCACGTTTGGCGCCGTGCCATGGCTGCCGAAGCGGGCCGCGTCGTCGTTGCGACAGACGCAGAGGCGATCGTTGATGCCATTCGCGAGGCAGGCGGAGAGGCGATCATGACGCGCGACGATCATGCCTCTGGCTCTGACAGGGTGTTTGAGGCGGTGAGCCGCGTCGATCCAGAAGAGTACGCGGAGGTCGTCGTGAACCTGCAAGGCGATCTGCCGACACTTGAGCCGCATCTGATCCGCGCGTGCTTGGCGCCGCTCGCAGCAAAAGGGCCTGACATCGTTACGCTGGCCTGCGAAATCACGGAGGAGGGGGAACGGACCAACCCCAACGTCGTCAAGGTGGTGGGCACGCCCTTGCCCCAATCAGATCGGCTCCGCGCGCTCTATTTCACACGTGCGAGTGCGCCCCACGGCGACGGGCCGCTCTTTCATCACATCGGGATCTATGCTTACCGGCGGCCAGCGTTGGAGCGGTTCGTCACGCTTAAACCCTCGCCGCTGGAGAAACGCGAAAAGCTGGAGCAGTTGAGGGCGGTGGAGGATGGTATGCGCATCGATGTCGCAATCGTTGACACGGTTCCGCTCGGTGTCGATACTCCTGCCGACCTTGAGCGGGCGCGCCGCCTACTCGAAAACGAAAACACACCCGCCAATTAAGGGCCGCGTACCGCCTGCGAACGTGGCGCATTTCACCCGCGATGACCATGTCGAAATACTCCCGCCAAACCAGCGCGGCGCCGCAGCGCGGCGGAGCTTCGGCTGCAGCCGGAGATGAACCCGCTGCCAATAAAGAGCCCGGCCGTCGCATCGTTTACCAAGGCGAGCCCGGCGCGAACTCCCATCTGGCCTGCCGCGAGGCCTATCCCGATCTGGATGCTCACGCTTGCCCGACGTTTGAGGACGCACTGCTTGCTGTCAAATCGGGTGAGGCACGCTACGCCTTAATTCCCATAGAGAACTCGGTGGCGGGGCGGGTAGCAGATATTCACCATCTTCTTCCCGAAGCAGATCTCTACATTGTCGGCGAGCATTTCCACCGTGTGCGCCACCAGCTTATGGCTATTCCCGGAGCCAGCCTGCAATCCATAAAGCGCGTCTTGAGCCACACGCAGGCACTGGGCCAGTGCCGCAAAAAGCTTTTTGATCTTGGTCTCACCCCCGTGCCTGAGGCCGATACCGCCGGCGCTGCGCGCATGGTGGCTGAAGCAAAGGACCCCGAACTTGCTGCCATTGCGTCCAGCCTTGCTGCGGAGATCTACGGGCTCGACATCATTGCAAATGATGTTGAGGACGAATTACACAACACAACGCGCTTCGTGACCCTTGCAGGAGAACCTGACGATGCCGATCCCGGCAGCGAGCCGGTTATCACCACATTCATTTTTCGCGTGCGCAACGTGCCCGCCGCGCTCTACAAGGCGCTGGGTGGATTTGCGACCAATGGGGTCAATATGACCAAGCTGGAGAGCTATCAGCTCGAAGGCACGTTCAACGCGACCATGTTCTATTCGGACATCGAGGGTCATCCCGCCGATCGTTTGGTGCAGCTCGCGCTGGAGGAGTTATCGTTCTTCTCCAGTGAGGTAAAGGTGCTTGGCACCTATCCCGCCAGCCCCTATCGCGCGAAGGCAGCACATCTGGCGGCCACGGGGCAGATTCCCGTGAGCCGTCGCGGCAGATAAACCAGAGCCAGTCATGAAGCTTGAAGGCAAGGTTGCGATCGTGACGGGGGCGGCCTCCGGATTCGGCCGTGCCATCGCAGAGCGGTTCGCTTTAGAGGGCGCCAAGCTTGTGATGGCGGACATCAATGGCGAGGGTGTGAGCGAGCTTGCCGCCGGTTATGCAGACAATGCCGTTGCCGTGACATGCGATGTTTCGCAGAAGCCGGACGTCGATGCCTTGGTCCGAGCCGCCGCGGAATCATTTGGCGGCGTCGACATCATGGTCAACAACGCCGGTACAACGCATCATAACCAACCCCTGCTTGACGTGACGGAGGCGGAGTTCGATCGCATCTATTCCGTCAATGTTAAATCGATCTATTTGACGACGCTTGCCGTCGTGCCGCGCATGGAAAGGCGCGGTGGCGGCGTCATCATCAACACAGCCTCCACGGCGGGGGTTCGTCCGCGCCCCGGGCTTACCTGGTACAATGGCTCAAAAGGCGCGGTAATCACATTGACAAAATCGATGGCCGTGGAGCTCGCACCCAAGCATATCCGCGTCAACGCCATCAACCCCGTCATGGGCGAGACGGGACTTTTGACTCGATTCATGGGACAGCCCGATACACCGGAAAACCGCGCAAAGTTTATGGCGACGATTCCCTTGGGACGGTTGTCACGCCCTCACGATATCGCTAATGCGGCACTTTTTCTCGCTGATCCGGCCTCGTCCTTTGTGACAGGCGTTGCGCTGGAAGTCGACGGCGGGCGCTGCGTATAGCCTCAACAGCCTTGAATTTGCAGAGGGTTGTAAGGAGTCCCGCAACGCCCCATAATCCGCAAGGGAGGTTGGCGGCGGACGCATCCCTCGCCAACCGGGTCAGGTCCGGAAGGAAGCAGCCCTAACGATCAGGACGCGGGTCGTCCGCCAGCCTCTCTTGATATTCGCTCACGGGCGCCCATCGGTTCGCATATCGATGTGGCGCCGTCCGCGGGGGCGGCGTTCGCGCCGGGCCGCGCTTACGGCCAGGGGCCCGATGGGCCGAATTTTAGCGCGATATCTGCACATCATGGCGAAGAAGAAATCCGAAAATGCAAAGGGCAAGACGGCTGGCGGCAAGGCCGACAGTGAGGCGCCTTACATTGTACTTGCGCGCAAATATCGGCCGCAGACCTTCGAAGATCTTATTGGCCAAGACGCCATGGTCCAGACGCTGCGTAATGCATTCGCGTCAGGACGGATTGCGCAAGCCTATATGCTGACCGGCGTGCGGGGGGTGGGTAAGACCACTACGGCGCGCTTGCTGGCCCGGGCGCTGAACTACAGTCGTGATGGCGCGCCTGAAGAGCCCGCCATCGATATGACCAAGCCAGGCCGCCATTGCGCAGAGATCATGGAGAGTCGTCATCCGGATGTCATCGAGATGGACGCGGCCTCCAATACGGGCGTCGACAATATTCGCGAGCTGATCGAGAGCGCACGCTACAAGCCGCTTATTGCGCGTACCAAGGTCTTCATCATCGACGAGGTTCACATGCTCTCCAAGGGCGCCTTCAATGCACTTTTGAAGACGCTCGAGGAACCGCCGGAGCACGTGAGGTTCATTTTCGCTACGACCGAGATCCGTAAAGTCCCGGTAACCGTATTGTCGCGCTGTCAGCGCTTCGACTTGCGTAGAGTCGACGTGCCAGAGCTCGCTGCTCACTTGCAAGAGATTCTCGCTAACGAAGGTGCAAAGGCTACAAATGACGCTGTGACGATTATCGCCCGTGCGGCAGAAGGTTCGGTGCGCGATGGCCTTTCGCTGCTCGATCAGGCCATTGCGACGGGGCAGGGCCATGTGACCGCCGAGATCGTGCGGGCGATGCTGGGCCTTGCCGATCGCGGGCGCGTATTCGATCTTTTGGAGGATCTGTTTCACGGCGACACCAAGGCTGCGCTTACAGGACTCGACGGGTTGCATCAGGCGGGTGCGGAACCCGGGCAAATCCTTGCCGACCTTGCCGAGGCCGTTCACGCGGTTGCACGTTGCAAGGCGGTCGGCCCTGAAGCCGGGGGCGAAGGCTTGAGCGCGGAAGAGAAGCGGCGTGCGCAAAGTTTGGCTGAGCGCCTTTCGACCCCGCTTTTGTCACGAGCGTGGCAAATGTTGTTGAAGGGTTGGGAGGAAGCGGCGCGGGCGCCCAATGCACGCGCGGCAGCAGAGATGGTGCTGATCCGGCTGGCGCACACGGCCGACCTTCCCGCTCCGGACGAGGTGATCCGCTCACTGGGCGGGCCGGAAGCACTCGCGCGAAAAGGTTCGCAAGCCCCGCGCGATGAAAACCGCTCCAGCAGTGAGTTACCACTCGGTGGAGCTAGCCCAGGGCCGTCGGCCAGTGCTCCAGGAGAGGTTGTCGTCGATGAGCCTGCTAGTATGGGTGATGAAGGGGAAGCTGTTTCGGCGGACGATGATCAATTAGTTAGTGGTCAGCCGGATCCGACTTCGTTTGCTGAGGTGGTCGCTCTTGTTGGTGCGCGCCGCGACGCTAAACTCAAGGTTCATCTGGAAGAACACGTCAGTTTGGTAAAGTTTGACGCGGCCGCCGGCTCGATCGATCTGTTTCTTTTTCCCGGCGCGCCGGAGCATGTTGCAAATGAACTGCGCGAAAAGCTCAATTCGTGGACAGGGCGACGCTGGGTTGTGATGTTGTCAAAGACGGCGGGCGCAAGGGCCATTGGTGAGGTGCGGCGCGAACGCGAGGCCGCCGAGCTTGAAGCGCTCAAGGCGCACCCGGCCGTCAAGGCGGTGCTAGATGAGTTTCCCGATGCAAAGATTGCCGACGTGCGGCCATTGGTTCGGCCCCGCGAGGATGAGACAGGAACTGGTTAGCGTGCGCGCCGGGTATTGAGCGTCTGGCAGGGCTGGAAAGGACGACTGATGAAAGATCTTATGGGCGTGATGAAGCAGGTCGGCGAGATGCAAGCCCGGATGCAGCAAATGCAAGAGGAGCTTTCTGCATTGGAAATCGAGGGGCAGGCGGGGGCGGGCCTTGTCAGAGTTACACTCACGGGCAAGGGCGATATGAAAAAGGTCCAGATCGACTCAAGTCTGATGAAGCCGGACGAGACAGAGATTCTGGAAGATCTGATCGTCGCCGCCACGCAAGATGCCAAGGCGAAGGTCGAAACGCAGCTTCAAGCCAAGATGCAGGAAATGACGGGCGGCCTCCCGCTCCCGCCAGGTATGAAGTTATTTTGACGTTTTGCCGCGATCAGCCTTTTTGGAGCAACAGCGACAGGCCGATAAGCGTGCTGTCGAAGAACTGGATCTCGATGATCTGCCTCGCTTGCGAGATGGCGACTTCCATATTCGCAGCAAGACCCGACCCGCGGACGGAGATGCGAAAGCCGCGCTTGGTGACGCTGCCGCTGAGTTCGCCCCCAAGATTGTAGACGAGTTCGTTCCACGTACCTGAAAGCTCGCCCTCAGAGTGGGTAATGACGCTCTTTACCTCGATCTTTCCGCTTGGGGAGGCGCAGCGCACATTCTGTTTCAGCTTGGCCCCGTCGTCAGACGTGAAGTAGGTCGCGCGACACTTTACCGATTCGATCTTGCCTCCCTGCAGTCCGAGCCGGCCTTGCCCAATCCATCGGCCGGGCAACTCTTTAAAGGGTCCCGACGAGGGATCCGCTAGCGCATGCCCGCCGGTCATCAGACACACGACGAATGCGACGGCGGTGATAGAAAAGGTCTTCATCGCGTTCATGGTCACACGAGCGTTGCTCTGCGAAATGGATATGAGGCTGGCGGTAGCCGGTCCCGGTCGGAATTATTGACGAAAAAAATCCCAAATTCCTAGTGAAGCAATGCCACACGGCCGACGATGAAAGATTGGCTGAGCAAAAGACAGGAGATCAAGATTCGGCAACCGATGTTGCTTGGGCTGCCATCGCTTCCGGCCCGCGCCGGGGCGGCCCCATGCGATCCAGTTCCTCTAACTCCGCGTCCGTAAATACGCGCGAACGCGTCAGGAACCGCATCCCCTCAGGTGCTTCGAGGGAGAATCCGGCGCCGCGACCGGGTACAGCGTCGATGATAAGATGAGTGTGTTGCCAATATTCGAACTGGGGACCACTAATATAGAGGGGACAGTCTGCAATCTCGCCGAGATAGACATCGCGTTGGCCGATCTTGAACTCATCGCGAGTATAGCACATGGGCGCACTGCCGTCGCAGCAGCCGCCGGACTGATGGAATAGAAGGTCGCCATGAGCCGCACGCAGCTTGGCTATCAGTTCTGCGGCAGCGGGCGTGTACGAAACTCTTGAAACAGCCATGAGTCTCTCTGTTGGGTGTTGGAGTGCGGAAAGCCGAGCCTCAGCCAGGCCTTCCGCTCCACGGCACCAAAATTCTAGAAGAACCCTAGTGCGTTCGGGCTGTAGCTCACCAGCATGTTCTTGGTCTGCTGGTAGTGATCGAGCATCATCTTGTGGGTCTCCCGGCCAACGCCCGACTGCTTGTAACCTCCGAATGCCGCATGCGCAGGATAGAGGTGGTAGCAGTTGGTCCACACGCGGCCGGCCTTGATCCCGCGCCCCATGCGATAAGCCGTATTGCCATCACGCGACCACACGCCCGCGCCAAGGCCGTAGAGTGTGTCGTTGGCTATTTCGAGCGCTTCATCCTCGGTCTTGAACTTCGCGACCGCCAATACCGGCCCGAAGATCTCCTCTTGGAAGATGCGCATCTTGTTGTGGCCTTCGAACACCGTCGGCTCGACATAGTATCCGCCGTCGAACCCATTGCCGAGGTTGGTCTTCTTGCCGCCGGTCAGGACCTTCGCACCCTCACCCTGCCCGATGTCGATATAGGAGAGGATCTTTTCGAGCTGGTCGGACGATGCCTGTGCGCCGATCATTGTGTTGGGATCGAGCGGGTTGCCCTGCACGACTTTCTTCACACGTTCCACGGCGCGCTCCATGAAGGCGTCGTAGATTGACTCTTGCACCAACGCCCGCGACGGACAGGTACACACCTCGCCCTGATTAAGGGCAAACATGGTGAAGCCTTCCAGTGCCTTGTCGAAGAAAGCGTCATCCTCATTGAAGACATCGGCGAAGAAAATGTTCGGTGACTTGCCGCCGAGCTCCAGCGTGACAGGTATGATGTTCTCGGCCGCATACTGCATGATCAGCCGGCCGGTCGTCGTCTCGCCCGTAAACGCGACCTTAGCGATGCGCGGATTGGAGGCGAGCGGCTTGCCAGCCTCAACGCCAAAACCGTTGACGACGTTGAGAACACCAGGCGGCAGAAGGTCGCCAATGAGGTCCATCAGCACCATGAGGCTCATGGGCGTCTGCTCGGCTGGCTTCATGACGACGCAGTTGCCGGCCGCGATCGCTGGGGCAATCTTCCAGGTTGCCATGAGGATGGGAAAGTTCCACGGGATGATCTGTCCGACGACTCCGAGCGGCTCGTGGAAGTGATAAGCAATCGTCGTCTCGTCGATCTCGGCGATCGAACCTTCCTGCGCACGAATGCAACTTGCAAAGTAGCGGAAGTGATCGATGGCGAGCGGTATGTCGGCCGCTGTTGTTTCGCGGATCGGTTTGCCGTTATCGATGGTCTCGACGGTGGCGATGTCGGCGAGATTCGCCTCCATGCGATCGGCAATCTTGAAGAGCACGGCGGCACGTTCGGCTGGCGATGTCTTGCCCCATGCCGGAGCTGCAACGTGAGCAGCATCGAGTGCGGTCTCGATGTCTTCCGCAGTTGAGCGTGCGATTTCGCACACCACTTCGCCGCTGATGGGTGTACGGTTCTCGAAGTAGCGCCCTTGCGCCGGCGGCACCCAAGTGCCACCGATAAAGTTATCATAACGGTTGCGAATGTTGATGCGTCCGCCCACGCGCTCCAGCGCAGACGAGGGCGTCTCGGTGTTAACGATGAGCTGCATGTGATTCCTCCTCCGCCTTCCTATTTAGGAGGGCTTTTCGATCTTTCTTTTCGGGGAAGATACTACACTGTGCCAGTCTCCCATAGGGGCGGCCGCATAGGAAATTGGTGCAAGCGCCTGCGACCAGTTAGAGTTATGTCGATGTGAAGCGCACGCGCTTTACGCCTGGCGTTCGAGCGGATTGCTCAATACTCGGGCCTAGCGGTTTGCCGGATCGAACCCTATACGGTAGGCCCCTGATCACGCTTGCCGCTGGTACGACCTTCCGGTTGTCAAAATCCAATCTGCAAATATGTCGCGCAAAGTCTCAGGTCCGGAAATAGAGCACGTCGTAAAGCTTCTGGCTCGGTTGCCGGGGCTTGGGCCGCGCTCCGCCCGCAAAGCGGCGCTCGCCTTGTTGAAAAGGCGCAATGAACTCTTGCTGCCGCTTTCTCAGGCGTTAGCAACCGCAGTGGAAAAGATCGTTGAGTGTCCTGTTTGCGGCAATCTTGATACGCTATCGCCTTGCAGCCTTTGTCAGGATCCGCGGCGGGACCGATCACTGATCGTCGTTGTTGAAGAGATCGGTGATCTGTGGGCGCTAGAGCGTGCCGGTGTCGTCAATGGACTCTATCATGTGCTGGGAGGGCACCTTTCGCCGCTTGATGGCATTGGGCCTGATGCGCTCAATATTGCGGGACTTATTGAGCGGGCCGGTTCGGGTGAGGTGAAGGAGGTCCTGCTTGCCCTGAATGCGACCGTGGAAGGTCAGTCTACGGCGCATTATGTGGCCGAGCAGCTTGAGCCCACAGGCGTTGTCGTTTCCCGGCTTGCACAAGGCGTCCCCGTGGGGGGTGAGCTTGACTATCTTGATGAGGGCACGCTGGCGGCGGCCATTAAGTCGCGGCGCAGAGTTTAAGCCGCCCAGGCCCCAGGCCTGCTAGGAAACGACCATCATCTGGGCAGAGAGGACGTAGGTTTATGCAGACCGGCCCGCGGACGCGCCGCGCAACGAGCGCGCCGCCGAAGTTTGTCTCCGGTTCGATCCTGCGCCATATCCTCGTGTTGACGGGTACGGGTGCCGTTGGCCTGATGGCGATTTTCGTCGGCGAACTTGCCAATATTCTCTTTCTAAGCTGGACCGGCGATGACGCAGTCATTGCGGCTGTCGGATACGCAAGCCCGATCCTGTTTCTCACCATTTCAATTGGTATTGGCCTTCAAATAGCGGCGACGTCCCTCGTTTCACCCGCCCTTGGTGCGGGGCGTCGGATGCGCGGACGCCGCCTATCGCTCAACGCGCACGTGCTGACCTTTGTGGCGGCCAGCCTTTTGAGCCTCGTGATCTGGCTCTTGATCCCGCAGCTCCTACAACTGTTGGGCGCGACGGGACGTGCCTATGATCTGGCAAAGGTCTATTTGCTGATCCTTGTGCCGACGCTCCCGCCGATGGCTGTTGCCATGACGTCGGCCTCGGTGCTGCGCTCGGCCGGCGATGCGCGCCGGGCGATGAACGTCACGCTCATTGGTGCGCCGGTCAACACACTGCTCGACGCGATTCTCATTCTTGGAATGGGTCTTGGGATCCAAGGCGCTGCCATTGCTTCTGGCTTGGCGCGGCTCGTTATGTTGGGCGTCGGGCTTTATGGCATCATCTGGGTTCACGACTTGTGGGGGCGTTTGCGCCTGCGGACGGTCATCGCCGACGCACCCGCCCATGTCGCCGTGGCTATTCCCGCTGTCTTGACAAACATCGCGACGCCTGTTGCCAACGCCTATGTAACGCGCGCTATGGCCCCTTTTGGCGATAGCGCAGTGGCGGGATGGGCAATCGTTGGCCGCGTTATACCTGTCGCTTTTGGGGCCATCTTCGCACTATCAGCGACGGTGGGTCCCATCATTGGTCAGAACTACGGCGCTGGGGCCTTTGATCGCGTTCGCGGCACGTTCACCCAATCCCTACTCGTTACGGCGGCATTCGCCGGGATTGCCTGGGCTATTCTTGCCATTCTTGCTCGGCCGATAGCGAGCGCTTTCGATGCTACGGGCGAGACGGCCGATCTCATTGTCTTCTTCTGCCGGACGTTGGCCCCAGCCTTCGTTTTCCTTGGTGCGCTGTTCGTCGCCAATGCGGCATTCAACACCCTGGGGCGGCCACACTATTCGACGGCACTCAATTGGGGGCGCGCAACATTGGGGACTGTGCCTTTTGTGCAAGCCGGCGCGGCTTTGGCCGGCGCAGCCGGCGTGCTTGCCGGCAGCATGCTGGGCGGCGTGATTTTCGGCGTTCTTGCCGTTTGGCTCGCGTATCGGTGGATGGATCAGCTG
>CAYOPW010000034.1:0-28698 GCA_964405975.1 uncultured Hyphomicrobium sp.
ATTATGGTCACCAACGACGACGGCATCGGGGCGCACGGACTGGACGTCCTGCGCCAGATCGCTTTGCAGCTGTCGTCCGACGTGTGGGTTATCGCGCCGGAAGTGAACCAAAGCGGCGCTTCGCATTCGCTTACCTTGCATGAACCGCTGCGCTTCCGGGAGGCGGACGATCGCACGTTCGTTATCCGCGGCACGCCGACCGACTGCGTGATAATGGGTGTCCGTCATCTTCTTCTCGAAAAACGGCCCGACCTGATTTTGTCAGGCGTCAATCACGGCTCGAATCTCGGCGAGGACGTGACGTATTCAGGCACTATTGCCGCCGCCAGCGAAGGGACGCTCTTAGGCATACGATCCATTGCGCTGAGCCAAACCGGGGGGTCGATGGAGGAGGAAGGAAAGGTGCATTGGGAGACGCCGCTGTCACACGGCCCGGCTCTCATCTCCAAGCTGTTGGCAACGGGTTGGGCGACCGGGATCGTTATCAATGTCAACTTTCCGGCCTGCTCGCCGGAAAAAGTCGCTGGAATCGAAGTGACAGCACAAGGGCGCCGCGACCAAGCGCTTCTTCACATCGACAAGCGCGCCGATCCGTGGGGAACACCATACTACTGGTTCGGTTTCGAACGCCCGCCAACGACGTATGCCAAGGGCAGTGATCTTGCCGCTGTCGACAACGGCGCTATTTCGGTGACGCCGCTGTGTTTGAATCTCACCGATCGCGAGACATGCGCCAGGCTGGAAGACGCCTTCGCACCCGCAGCACCAAAGACGCCTGCCACCCACGGCTAACGCGCCTTGACTTGGCCCTTGTCTGGTCTCGCTGTTGTCCTCATGGCGGCACAATCACTTCGTAGATAAGTCCCCACGAGCGCGATCATGACTTTCGTCCCGTCGATCTTGTGCGCTTGCCAGAGCAAAAAGTTCGATGGCGACAACGGGCTTGGGACCAAGGATTGATACATGCGCATTGAGGCGATGCTGGCGCAACTCCGCCGCCGTTAAGGACCCGTTAACTCCTTAATGGTTAAGGAAAGGTAGGAGTAAAGGTGCGTATCATGCTGAGTATTGAGCGTTCTTGCAGCGGCCGTAAGAAATTCAATCGTGCCGCACATATCGTTACCGCGTTGGCGATCGCTGGTGTAGCCAGCGGCTGTAGCGCGGACATTACCCGCTTCGATTACCCGACCTTCAACCTCACGGGCGACAGTCCGAAATCGACGGCGTCGATCGAGACGCCGCGTGAGCCTGTGTATGGTGGCCAGAGTTATGCCGCTAACGGCCGAGGTTCTGTAGCCTCGGGCTCATACAACAAAAGCAGCTACTCCCCGCCGCCGCGGTACAACGACAATACCATTGAAACCGCAAGGCTCTCGCCGCCAGTTAACACCGTGCGCTCGTATGAGAACACGCGCCGCTATGACCAACAGCCTCCGGCCCGTCAGGCTGCGTCATATCGAAGCCCAGGCGAAAGCATCGAGGTGCAACCAGGCGATACGCTTTATGGCCTGTCGCGCCGCTACAACGTGTCTGTTTCGGAGCTGATGGAGACGAACGGTCTAAGCAATCCCAACCTGCAGCCAGGTCAGAAGCTGACCCTGCCCGCGGGCCGCACAGGTATCAGTGCTCCGGCGCGCGAGACCCGCCCAGCCCGGGCTCCTGCCAGCTTATCTCCTTCGCTTGAGGGCAAGTACAGCGGCTCGCACACAGTCGCGCACGGAGAGTCTCTTTATGGAATCTCAAGGCGCCATGGTGTGAGCGTTGCTGAGCTTCAGCAAGTGAATGGCATTGATAATCCGCGTACCGTTCGTGTTGGGACCGTTCTCAAAGTCCCCGGAAGCGTCGCGGCCGGTTCGCACCAAAAGCCTACGCGCTCGCGCATCATTCAGCCGCCACGCTACTCTCAGTCCCAAAAGCCAACGGTGATAAATCAGCGCACGACGCGCCTTGCGGCTCTCGAAACGGGCACAGCCACGGACGCCGCTCCGGTTGCCAAGAGCGTCCGCACACAACGGGTTGCGCTCGCGGCACCGGCCGCTGCGTCTGCCAGCAACAAGCTGCGCTGGCCTGCGCAGGGACGCATTGTAAGCGGCTTCGGCCGACGCAATGATGGTACGCACAACGACGGCATCAATATCTCGATGCCGCTCGGTACCGAAGTGCACGCGGCCGAAAGCGGCGTCGTTGCCTATGCGGGTTCCGAACTCAAAGGCTACGGCAACCTAGTGCTTCTGCGTCACGACAACGGCTGGGTAACGGCGTATGCGCACAACGAGCAGCTGACCGTGAAGCGCGGCGACAAGGTGCAGCGCGGTCAGGTCATCGCCAGGGCCGGCCGAACCGGTTCGGTCGACCAGCCCCAGCTCCACTTCGAGCTGCGTCAGGGCTCCAAGCCCGTCGACCCCCTGCCATTCCTTGCGCGGCTCTAAAGCAGCACTTGGATCGGTCACATCTAGGGCGACATGCCGAACGATTTGCGTAGCTCGTCCTTGGCGCGTTCCAGAACACGTTTGCGCTCACGTGTGAGGTTTGTGCCCGCGCGATTGATGTAGAATGTTAGCATTGACATGGCGGAACGATAGGGATCGGACTTGCGCCGATGGCTTTGCTCCGCGGAGCGCTTAAGCGATGCCGCGATCTCTTTAGGGTCATTAAGCGTGAATACGTTTCGCTCCAAATCCAGAGCGTCGCTGTGCTCGGTGACGTCTTGCGACCACCGCCTCGCGGGTTTATGGCCACGCGGTTTTGCGCTTTTTTTTGGCTTCGATGCGGTGTGCTTCGTTGCAGTCATCGCGGCCTCGCGAATTTGACATGTTTAGAGCTTGCAACCCATGCGTCCGGAGAGGTCCTGAATGAATTGCCAAGCGACGCGGCCAGAGCGCGCACCGCGCGTCATGCTCCACTTCAGCGCCGCGCGATCGAGCTCTTCGGCGCCGACTTTCAGCTTATAGTGCGCCGCATACCCGCGAACCATGTCGAGGAACTCGTCCTGGCTGCAGTTGTGAAAGCCGAGCCACAGGCCAAAACGATCTGACAGCGAAACCTTCTCCTCTACGGCCTCCGACGGGTTGATCGCGGTTGAGCGCTCGTTTTCCACCATATCGCGCGGCATAAGGTGGCGGCGATTGGACGTCGCATAGAAGATGACATTCTCCGGACGGCCCTCAATGCCGCCTTCAAGAACCGCCTTGAGGGACTTGTAGCTTGTGTCGTCCTTATCGAAGGAAAGGTCGTCGCAGAAAACGAGAAAGCGATGATCGCTGCCGCGCATAGCCGATAGGCAGCCGGGAAGCGAGGAGATGTCCTCGCGGTGGATTTCAACGAGCTTCAAGTCAAGCCCGGCCGCGTTCAGGTCTTTGGCAAGCCGGTTGCGCACGTCTGCGTGCACGGCTTTGACGAGCGAAGACTTGCCCATGCCGCGCGCGCCCCAAAGGAGCGCATTGTTGGCCGGCAGTCCGCGTGCAAACCGTTCAGTATTGTCGACGAGCTGCGGCGCGATGTGCTCCAGCCCTTTAAGGAGCGTAAGCGGCAGGCGATTGACGTTTTGGACGGGATCAAATTTTTGCCGGTCGGCCTGCCAGACAAACGCCTCGGCGACCTCAAAATCAGGCTCGTCCGGCGCGCGCGGCGCAAGCCGCTCCAGGGCGGCGGCAAGGCGCTCCAGGCGCTGTAAAAGCATCGTTTCGTCGTTCATTCGTGCGTCTCATAAGCGCAGTTGAAATATGGGTTTTCCAGCATCGTTGATAGCGACTGCTTGTATCGCGGCAAGAGGGCCCAAGTCACTTATCTTGTGACCATTTCGTAATCGAGGCAGGGCGGTTGCAAAGCCGTCGCGCCGCACTATAGTCACGGCACTTTTCAAGCAGGGCAGACGCTGGACGGCTGCGTTCGGGCGGTCCTGGCCCCCTGTTGCCCCCAATCCAAAGGGAACAACGTCATGTTTATCACTCCTGCCTTCGCCCAGACAGGTGTCGGAAGTGACCCGTTCACGAGCCTCTTAATCCCGATGCTGGCGATGATCGCCATCTTCTATTTTCTAGTTATTCGTCCCCAGCAGCAGCGCTCCAAAGCTCATCGTGAGCAGGTTAGCAAGGTGCGGCGCGGGGATACGGTCGTGACGTCAAATGGGTTTGTCGGCAAGGTGACCAAGGCGAGCGACAACTCCGATGAGATTGAGGTGGAGCTCAGCGACACCATGCGTGTGCGGGTCGTGAAGTCGACGCTTATGGATGTGCGCGGCAGGGGCGAGCCCGTTAAAGAATGAACGTGAGGCGCAAGCCGCGCTGATCATAACGAGACGCATAGAGAGATAAGTCCGCGATGCTGCACTTTGAACGCTGGAAAATCATTGCGATCGCAGTGGTCTGTCTTGCCGGCATCATCTTTGCGATGCCGAACCTGTTTTCCAAGCAGACGGTCGACGGCTGGCCCTCGTGGATGCCACACCGTCAGCTTCCGCTGGGCCTGGACTTGCGCGGCGGTGCTCACTTGCTGCTTTCAATGGACACTGTCGAGCTGGAGAAGGATTGGCTCCTTACCCTGCGCGGCGATGTGAGGAAGCAATTGCGCGACGCCAGGATAGGCTTTACCGGACTGGGAATCACAGGAAATTCCGTGCAGGTTCGCATCGCCAAGCCCGAGCAGACCGAACGTGCCTATGCCGAACTCAAGAAAATGGTTCAGCCGCTTGGCAATCCAATTCTTGGGACCAGCGGGGAAGACATTGAAGTTATTCAAATCGGGCCCGATGCTCTTTCTGTGCGCCCGACCTCCCAGGGTATGCAACAACGTCTTACCAGTGCGGCGAGTGCATCGGTGGAAACGGTGCGGCGTCGTGTGGACAGTCTCGGCACGACGGAACCCACCATCGTGCGCCAGGGCGAGAACCGCATTCTCGTTCAGGTGCCGGGCTTTGATGACACGCGCACACTGAAAGATGTCATCGGCCAGACTGCGAAGTTGACCTTCCACGCCGTGCATCCGCGCTCTACGGCGGAAGAGGCAAGGCAAACCCGCGTGCCGCTTGGCTACAAGATCTACCCTTCTGATGAAAGCGAAGGTGGCCGCGAGTTCTTGCTGGAGGAGCGGCCGGTGGTTTCAGGCGAGGACCTGGTCGATGCGCAGCCGGGCTTCGATCAGCGCACCAACGAGCCAATCATTACCTTCCGCTTCAACCAGTCTGGTGCACGCAAGTTTGGGCGCTTCACAAAAGACAACGTCGGAGTGCCGTTCGCCATCGTGCTTGATAACAAGGTGCTCTCCGCTCCGGTCATTCGCGAACCTATTCTCGGCGGTTCTGGACAGATTTCAGGCAGCTTTACTGTCGAGTCAGCCAACAATCTCGCCATCCAGTTGCGCTCCGGCGCCTTGCCCACAAAGCTGACAATCGTCGAGGAGCGAACTGTCGGTCCCTCACTGGGCGCTGACTCCATCGAGGCCGGTGAGTTTGCTGTCACGGTTGGTACGATTGCCGTTGCGGGGTTCATGATCTTTGCGTACGGGCTGTTCGGCTTGTTTGCGGTCATCGCGGTCTTGATCAACCTCACGCTGATCATTGCGGCGATGACGCTTATGGGGTCAACACTGACACTGCCGGGCATCGCAGGGCTCGTGCTTACGGTAGGCATGGCGGTTGACGCCAACGTGCTGATTTATGAGCGCATCCGAGAAGAGTTGCGCGGTGGCAAGACGCCGATCTCCGCGGTGGAAGCCGGCTTTACGAAGGCGTTCGTGACAATTCTCGATTCCAATCTCACGACCCTCATCGCGGCCATCGTGATGTTTTGGCTGGGTTCGGGCCCCATCCGCGGCTTTGCCGTCACGCTTTCTCTAGGCATTTTCGGGACCATTTTCACCGCGTTCACGGTCACGCGGCTCTTGGTCTCGTTGTGGATAGCCGCGCAGAAAACTCGCAAGATTCCAGCTCCGATTTAAAGCTCTAATGAGAGGCAACAAGAATGTTCAAGGGCGTCGACTTCTTTCCGCACGGAACCAAAATTCCGGTGATGGAATGGCGTCGTTTCTGCGTCGGCATTTCGCTGATCGCCGCGATGCTCGCTATCGCTCTGCTGTCGACGAGGGGCCTGAACTTCGGTATCGACTTTAAAGGCGGATCACTTTTTGAGATCCAGACCAAATCCGGAAACGTCGACATCGCGGATCTACGGTCGCGGTTAGGCGGGCTTGGTCTCGGCGAAGTGCAAATCCAGGGACTTGATGATCCCAGGGATGCTCTCATCCGTGTCGAGCAACAAGAGGGCGGCGAGGACGCTCAGCAGGCGGCGGCAAGCAAGGTGCAGAATGCGCTGGGCGAGGAAATTGAAATCCGCCGCGTCGAGGTTGTTGGCCCGGCGGTTTCCGGTGAACTTCAGCAGGCTGGCATCATTGCCGTGGCCGTCGCCATCCTCGGCATCTTGCTTTACATCTGGTTCCGCTTTGAATGGCAATTCGGTGTCGCGGCGATCCTCGCCCTCGTCCACGACATCGTGATTACCATGGGACTATTCAGCCTATTGGGGTTCAGCTTTGGGCTGTCCGAGGTGGCGGCCCTTTTGACGCTTGCTGGCTATTCCATCAACGATAGCGTCGTGGTCTTCGATAGAATCCGAGAGAATTTGCGTCGCTATAAGAAGATGCCACTCGTCGAACTTCTAAACTTGTCGATCAATGAAATGCTGTCACGTACCGTGATAACATCGACGACGACGTTCCTTGCGGTGCTGGCGCTTTATGTGTTCGGTACCGAGGTTATCCGCGGATTCTCCTTTGCCATGCTATTTGGAATCCTGATCGGAACGTGGTCGTCGGTCTTCATTGCCTCTCCATTCCTTCTTTGGGTTGGTATTAAGCGTGACTGGAGCGGGGCGGTCGCAAAAGGGACGGCAACGGGACGCGCTTAAGAGCGGCGCTCCAGAAGAGGAGCACGATGTCATCGGCTCCAGCTCACTATCCGGCGCGCGCACCTATCGATGCCTATGGCAACGGCGGTTTCCGGTTTGCCGACATGAGCCATCGCGGCTCGATCCTGATCGTGCCAAGCGGCATCTATGCTTGGGGCGTTACCAATATGGACGACGTCGATGCGGATCGATGTGCGCCGTTCTTTCGCGAATTGAAACCACCGGCCTTTGTATTGCTGGGAACGGGTGTGACTCACGTCATGCCTGATGCAGCGTTGCGCGAAACATTCGCAAACGCCGGTCTCGGTCTGGAGCCGATGAGCACGGGCGCGGCGTGCCGGACCTATAACGTGCTGTTAGCTGAAGGCCGCGATCTTGGCGCAGCGTTCATTGCCGTCGACTAGAAGAGGGCAAGGTGTGACGCGGGAGAGTGGTAAGCGCCGGGCGGCAGAGGCTGTTGTGCGAGAGGCGGCGCGTAGGACCGAGCCTGACCGCTACCTTGCAGCGCTCTTGGCTCCGCAGGCGGTGAGTTCTGACTTGATCGCACTCGCCGCATTTGTGGGTGACATCGCCCGCATTGTCCACGCTGTGAGCGACCCCATGATGGGTGAGCTCCGGCTGCAATGGTGGCGGGACGCACTCGTCAATCTGCGTAGAGGCACGGCGACGGGGAGCCCAATCGCTGATACAGTCGGCGCGGTCATGCGCTCATGTGCGCTGCCCGAAGCGTTGTTTATGTCTATCATCGATGCGCGTTCACGAGATCTCGATGCACAGGAGCCCCTGTCCGACACAGCGGTCGAATCCTATTTCAACGATACTGAGGGTGCGGCGTTTCAACTCGCAGGCCATGTCCTGGGCGTCAATGAGCAGCCCGGAGTGCCCGGACTTATGTTTGCGGCCGGGCAGGCCTACGGCAGTGTGCGCCTGCTGCATTCCTTGCCACGCACGCTTGCGACTGGGCGCGCTCCAGCACCGTTTGCGGGGGTGGCAGGAGCGATCGATGACGGCGGAGCCGCGCTCACCGCCTCAATGCGCGATTCGACCATAAGGTGGCTTGAGGAAGCCCGCCGTCGTGCGCGTGAGGCACCGCCGGCCGCCCTTCCTGCGATTCTGCCGCTTGCCCTCGTGGAGCCCTATTTGAAGGCTTTGGAGAGGCAGGGTCCCAACTCAGTCAGACAGACGGCCGATATCTTACCGCTGAGGCGGGTCTGGCAGCTCTGGCGTGCTAGCGTGTTTGGTCGCATCTGACTCCTAAGTGCCGCATGTGGCGGAGGTTGACGCATGGTCCGATCGTCCGGTCGGCAGATTGCGCTGAGTTTGGTTGTGGGAGCATTCGTGCTGCCCGCCGCAGCCCAAGTACCGCCCATCGCCACCCCGACAATTACCTGGCACGTAGAGAACTCCTTCCGCTTCTTTACCGATGTGGCCGACACGGAGGTCCATCGCGCCACCTATTTGGCCCTCCCTGCCGCTGATCAGCAACAGAACCCTGTGCTTGCCGCTGAGCAGGCATTGAGCCGTCGCCACGAGGCGGGGTGGGCGGCGACGATGTTTCGCAACACGTGCTGGGACGTGCGCACAAACCGCTTCGCTTGCAGTGAAGTTGAGGATTATATCAATCCTAAAGGTCACACAGTCGTGGCCAAGATCAACGGTATTGACGAGGATGCGCACCTCACATGCACGTGGCTTACCGCGCCACTCGGTGGCAGTGATCCACGCGGCGGCGCAACCAGCCAACTGTGTAGCGAGCCAGCGCGCTTCAAGATCCCATATCCTTCAGGCTCAAAGATTACCGTAGAGATTGGCGGGCGCGAGATCGCCAGCGAGATCGTCAAGGTGCGCGACCTCTTGATCGTCGGGATGGGCGATAGCATTGCATCAGGTGAAGGCAATCCGGATCTGCCAGTACGCTTTTCGCGCGAGCGTTCAGCGAGTTATGGCGAAAAAACCGATACTGATAACTTCACCGGTTATCCAGCACGTACGGGCGCGTGGAAGCAAATCGGCGACAAGGCATTCATTGAGGAAAATCCGCGCTGGCTTGACCAGGCGTGCCATCGCTCGCTTTATTCCCACCAGCTACGTGCAGCCCTGCAACTGGGTATCGAAGATCCACATCGCGCGATCACGTACGTGGGCGTGGCCTGCTCGGGTGCTGAAGTGACGTTCGGCCTTTTCCTGCGCTACACGGGGAACGAGTGGGTGCCCAACCCACCTGACATGTCACAGATCTCAGCGATTGCGTCAGCGCAGTGTGGTGATCACGAAGCGCCGCTGCAGGATCTGCCCGAAGCCTACCACATGAACGGCAGCATCCCTGAGCTCAAGGGCGGTCTGGTGTTGCGCAAATGCAGTCCTTTGAATGCGCGTAAGATCGATCTGTTGTTCTTATCGATCGGCGGGAACGACGTAGGCTTTGCCCGTCTCCTTGCCAACGCCGTGCTGGCCAAGCAATCGACACTGCGGAAGCTTGGGGGCTGGATAGGACAGGTGCATGGGCTGAACGAGGCGCGCACCCAGCTCGACGCGTTGAAGACGCGCTACAAGTCGCTGAACCGCTCCTTGCATAGCATCCTTCATATTCCCTGGGAGCAATCTGATCGCGTGGTTCTGATTGCCTACCCGGGGCTGGCTCTTATGGGAGACGGTACCCAAGTGTGTCCCGACGGCCGGGCCGGTATGGAAATACTGCCTGACTTCAAGTTAAGCCAAGCGAAGGCGCGCGTGGGGACGTGGACCGCAGATAAGCTGCATCACGCGATGCGCTTAGCGGCTAAGGAATACCGCTGGTCGTTTGTGGAGTCCCATCGCCGCGAGTTCATTGGGCGCGGCATTTGCGCGGGCACAACATACGACGGTGCTGATATCGCGGACGATCTGCGATTGCCGCGGAAGACGGAAGCGGGGTGGCGGCCCTACAACCCGGCCGATTACAATGCCTACGCTTCGCGTCAGCGCTGGTTCCGCACGCCTAACGACGCCTTCATGACCGGAAACTTCCACGTGGCCGTCTCGATATTGCAGAAGGTGTTGAAGCTCAACGCATTATCTTGGTTTCAGTTGGTGCTGGCATCGACGTATTCGGGGGCCTTTCATCCCACAGCTGAAGGTCAAGCGGCGATGGCTGACGCGGTCGTGCACCAGGCACGGGCTGTGCTGGTAAAGTATGGGCATGGTTCAGGTCCGGTCTCGACAAGGTCGCCCAGCAATGTGCCCGCGATCCAGGCAGAGCATGCTAGTCAGTAGACAGGCGACACTCCGGTAAGCTTACTCTGCGGCAGCCTGTGCGCCGCGGTCAGATACGATCCAGTCTTCGAGATCGGCAAGCGCGCGCAGTGAGACGGCGCGCTTCTTGGCAGCACCTTTCTCTTTGCCCTTGATGCGCTTGCCGGTTGCGTCGTGCTCAGGCACATCAGCCGTCGGCAACAGCCCATAGTTAATGTTCATTGGCTGGAAGGAGCGCGGTAACTCTTGCCCAACGTCATCATTTGAGAGATGCCCGCCGGTGATGTGTGTCAGAAGCGCGCCAAGTGCCGTCGTCCTTGGTGGCAGCGCCGGCGCACGGCCTCTTCGTTCTGTGGCGGCGAAACGTCCGGTTAGAAGACCAATGGCCGCGCTTTCCACGTACCCTTCTACACCAGTGATCTGGCCGGCAAAGCGCAGCCGCGGCATTGCTTTCAAGCGTAGCAACGCATCAAGCAGCTTAGGGCTATTGAGGAAGGTATTGCGGTGGAGACCGCCCAGACGCGCGAATTCGGCATTCTGCAATCCCGGTATCATGCGAAATACCCGCGCCTGTTCGCCGTGACGCAGCTTGGTCTGGAAGCCGACCATGTTCCATAGCGAGGCCAGCGCATTGTCTTGGCGCAACTGCACCACTGCGTAGGGGCGCTCGCCGCCCTTATGCGGATTGGATAGGCCTACTGGTTTCATCGGACCAAAGCGCAACGTCTCGCGCCCGCGCTCGGCCATCACCTCGATGGGTAGACACCCGTCGAAGTAAGGTGTTGATGCCTCCCACTCCTTGAAGCTGGTCTTCTCACCATCGAGAAGTGCATCGATGAAAGCGTCATACTCCGGTTTTGTCATAGGGCAGTTGAGATAATCGGCGCCGGTGCCGGCCGGTCCCGGTTTGTCGTAGCGCGACTGGAACCACGCGATCGACAGGTCGATCGATTCACGATGGATGACAGGTGCGATAGCATCAAAGAAAGCCAGTTCTCCTTCACCTGTAAGTTCGTGTATCACTTGGCTAAGGGCCGGCGATGTGAGCGGGCCCGTAGCAACGATGACGCTGTCCCATTCATCGGGTGGCAGCCCGGCAATCTCATTGCGTTCAATACAAACAAGCGGGTTCTCGCTGAGCCGTTGTGTCACCTCGCTGGAGAAGCCGTCTCGATCGACAGCAAGAGCGCCACCCGCGGGAAGCTTATGGCGATCGCCGGCCCTCAAGATCAGCGAGTCGGCGCGGCGCATCTCCTCGTGCAAAAGGCCGACTGCGTTTGTCTGCCAATCATCGGAGCGAAACGAGTTTGAGCACACGAGTTCGGCAAGACCCTCGGTCTTGTGCGCGTCCGTCATGCGCACCGGGCGCATCTCGTGGATAACGACGGGGACGCCGGCGCGAGCGATCTGCCAGGCGGCCTCCGAGCCAGCGAGCCCGCCCCCGACGACGTGGATGGGCTTCATCTCGGTCATGGCGGGGGAAGCTAGTCGAAAATTGCGAAGGTCTCAATGTGCTAAGTGACAGCGCAGTTTCGCCGGCATTCTCAGGTCCCTTGGCGCTGTAATTGTTTTGAGCATGGAGCACCGATATGTTGCCGTCGACAAATGAGCCAAGGACGAAGGGTGCGGCATGTGGAGCTATCGATCAAAGCTTGACAATGATCTTACCCGCTGGCGGGAGGCCGGGTGGCTCACTGCCGCGGGTGAAGCCGCTATTCGCAAAGATGTGGCGGCCCGCGGCCGCTCGTTGGAGCTGGCCCCGGCACTCGCAATCATTGGTGCGGTGCTGATCGGTTTTGCAGCGATGAGTTTCATCGCGGCAAATTGGGACGAGATGTCGCGCCTTTCCAGGCTGGCGCTCATCTTCGCGAGTCTTTGTGCAGCTTATGGCGTTGCCGGCATTCTATTCGACCGTGGCTACCCAGCGTTCGCCCATGCGGCCATTCTTGCCGGTGTGGCCTTGTTCGGCGCAGGGATCATGCTGATCGCGCAGATGTTCCATATGGGCGGGCATCCACCAGACGCGGTGCTCACCTGGGCGTTGGGCGCACTAGGCGCCGGTGTTGTGCTTTGCTCTAACCCGGCGCTTGCACTTGCCATATTGCTCATGGGGTTATGGAGTGGATGGGAAATGGTCGACACCGGAGTCGTCCACTGGCCGTTCTTATTGGGCTGGGGCGCGGTAACGGGAGCTTTCCTTTGGCGGCGGTGGGGTCCGGGCTTGCATCTTGCAGCCGTCGTCTTGAGCATTTGGATCGTCTGTCTCGGCTACCTGCTGTTCGATGGCCACGGCCACGGTGTTGTCGTTGGGATCGGGCTGCTCATTGCTGCGGCGGGGTTGGCCTTGCCGTTACTGGGCGCGCGCTGGCTTGCATTCTCGAGCCCTGCTGTTGCTTACGGAATGACAATCGCGTTCGCCGGGCTCTTCGCGCTGCAGTTCGTCGAGGAGCACGTCCCGCTATTTGGATTGATCCTGCTTGCCATAGCCGCGCTTGCGCTTGTGATGGCCGGTATCGGGTATGGATTAAGAACGAGCAGCTCGGCGGCGCTTTGGCTCGGCTATGGCGGTTTTTCCCTTGAAGTGCTCGCGCTCTACTTCAAGACGGTCGGCACGCTATTGGGCTCTTCGCTCTTTTTCCTCGCTGCCGGCCTTATCGTTATCGTGCTGGCTGCTGTGGCCTATAGACTTCACGCGCGCATGGAGGCGCAGTCATGACGAGTGAACGGCGCAATTTGTGGCTCGGGATCGCTGTGGTTGTGGCTGGGCAGGTTGGCGTACTTGGCTGGATGGTTTGGGACCGCGTGCACCTTCTTTCGTCAGGGCGTGAGATTGTCCTAGAGATTGTGCCAGTGGATCCACGCAGCTTGTTTCGCGGCGACTATGTGATCCTGAACTACGACATATCCCGGGTTGAAACGCCTCGCGGCAAGAAACGGTTGCGCCGCGGTTCGGTTATCTATGCCACCTTGCAGAAAGCAAGTGATGGCAAATGGAAGCTTGTTGCGGCTGGGCCGGAGCGACCCCAGGACGTTCGCTCAGATCAAGTTGTCCTAAAGGGGAGGGTGCGTTTTGCCTCGAGAGTGACGCGCCGCGGGTTGGATGCTGCAACCGTAAACTATGGGATCGAGAGCTTCTTCGTTCCAGAAGGCACCGGACGCGAGCTGGAGAAGCTGGTCGGCCAGAAGAAGCTGGCGGCACTCGTTGCGGTTGATGAAAGCGGCAATGCTGCCCTCAAGGGGCTCATCGTTGATGGTGAGCGCGTCTACGAGGAGCCGCTGTTCTAGGTCAGAGATGCTTGAGCGCGGCCGCTTGTTGTCGCGTTTACGATCCTACGTGTGACCAGATTGCCGCGCGCGCAACATTTCGCAACGTGCGACGCACAGGACCATCGAGCCTGCCGCCGGAATCTGGCACTCTCTGCCCACGTATGAGTTCGGTTGGGGCTAGGGAGCGAAAGGGGCAATACAATGGGGCTCAGGGTGCCATTGGCGCTGGTCACGGTTGTGGTGGCGATAAGCGGTTTCACCGTGCCGGTTTGGTCAGACTCCACAGGATTTGCGAGCATGCATGATCTGCGCAGAGAGCGCGGACGCTTATGCATGTCTGATCATTGGCACTATGGCACGAGCGGCCCGCAGAAGACTAAGTCCAGGGCGAGGCGCGCAGCCATCCGCTCTTGGGCAAGCTTCACAGCCATGGAGTATGGCACTGACTGGGCGAGGTGGGGCCGGGCTAGAAGCAAAAGAGCAAGCTGCTCGCGATCCAGCGGTAGTTGGGATTGTAGTGTCGAAGCTCGGCCCTGCAGATAGTCGCTCGCTCGAAGCCTAAGCCTGGATATTCTGCGCTCGACCGCGCCACGCCGCTTATTGCCGTGAGCGGGCGAGGAACGATTGGAAAATCTCCAAGGCCCATTGTTGCAGCCGGCCAGCCCAGACCCGCGGGTTCGTTGAGAAACCAAGGATCGAAGTCAGAATGCGACGCGCGGCTTTGGCAGGATCGTAGTCATCGCTTGCACGCTCTGCGAGTCTAATAATCTCCGCGAGATCGTCATAACGGCGCGCGCGCGCCTCCTCGCTTGCTTCGCTGCTCAAGCTTCCCGTAATCCCTGAGAAACCGTCCCCGCCAGCAACAACGGGTAGCGGCTGGGGTTTGGGATCGTTGTCGGGAGCAGGCAGGGCGGCAGTCATGAGGTTGGGGATGCGTCGCATGACGCCCTCAATTGGAACACGGCTCGCCTTAGCTAGTGCGCCGACAATCAGGACCGCAACGACCGGCAGCACGTACTCAGAGATCATTTCGCTAATGTCGGCCGCTCTTGCAGCCTTGCGGGCCATTTTTTCGCTCGCCTGCCGGCCGGCAATAGTAGTGAGCGCATCATTGCCGACAGTCTGCGTATGGGTTCCCCCGAGGAGAGCGGGCGTCTCAAGCACCTGCTCGTATACGGGTTGCCCAAGAAGGTGGACTAGCCCGGCCAGCCGCTTCCGCGAAAGTGTATCCTGTTCAATGTAGAAGATGAGGTCGCGAACCATAGTCGCGACTGCGGTTTCGACCTTAGCAGGGGGGAGTTGGAAGGTGCGCGCCAAATTCGCGTAGATCCGCCCTTCCTGAGCCTCGCTAAGAAGATGTGAAAGCCGCATTCCCAGAGTGTCTCCTTTGCCCAAGTGGCGCTGGTATAGCAGGGCGCGTGCAACCGTCACAGCTCGCAATCACATTCGTGCGACAGTTTGCTGAGGCGATCCCTGCGGCGATAAGCGCTTGGTTTGGTGCATTTACACAGGCAGATCATCGATCCGACGGAGGATTAGCCCTCTGTGTTGCAACCTATCTTCACTTTTGGCATGTTCCGCGCGCGAATCTCGCCCAAATGCGTGAGAGACGGGGGAGGCTCCTTCGTTTCTCCAGCTCACGCCCTCAAAAGAATGGGGCGCCAAAGGGGACCAGCCAATGACTGAGATACTGTGGGTGATCGTCGCTTGCGGCGTGCTCGCGATTATTTATGCAGCTTACACGATCCAAACGGTGATAAGCGCCGACGCGGGCACTGCTCGGATGCAGGAAATAGCGGGTGCCATTCGTGAGGGTGCCCAAGCCTACCTCAATCGCCAATACTGGACGATCGGCGTCGTCGGTGTCGTAATCTTCATTCTGGCGTGGATCTTATTGGGACCCTTGGTTGCGGCTGGATTTTTACAGGGCTCTGTGCTCTCCGGGCTCGCTGGCTATATCGGCATGAATGTGTCGGTTCGTGCGAACGTACGAACCGCCCAAGCGGCCACGCAGTCGCTGGCCAGCGGACTCGATATCGCCTTCAAGTCGGGCGCGGTCACGGGCATGCTCGTTGCAGGCCTGGCGCTCTTGGGCGTCTCCGTCTACTTCCTGATCCTCACCGAGTGGGTTGGCTTTGGGCCTGCCGACCGCACCGTTATCGACGCGCTCGTTGCGCTCGGCTTCGGCGCTTCTCTCATCTCAATCTTTGCCCGTCTTGGCGGCGGCATCTTTACCAAGGGCGCCGACGTTGGTGGCGACCTTGTCGGCAAGGTCGAAGCTGGCATTCCCGAAGACGACCCGCGTAATCCCGCCACGATCGCCGATAACGTCGGCGACAATGTCGGCGACTGCGCCGGTATGGCTGCCGACTTGTTCGAGACCTATGCGGTAACGATCGTTGCTACGATGGTGCTTGCCGCAATCTTCTTTGCTGACCAGTCGACTCTTGCCAATCTCATGGTCTACCCGCTGGCAATCGGTGCAGCGTGCATCGTGACCTCAATCATTGGTACCTTCTTTGTAAAGCTGGGCTCCAACAACTCAATCATGGGAGCGCTCTATCGCGGCTTCATCGCGACCGCCGTCTTATCGATCGCGGGCCTATGGATCGCGACGTATTATGTGCTAGGGGGCTTTGGTGAAATTGGTACGGCTGTCGGAGTGCCCATCACGGGCCTGAACCTGTTTTATTGCGGCATCGTCGGTCTTGTCGTTACCGGCCTTATCGTCTGGATCACCGAGTACTACACAGGCATTGGCTTTCGTCCGGTCCGCTCCATTGCCCAAGCGTCCGTAACGGGGCATGGCACGAACGTGATCCAAGGTTTAGCCATCTCGCTGGAAGCAACGGCTATGCCGGCGCTTGTGATCGTATTTGGCATTCTGGCCACCTATGCGCTCGGCGGCTTGTTTGGCACAGCGATCGCCACCACGACAATGCTCAGTCTTGCCGGCGTTGTGGTCGCGCTCGATGCCTTTGGGCCCGTGACCGACAATGCGGGCGGCATCGCAGAGATGGCTGGGTTGCCCGCAGACGTGCGCCGGTCCACGGATGCGCTCGATGCCGTTGGCAATACGACGAAGGCGGTAACCAAAGGCTATGCGATCGGTTCTGCAGGTCTTGGTGCCTTGGTTCTGTTCGCCGCTTATAGCTATGACCTTCGCCACTTCATCGATGAAGCGAACGCCGCTGGCTCAACTACGTTGGAGTACTTCCGGGGCGTTGAACCGAACTTCATGCTTTCCAACCCTTATGTGGTTGTGGGTCTGTTGCTGGGTGGTCTGATTCCCTTCTTGTTTGGCGGCATTGCCATGACGGCCGTTGGGCGCGCAGGCGGTGCCATCGTCGAGGAGGTGCGCCGCCAGTTCAAGGCTAAGCCGGGCATCATGAAGGGTGAGGACCGGCCGGATTATGCGGCCGCTGTCGACTTGCTCACGCGAGCGGCCATCAAGGAGATGGTGATCCCCTCACTTCTGCCCGTGCTTTCGCCAATCGTGCTCTTCTTCGCCATCTACTTCATTGCTGGCGGAGGCGCGGAAGGTAAAAGCGCGGCGTTCTCCGCGGTAGGCGCCATGCTGCTGGGCGTGATCGTTACCGGGCTATTTGTCGCCATCTCGATGACTTCGGGCGGCGGGGCTTGGGACAACGCCAAGAAGCTTATCGAGGATGGTTTTGTAGACAAGGATGGCGTCAAGCACGTCAAAGGCAGCGAAGCCCACAAGGCGGCCGTCACAGGCGATACCGTTGGCGACCCCTACAAAGATACGGCGGGTCCGGCGGTAAATCCGGCCATCAAGATCACCAATATTGTGGCGTTGCTTTTGCTGGCGGTGCTCGCCCACTAATGCAAGCAAAAGGATTATCGCAACAAGTGAAAGCGGGTGGTGTGAGCCGCCCGCTTTCTCAATCCTACAAGTGAGCTGATTATCAGTCTCCGAAGAGCTGCTTTTGGCCCAGATTGCGGAAGAGTTGTTTCAGAATGCCATCATCCTGGCCGCCGGGTGCCGGCGTCGTCCGCGAGATGTAGTCAATAACTTTGCCATCTTCCAGCCCGTAATTGGCGACCCTATCGACGGTTCCGGCTTCGGAAAAGTAGACCGCAACAACCTGCCGGTCCTTTTCGTCAGGCAGCAAAAACGCTGTCTGCGTTTTCGTGCTCGAGATGTAGTAATAGGCCCGCCCGCCGCCGACGACGGCCGTAGTCGCCGGCGTGCCTAGATTTAAGCGCACCTGTTCCTGGCTCATGCCAGGCTGGATCTGTTGAATATCATTCTCGCGGAACTGAGTACCGTGCTTGATTACTGTTCCCCCGCATGCGCATAGCGGGAGCACAGCGGCTAGCAAAAGCGCAAAGCGCCACGATCGCACGGCACCAATAGCAGCGGTCCAAGATGTGGGCTTCAGCAAGCGGTCATCGCCCTGGTGTGCGATCGTCTCCCGACGCATAGTGATACCGTCTTCCAAAGAATCAGTTGAGGGATCCCTATGTGCGCGCTTAACCCGAAGTTTGTTCAAATGCAACGCAACCGGCATCCGTCGCCCTTTACGTGGTTGTTCCCCCATTCACAGGCGCGTGTTTGATGCTCAAGTGGTTCAAAACACGGGCTGAAAACAAACGTAAAGCAGACAAGCTTTATGGCGCGATCGTGGCGCAGGCACGCTGTGCGCCGTTTTACGCCAGCCTGGGCGTCTCTGATACGCCTGGGGGGCGCTATGAGATTGTCGTTCTGCACCTTTTTCTGGTTCTGGAACGCCTGCGCGCCGAGCGCGTCACAAGCGACGAATTGCGCCGTATATTGGTTGAGAGGTTTGTCTCGGACATGGATGATTCGTTGCGCGAACTGGGGACAGGAGACTTGGCAGTCCCCAAAAAAGTACAGCGCGCGGCGGCTGGGCTTTATGAGCGGGTCGCCGTCTATAAAACTGCAGTCGCGGCAGGTGACGCAAAAGCGCTAGCAAACCTTATGGCGTCCTACGTATTCTCGGCGGAGGACGCCGACTGGCGCAGCAACTCGCTTGCCAGGTACACTGTCGAAGTGATGGCCGAACTAGCGAGGCAAGACGTGGGCGCAATCAGCATCGGCAAAATTGCATTTCCTGATGTTGTTTTGCATGCGGAGGATGTTCGATGACCCAACCGCTTAACTGGGCTCACCGCGTAGCGGAGATCGCAGAGGCTGGCTTGGAGCAATCGCGCACCGCCACGGCCAGCGAGCGAAAGGCGCTCGCTCAGTTTCTCAATGTAATCTCCTGCAACGACGTTAGAGCCTCTTACAAGGCCCGCAACTTAGGTCAAGGCCGCTATCGCTTATTAGGTGACGTGTCGGCCCGGCTCACGCAGCAATGCGTTGTCACGCTTGAGCCTGTCGAACAAGAGTTAGAAGAGAGCTTCGACGTCGAATTCTGGCCCGCCGACGATGTACCAGAGTCCACTGACACCGAGATCGACGTACTTTCCGCAGCGGAAATTGAACCCATCGAACACGGGATAATTGATGCAGGACGAATCATCGTTGAGACCTTATCTGCAGGTCTTGATCCCTACCCGCGCAAATCCGACGCGGAATTTGCCTGGGAGGAGAAGGACACCGGACCGTCTCACACCGGCCCCTTTGCGGGTCTTAGCAAGCTCAAGGACAGGCATTGAGCCGTGCGGAACATTAGTGAACTTCACTGTTGCCATGCGGCGAATGGCGTCGAAAATCCGGTTGTCTGGCAACTGCAAAAGAGTATGGTCCGAGCCGATCCTGAGGGTGGGCTGTTGCGAGTGCACTCTCGCCATTACTTAAAGCTACCTTCGCGAGGCCACCCGCGACATGTCTGAGCCGCGGACGATAGCGCTTGACGCCATGGGCGGCGATCATGGCCCCCAGGTTGTGGTTGGGGGAGCTGCCCTATCGCTTGAGCGCCAACCAGAACTGAGTTTCATGTTCTTTGGTGACGAAGCCGGCATTCGCGCCGAGCTCGATCACGCTCCTGCACTTTCTGCGCGATCTCGCGTTGTGCACACTGACACCGTGGTCGGCATGGACGACAAGCCGAGCCAGGCTCTGCGGCGCGGCAAGGGAACAAGCCTATGGCTGGCATTGGAGGCGGTGAAGAATGGTGAAGCTCACGTCGCGGTCTCGGCAGGAAACACCGGCGCGCTGATGGCGATGTCGAAACTCATTTTGCGTCCGATGGCCGGTATAGAGCGGCCGGCGATAGCAGCGATCTGGCCGACAATTAAGGCGGAATGCATTGTGCTCGATGTTGGCGCGAACATCGGCGCGACGGCACGCCAGCTGGGCGACTTCGCGCTGATGGGCGCGGCGATGGCGCGAGCGTTATTTCATGTCGAGCGCCCGACGGTTGGTCTGCTTAACGTTGGCGTTGAGGAGATCAAAGGTGCCGACGAAGTGCGCCAAGCGCACGCCTGGCTGAAAAGCACCAACCTGCCGCTCGACTACTCCGGCTTCATTGAGGGCGATAAGATTGGACAGGGTGTTGTCGATGTGGTTGTGGTCGAAGGCTTCGCCGGTAACATCGCATTGAAGACAGCTGAAGGCACCGCGCGCCAAATCAGCGAATATCTAAGGCAAGCCATGCGGCGGACCTGGATTTCGCAGATTGGGGCAGCGCTTGCCGCTGGTGGATTTCGTATCTTGAAGGAGAAAGTGGATCCGCGCCGCTCAAATGGCGGCACTTTCCTTGGGCTCAACGGCATCGTAGTCAAGAGCCACGGGGGCACGGATGCGTTTGGCTTTGCGAGCGCCGTCGATCTTGCTTACGAAATGGCGCAAAGCGGGCTTATCAAGCGGCTTGCGGCCGATCTTGACGCATTCCACCATAAACTCGATGCGGCTGCGGCGGGGCCGGACCCAGTGTCTGTGAGTTCTCAAGCGCGATAGTGTGTGTGACTGGCGCAGTCAGGACGCATGCGATCTACGGGGCGGTAAGAAAGAAAAGGCAAGGCAGGACTGTGGCAGTCATTCGTTCAGTGATCCGCGGAGTCGGTGCGTACCTTCCCAAGCGTGTGATGACCAACGCCGACTTGGCGAAGATCGTCGATACCAGTGACGACTGGATTGTTGAACGGACCGGCATCAGCCAGCGCCACATCGCCAGCGAGGGGGAACGCACCTCCGACCTTGGCATAGCCGCGGCCAAACAAGCGCTGGTTCGGGCAGGCACCGATCCACTTGATATCGATCTCATTGTCTGTGCCACCGCAACGCCGGACCGCACGTTTCCTGCCACGGCCGTTGCCATTCAGCGCGGCCTTGGAATAACCAAGGGCGCTGCATTTGATGTACAGGCCGTTTGCACGGGCTTCGTCTATGCGTTGGCCGTCGCCGACAATTTCCTCAAGGCAGGCCAATTTAAGCACGCCCTTGTCGTGGGCTCGGAAACCTTCTCGCGTATTTTGGACTGGTCCGACCGTTCAACCTGCGTGCTTTTTGGGGATGGAGCGGGCGCTGTGGTGCTCGAGGCGCAGCCTCAGCATGGCTCGCGTGATGATCGCGGTATTCTGTCGACGCGCATTCGCGCTGATGGCCGGTTTGAGGATCTCCTCTATGTTGACGGGGGGCCCGGCTCCACCAAGTCTGTGGGCCATTTGCGCATGAACGGCCGAGAGGTATTCCGGCACGCTGTTCAGAAAATTTCCGGCATCATCGAGGAGACGCTGGTCGTGAACGGTTTCGCTCCCGACGAGATCGACCTTTACGTGCCTCATCAGGCCAACAAGAGAATCCTCGATGGAATCGCCAAAAAACTTGGGGTGGACCGGAAGAAAATTGTGGTAACGCTGGACCGCCACGGAAACACATCGGCCGCTTCCATTCCGCTGGCGCTCAATCACGCATTCGAGGAGCACCGAGTGCAAGAGGGCAGCTTGATTTTAATGGAGGCCATGGGTGGCGGCTTCACTTGGGGGGCGGCGCTAGCCCGATGGTAGGCCATTTTCCGCCCGGCCAACAGCGGCCTCAAACTTTTTTGTGTAATTTCAGTCGGTTGATAAGTACACGTGATTGACCATCGCGCCCGCGCCCGGTAGCATTGCCGGAACGATCAGAAAACTGGGAGGCAAAGGGTCATGGGAGGCAAAACGTTGACGCGTGCCGACCTTGCAGAAGCCGTCGTGCGCAAAGTGGGATTACCTCGAAATGAAAGCCAGGAGTTGGTGGAGCTAGTCTTAAGCGAGATCTCCGGGAGCCTTGCTCGAGGCGAGCAAGTGAAGCTGTCATCGTTTGGCTCTTTCGGCATCCGCGAGAAGGGTGAGCGTATGGGGCGCAATCCTAAGACCGGCAAAGAGGTGCCGATCACGCCGCGCAAGGTTTTGGTTTTCCGGCCCAGCAACATTATGAAGGATAGAATCAACCAGGGACAAGGCAGACGCAAGGCTGCAGAGTGATACCGGTTGACGGCTGTACTAGAGGGTAAGGACGGCGGGAGCGACGATGGGCAAAACAGCGGACGCCTTTCGGACAATTAGCGAAGTTGCGGGGGAGTTGGACGTGCCTAAGCACGTCTTGCGCTTTTGGGAGGGTAAGTTTCCCCAGGTGCGGCCGATGAAGCGCGGCGGCGGCCGGCGTTATTATCGGCCAGAGGATCTTGAGCTGCTGCGCGGCATTCGCCACCTTTTGCATGCGGAAGGCTACACGATTAAGGGCGTGCAGAAGATATTGCGCGAGCACGGTGTTGATGAGGTCAAGGCGTCTGCAAAGCGCGCGCAGTTAGCTGGCCTTGCTGCGAAGGCGCAAGCCAAGCGAGGCCGGCGCGCGATCAAGCGAGGAGCCACCGCGCCAAACGCTGCAAGGTCTTCGCGCAAAACAGCCGCGTTTTCAGCCATCCGCGATACAGTGGACCGGGCCAGCATCGAAGCGGCGATCGCTGAGCTTGAGATTTGCCGTAACATTTTGCTTGGGCGGAAAGTCGCGGGCACGGCGCGCCGTAAGGGCTCAAAGCCGCGTCGCGCGGCGCGCACTTGAACGCACTCCATGAGGCACAAAGTGAGACCTCGCTTTGGGAAGGCGGGTTTAGCGGCCTTGAGCTGTGGTGCGTCAATCTGAATGCAGCCGCATCCGCGCTACTCAAAATTGAGCGGCAAACGCTAAGGTTGCCGCAACGCGACCGGGACCTCGCAGAGACGATTGTTGATAGGCGCAGGGCTAACGAGTGGCTGGCTGCCCATGTTGCGCTTCGTATTCTACTTGAGCGCGCTATAGGACCGGAATTCCGAGGTACGCCTTTTGTCCGCGCTGCGGGCGCAAAACCATACCTCGCCGGAGCGCCGGTCACGTTCAGTCTTTCGCATGTGCCCGGTTGGTCGCTTGCCGGTCTCAGCAATGCGGAGCCTATTGGTGTCGATTTGGAGCGCAGGCGCGTTGTGAACATTCCTGGGGCCCGGCGCACGTTGATTGAGCGTGCAGCCGAGGTGTTGGGTGAGGACGCATCCTTGCCGGATCGAGAAGATGAGCGCATCCTCACGGCTTGGGTCCGGCTCGAAGCGTTGGCCAAAACGGATGGACGTGGCATCGGCCGTCTACTTACACGGCTTGGGATAGTCGGCACAAACGACCTCCAAAGTGACGCCTTCAGCAAGCGGCTCAACGAACTAAAACAAGCGGCGTTACCGTGCGCCATGTATGACTTGAATATTGAAGAAGGACTTTTTGCAGCCGCCGTGTTGCCGGCGGCTGCACCACGGCCCGAAATTTTCAGGTTTCCCTCAAGTATTGAGGGCATCCACAAGCTTTTGGGGTAATACGGCACCGGCTTAGCCGTTGACCGTCAGTTCTGCCCAAGGCAAAAGGGGTCGGATCGGAGCGTAGCGCAGCCTGGTTAGCGCACCAGTCTGGGGGACTGGGGGTCGGGAGTTCAAATCTCCCCGCTCCGACCATTCTTTTCAATAGGTTAGCTTGAAGTCGGATGGAGTCGGAGTCCGTATTTGGCCCATAATTGGCCCATCAGGTCGTTCCGCTTTGCTTCCAAATGGCTCTCGCTTGCCACAATCCCGGCCGTCTCCGATCTTGTCATACCTGCGCGACCTAAGAGGTCGCTCTCGCATTTCGAAGGAGGACTTGGTGGTCGGCAAGTATGATGACATCGAAGCGTCGACTTCCGAGGGCCATGAGTCGGCGCGCGCGGGCAAACACTATCATCCCTCTCGATACGCATGCGTATCGGTCGAGTGGCGTGATGGCTGCTGGGATTTTGAGGCGGGTATTGCGCCGTTGGAAGTAGAACGCATAGCGGCCTTGGCGCAGATCTCTGAAGATCAGAAAAAGTCCTTGACTAAGTGTCTGCGCGCGATCGTCCTCAGTCACGCTATGTGCGTGGCTAGCCGAGATGAGATCACCGGTCGACACTTCACGCGCCGTCAGCTTCTTGACGAGCTGTCCAAGCTCACGGTGCCGTGCGAAAGCAACGATCTGCCGGTCGTGCCGCCGTGGCTAGTTGATGAACTGATGAGGATTGAGGCGCGCCGAAATATAGAAGCGAAGATCGGGTCGACACCGCGCCGCTACATCTCCAACAAAGAATTGCTCCAGATGAGCGACGTGGTTAAACGTGCATCGGAGAATGCGGAAAAACGTGTTGTGGTTAGCCTCACCGATGCCAGCGCACTTCTGGAACTTGCCGCCGATGCGCGCCGTGCCGTCTCTGGACGTTCAGAGACGGGCCAGGAGTACCTGGCAACGAAGAGAGCCCTCAAACCAGAGAAGAGCCTTATTGCAAACGCTGTCCTGGGATTCTGGACTGATCAACTCGAGAGGCCGCCTGCGGTCACGAAGGTGTTGACGGCTTTCGCCGATGCCGTTTACCGGCTGTGCGGCATCGAGATGAAGGTGGAGGCTGTGAAGGGGCAATTGCACGTCTCGGTTCGGTAGCGTCCATCGCAAACCTAGCAGGTATTTGGACCGTTGCCCCCGCTAAGAGTCTGATCTACATGCACTTCCAATTTCTCACCGGTTTTTAGCTGCACCATGTCGCAAACCACCGCAATTTGCTGCCGTCAATTGGACGAGGACGCAACATGCAGAAACGAATGGCAGGACACGGCGCGCCAAGCGGTACAAGTCGCCTTCTCTTATGGCCACAGGTCCGGCAGCTTGTTCCACTGAGTCGCACCACGATATGGCGTGCCGTTCGCAATAAGTCGTTCCCCGCCCCCATAAAGATCTCCTCTGGAAGGGTTGCCTGGCTAGAGGCCGACATTCGTGACTGGATCTCGAACCAACGGCGCGTGTCCTGTGGTGAGGCGCGGTTCGAAACAAGCCAGCTTGAGAGTAAGATCGAGCGGGCGAGAGTTAGTCGAGCATGATCTCTCATCTGCACATCACTGCCCCTGAGATCGCTAGGGCGCATCGAGGGCGCCGAAGCGCAGGCCTAAAGCAACAAACGAGGGGGTTCTCTTCGGCAATGACTCGAATTTAAGCGCGACATCCGCGTAACCGTTCCGCCACTCAATTCCAACAACTCGTCATGAACGCCCGCGTCGATGTCTCGGGCGAAGGGGGAGTCATGTTCAACGAAGACTTCGCGGGCGACGCCGGCGACAATTACGAAGGCATAGGCTCAGTCACTTCGACGCCCGTCGACGACATTGCATTGATCTGCGATTCTGGGGCTGGCCCGTGGTCTGAGTCTGGCAGGGGACTGCTCGCAAATGAAGTTCCGTTTCGCCGTGACTTGAACCTTCGGCGGCTAGATTTGGTTGAAGAGCGGCTAGCGCTGAAGTCTATGCGCAAGGCAGTGAGGCGCGCGCGAGGTGCCGTGATCGCAAACGCAATCTATGCGTTTGCGTGGTCGCCCGACACGTGGGTCTTCTACAGCCGCGACCGAAACCATTATGCCGAACAGGCGCGCCGTTACAGCCCCTCGTACTACACCTATGAAAACATGATGCGCGCAGTCGCGAGCCTCGAAGCGGCGGGTCTCATCGAGCACAAAAGAACGTCGCCGTCGCCTAGCGCGATGTGCCGGTCGCGAATCCGCGCCGCTGGCGCACTTCATGAGCTGCAGGTTGAGCTTTGCACCGATCTCATCGTCGCGCAGCACGAAGAGATCATCTTGCGCGACGGGGTCAAGGGGCACTGCGACTATCGGGATAGCGATCGCATTTGCGCCATGCGCAAGGACGTCATCGCACACAATGACTTTTTGGCCCGCGCCGACATTCGGCTCGACCATCCAAGCGCGTACTACGATGAGCACGGGTTCCTGCGGGTTCAAGACCGTCGGCTAGATCCGCGCCTGCGCGCCTACTACCGCGTCTTCAATCGTCACTGGAGTCAAGGTGGACGCTGGTACGGGCCATTTTGGCAAGGTCTCCCCAGCAAATTTCGAAACCATCTCCGCATCGATGGCGAGGCGGTCGTTGAACTCGATTACCGCGCCTGCCACCTCCGACTTTTGTGCGCCTCCTCCGCAATTGAGCTGCCCTTCGACGAAGAAGGCTACGATCCCTTTACGGTGCCCGGCATTGCGCGGCGCAGGCTCAAGCTCGCCTTCAACATCATGCTGAATGCGGGCAACAAGCCGATCGCCCACGGCGCAATCGCCGATGAGCTGAGGAAGAAGGGCGTTCTACGCCCATATCACGAGGCTGCTCGCCTCATGGAGACTGTCGGATCCTGCTTCCCGGGACTTGAGCGGTTCTGGTGCAGCGGAGCCGGCCTCCGCCTCCAGAACATCGATGCAGAAATCTGCGCGCGCGTGCAGCGCTGCCTCAGGCGTCAGGTCATCCCCGCTTTATCGATTCACGACAGCTTCATCGTCCCCGCCCGCGTCGAGGACGTGCTCAAGGCTGTGATGGACGAGGAGATAGCGCGGGCTTGCAGCCGGCTGGCCTCAAATGGACTGATCGGCGGCAAGTAAACACCGAAGAAGTTTTGCCAATTACATCAGCTCACTAGAAGTAAAACGTCTGACCTTATGGAGTAATAGTTGGTATAAGTAGTGTAGAATACAGTTAGTAGCATGTTCAGTTGCAGAATAAGTGTCAAGATGTACTGAAACGTTGCTGGCGTGATGCTGAACTTCGTTTGACCAGGATCTCACCAGTTTTCCGAACGGGGGGCGCGGTTCTTCGTGAAGCGTTCTTTGACGGTGGTCGGCTCCGCCCCGCTTACCACCGGCACGTGAAGCCAAAACGACGAGGGCAGGCCCATTTCGCGGCCCGCACTTCATTAAGCAGAAGGACAATTGAAATGATCGATTTCCTGGAAGAACGACGCCGGTTCGCGGAGCTGTATGCTGATGAACCGGAGAGCCGATACGAAGGGGCCCACAAAGAAGAGATGGAGGCGATCGAAAAGAAGCTTGGCGGCGGAGGTAATGTCGAGGTCTGGTTCCGCGATCCTTGCGACGGACTCGTTTACTTCAGCGCTATCAGCCATCTGCCGATCCGGTACGAAGATGAATTTGTCGTGGTCTTCCACAGCGAGCTGGAGGCGTTAAAGAAAAGCGCAGGAGACGTCGTCATTGACCAACTTAGGTCATTGACGAGAAGGGAGTGAGGGCTCCCAGCATCCGGGGGAATTCGAACTCGGCACATTTAAGCATCGCATATTGCGTCTCCCTCCGGGGCAGACCGCAGATCGTTTCGAGGGATGCTTGGATCTGCTGTGGAGGGCCAATCCTCTGCTCCAGGGCAGAGCGATTGGTCCTCACTCTCCTCCCGCCAATGCGCAGGTCCGGATACGCGACCGGCGACGGTTTTAACCGCATAAGCGATCTCAAGCTGACCGAGATGCCGCTTAGGGCGTCGCCAACTTTGGTCAACCCAATCAAGTCCCGATCAATGCCGGCAGCTGCACCGTCACCGCGCTTCATGCCAACCCGACCGACGATCATGAGAATTAGGGTAGTGGCTTGCACCACGCCTGGAAAACAGTGGACGGGCTACGGCTCCACCCCACTCACCGTTACCATGTGAGGCCTGACGATGTATCCGCTCGCCCTGCTACTGACCATTCCGCTCGTCATGGCAACCCTAGCAACGCCGCTCTGGGCCAGTTGGCGACTAGGCCAGATCGTATCAAGGGCCAGCGACAGCCTCGTTTGGGGTCTCGACCCTTACGGTCTCTACATTGTGGGTGGCACAGCTGGCATGGTGCTGTGGAAGTTTGCGGCGCCAGCGCTCGCCATCGAAGCTTGGCCAACCCAGCGCATAACCGCAGGTATTCTCGGTTTCACATGGATGGGCATGGTGGTTGTGAGCGCGGGCGCGGTCATCATCGCAGTTGCCATAAAGTTCACAGGTGTGACCAGCCTCACCGATCCCCGCCTGCTCGTCCTCGTTTTTTGGCCCGTCCTGGACACCATCGGCAGCTTGTTGCCGGCAGCCCTTATGGCCCCGGACGCTTGGCGCCGGCGGCAGACGACCAACTTATCTGAAACGTCCAGCGCGCCCGTTCCCAACGCAATCGGCCCTCTTAGGGGTCCCTCAACGTCGACCTCGCACCGGATCAAGGATGACCTCCTTCGCTTCCTTCAAGATCTCGCTTGGCGGCCGCCTGGCCATGTCTTCGAGGGCGTGCACATCACGCGCGAAAAGGTGATCCTCACATCACAAGGAACGCTGGCGCGCCTGCTGCGTGTCTCGAAGTCGACGATCAATCGGTCGCTCAAAGTGCTCAGCGCGGAAGGCCATATTGGGTTTGGCGCCTCAGCGCGCGAAACCAGGATTACGGTCATGAACTAAAGCACGGTTCCTGCCCGGAACGTCCCGGAACGAACGATGCAACGGCTTGATGGAACTGACAAGAACCGGTGTGGAACGAACGAGACGAACGGCGGAACGACGATCTTAGTCTGACAAGATCTTCCCCATGATCATGCCTCAAGATCCTGACCACGATCGTGATCCTGAATCCGGACGCCCGATGCTGTCGTTGGGCTAAAGCTGAAGGAAAAGAGCGACCACCTCGTCCCGGAGTCGGAGACGCGCAATCAAAAAAAGATGCAACAATAACAAGGCATTAAATGATGCAACAGGGCGCTTCTGCGCCACCTTTTGCAGACCCTAAGTCGGGCGCGCTCATTGTTGATGCCAGCGCGAATCAAATCTACAATTTGGTTCAGCATCAAGAACGCGGGGTGTTCCTCGAGATCGGACATCACCGCTACCAACCGCCCCTCGTGGAACGGTGGTGAAACGATGTGGCCCGCCCGAGGCTTCAGGGCAGTGCAACCGCGAGGACATTTTCCGCATGGATGAAGATTGGGCTCCGTATGCGCGGGCGCTCGAAAGCAAGCTCAGGGCATGCGATGACGCGCTTAGTCGGCGTCTTCATCATCGTTGAGCAGAT
>CAYOPW010000035.1:0-28612 GCA_964405975.1 uncultured Hyphomicrobium sp.
AATGAATTCATTGGCGACCCCGCCAGGATTCGAACCTGGGACCCTCAGATTAGGAATCTGATGCTCTATCCTACTGAGCTACGGGGCCGCATAGCGTTTCGATAGCCTGAGAGACTTGGTCTTGGCCAGCTCCGCGCTCTTCGCACTCACAAATAGAACGTGCACGAACATGTTATGCTAATACAATTTTAAGTTGCAATACGCCTTTCTCTCCCTCTATGGTGGCGCGTCGATTGGCAATATAAGGGGGCCCAACATGCCCCTGATCCGCATCGAGTGGATCCCCATCCAGCTTCTTGGTCTTGGGTTCTTTGGCTTCGACCACCTACAGCTTGTGTATCAGCAGAGTGCTGTCGATTTCCACCAGGACGAATGGTTCGTGATGGAAGGCGTTCGCGAGGAGGATGCCAAAGACGTCTATCTGGGAATTGAGGGCGCTGATGGCCGCACCAGCATGGCTGTGGCAAACGTTGCAGCGCGCAATGACCTCATCGCCAAAATCGGCACACCCGAGCAGCGCGGCAGCCGGCTGCTGAGCTATGGCGGTGACGAATTCCAAGCATGGGAATCGATGGCCTCTTATGCCCGTGAAATCGAAGAACAGGATTTCCCCTATATCGCGTTCTCGCTGCCCGGTTCGCCAACGCCGACAGTAAACTCTTCCTCCGCGATCGCCTCGCTGATCCACTACTCGGGACTTAATCCGTCGCTGCTGCTGCCGCTCGGCATCCACATGTATCCTGGGTTTGAAACGCTACTGGGAACAGCCAACAACGACACGATGCGCATTGAGCATGGCTTCACAACACTCCTCGGTGGTCATGGCCAAGACACATTCGAGGGCAGCCCTGCACCGCACCGAACTGATAAATTTTATGGTGGCGCCGGTGATGACGTGTTCCATTGGTCCCCGGGCTTCAACATCATTCATGGCGGCCAGCCCGGACTCAACTATATAAACGATGGTGCCGACGTCGTCGATTACTCCGGTGCCGGTACAATTTCGATCACACTCAACCGGCATTGGGTGCCCCATAAGGTACCCAATTACGTCGTAGAGTTGGAGAATGGAACCGATCACCTCTTCTCCGTAGAACGTATTCAATGGAATGAAATGACCGACGTGATCGTCTTGGGTAAGGGCGTCGGAATTATCGAAGACGGCATGACTTTAGGGCTGGATCTCCAACACAGGAGCGATGGCAGTGATCGCTTAAGCTCACAGCATATCGCAAGCGGACGGCTGATTGAGCTAGCAAGCAGCGCTCATGTATTGGGGAATGACGAATGGCCAAACCGCATTATCGGCAACAGCACCCTCAACAAACTCGCCGGATTGGCGGGTGATGATACGCTCTATAGCGGCCGCGGGAATGACACTCTAATCGGCGGCCGCGGAAGTGATGGCTACGTCTACCTACCAGGTGATGGAAAGGACGCCATCATTGACGAGGGCCCTGACGTAGATACCGACATCCTCATATTGGCTGGCGGCATTACACCGGAGGAAATTTCATTCGTCCGAATGCACGATGCTCCCGACGACCTCATGCTTTATATGCCGCTGGGGGGCAGCATCCTGCTCAAGGAGATTTTCGGCGCGCCTGGCGCGAGCATCGATTGTATTCTTTTCGATTACGCTCAAGCATGGACACGCGACGATCCGCTTCGCTTTGCTGCCACAGCGCCCGTGCTCGACCAAACGTCATTGTCACCCAGCAACAGCCGAGCAGTGCAGCCGCCTGAATGCGCGCGCTGCCCTCATATGTGCCCCACTTCGCCGCTTATTGATCATTGCTTACGACGGCGTTCTCAATGCCCGCAGCACCGTTCGGCCGCAGCACACACGTAGTCTGTTGAGACAGTGGCAACCGCTGCTGCATTCGCGATCAGCCTTCCTCCGAGTGCTGAACATAAAAACAAGGCGCTCGGCAGTAGACTTGAGCGCCAAAACTGACCAGGTTTGGTTCGTGCTCCTTCCCCAAGCTTGCTGCTCGGCGAATGACGTTGGCGCATCCCGCCAACTGAGGAGCAATGCAAAAATTGGTGTTCTAGCGAAAGGCGTCCTCGCAACATGGGTCGAAATTTGCGTCGCCCAACAAGCGATACGAAAATCAAGTGACGTGTGTGCCGAAAGCATTTCCAGGAGATCACGGCACCGCAGCCGGCTATTCAATCAAGTTCGCGGTACCGACAATTTCAATTGGCCTCATACTTGCACTTCCGATTCCGGCGACTGGCGCACAGAATAAGACCCTACAGCCGTGCACATTGCAGCCCGGACCCACGCGAGCAGTCACTCGCATTCTCGATTCTGAAACTGTATTACTCGACGACGGCCGCCAAGTGCGGCTCATCGGGGCGTTGGCGCCACGCATATCCAACCATCGTGACAGCACCCGGCCTTGGCCGCCTGAGCGTGCAGCCATCGCAGCGTTAGAGGCTCTTGTACGAGGCCAATCGGTCGAGCTGGCATTTTCCGGCCGTCGCAGTGACCGCTATGGCCGCCTTCTGGCCCACTTATTTCTCAAGCGCGGCGGCGAACGCATTTGGGTTCAGGGCAAGCTCTTGAGGAGTGGGCACGCTCGCGCGTACGGGCTACCAGGGAGTCTTGCATGCATGGCCGAGCTTGTTGCCCACGAAAGCATTGCGCGAGAAGCTAGTACGGGGCTCTGGTCCAATGCTGCCTATGCGATGCGGCCGGCAAAACGTACGCGCGAATTAATGCGGCTAAGAAATACTTTTCAGATTGTCGAAGGCCGCGTGGTGAACGTGGCAACCACCAGGGGCTGGACCTACGTTAATTTTGATCGTGATTGGCGCAGCGACTTTACGGCAGGCGTAAGCGCCAAGTTACTGCGCGAGAAGCCCGATTGGGTGAAGTCGCTCGCATCACTTGAAGGCAAGGAGGTTCAGGTTCGCGGTTGGATCGAATACCGCAATGGCCCATTCATTAACGTTTTGGATCCCAGTCAAATCACAACAATCGACAAAGAACGCCGCAACCCACCGGAAAAACCCGGTGTGCCGACGATAAGTAGCGGCGGGCGCGATATACCGCGCGATCCGAAACAAAAACGCCCGGCGCAAAAGACGCCGGGCGCTATCAATCTCTGAAGTGCCGCCTTACGGGGCACGCGTTTTATGCGGCCCTGCTCTCGTCGCCATCGCCGTCGGAAGACTCAGCAGCGAGCCGACGTCCGCGGGCACTCTTTGACAACACGTCCGTAATGCGCTGCACCGCACCGCGCTCGTCGAGTTTCTCAACCGCTGCAATCTCACGCGCCATGCGATCGAGTGCGTCCTCGTAAAGCTGGCGCTCTGAGTACGACTGCTCAGGCTGTGCCTCAGACCGGTAGAGATCGCGAACAACTTCAGCAATCGAAACGAGATCGCCGGAGTTGATCTTGGCAACATATTCCTGTGCGCGCCGGCTCCACATCGTACGCTTTACGCGGGCGCGGCCCTTTAGCGTATCCATCGCCTTCTTGACGATGCCATCCTCTGACAGCTTGCGCATGCCGACACTCTCCAGCTTGCCGGTAGGCACACGTAGCGTCAGCTTCTCCTTGTCGAAATTGATGACAAAGAGTTCAAGTGCAATACCTGCAATCTCCTGTTCCTCGATGCCGATGATCCGGCCGACACCGTGAGCGGGATAGACGACGAAGTCGTTGGCTTTGAAGCCGTGACGCTGGTTGACGGGCTTTCTCTTGGCTGCCATCAGCTGACGTGCAGCCGCCGCCTTCTCCGCAATTGACTTCGGCGTCGCTGCTGATGGAGCTTTCGCTGTTGGCGCCGCCTTCTCAGCTACAGACGCGGTGATCCTCTGCGCAGCCGGTTTCACCGCAGCAGCAACCGCACGAGCCGGAGCGGCTTTTGCCGCAGCGGCGCCCTTCTTCGCGGCGGGCTTTTTCGCTGCGAGTTTCGTGCTCCGGGTGGCTGCAACGGCTTTGCCCCGTGCCGACTTCGCACGTGACTTGGCGGTAGCTGCCGATACAGACACCTTTCTTGCCGCTGGCTTCTTGCCCTTAGCAGAGGCGGCCGCCTTGGTGACGGTCTTTCGCGCTGCCGGCTTAGCTGCCCGACGACCCGATGTCTTGGCGGCCGCGGTCTTGCGGGCGGCCTTCTTACCGGAGGCAGACTTGGCCGACCGGCCGGTAGTGGGCAATTTTTTCTTTTGGGGCATAAGGGTCGTCTCACTTTCTCGTCTTGTACTGCGAACTAAAACCTCGGAACAGCCGCAAAGCTATCCCCCTGCGGCCGCGCAATTGCCGCCGTCTGGGGCGCCTGTTGGACGGACACGCGCCCGTTGCCGGTCGAATCGTGGTCCTGCTGTGTGACTTGAGCTTCTGCCAAAATCGCTCATTATCGGCCCGCAAACGGCCCGATTATTGCTCATGCAACGGGAGAGCGGATACTGTTTGTTTCGCTCCTGTTCCGAACTTGTACCCTTTTTTGCGGGTTTCGTACGGTCAGCATAGCACAAACTTCATCGAAAATGAAGGGCGGCACCCCCTGAGGATGTGCGCCCGCTTAACGGACGCCCCTGACTGGACGGGGTTTGAGCGCCGATCGGCGCAAATTGCCGCAACCGCTAACAGGATCAAAAATCTACAAAATCAGTCCCCCTCTCCGGGATCGGGAGAAAAATATTTCGTGAATTTATCCTGCTCGTCCTTATGCGCGTCCGCATCAGGCGGCGCCTCTTTCTTGGACGTGATATTCGGCCAAGTCTCTGAATACTTCCGGTTGAGTTCAAGCCACTTCTCCAACCCTGGCTCGGTATCGGGCTTAATTGCATCCACCGGACATTCCGGCTCACACACACCGCAGTCGATACACTCGTCGGGATGAATGACGAGCATATTCTCGCCCTCGTAGAAGCAATCGACCGGGCAGACCTCCACACAATCGGTGTATTTGCACTTAATGCACTTCTCATTGACGATATAGGTCATCGAATAGGTCCGGATCGTTCCTCTTACATAGGGTGATATGGGCCCTGCTCCGTTGGTCAGCGACGGCCGGGTCCCGGCAGCGCACGCTGGTTAACAGAAAGGCCCGCTGAGATCAGCGAATTTTCGCGTTCAGTCGCTCAATATCACGACGTTCTTTCTTGGTCGGCCGCCCCATGCCAGATGGCCGCCGGCCAGGACTGACGTCATTTCTACGCGGGATTGGATCATGGAGCGATCTGTTCCGTTGAGGTTTGAGCGGATCGGGCTCCGGTGTCAATTCCTCATAGAGCGCACGCGCAGCTGGTGCTGGCCCGCGCCTGAGGCCAAGTGCGGCCACTTTCAACACACGCAAATGCCGGCCAACAACGACAGTTAGAACATCGTCCACACGAACCGCGTAACTCGGCTTGTCGATTCGTGCCCGATTGACCCGCACCTTACCGGACAGCACAAACTCTGAAGCAAGCGTCCGCGTCTTTACCAGCCGCGCAAACCAAAGCCACTTGTCCAGACGCTGAGTTTCCTTGGCAGCGCCTGCGTGTTGCGGGCCGCGGGGCCTCAAGTGTTGGTCTCCTTGCCACGCTTCTCGAGTGCATCACGCAGCTCACCCAACGCCGCAAAAGGCGAGTCAGGATCCGCGCCGGCCTTACGCGGCGGCGCAGCCGAGATCACCTCGGGCGTACGGCGCTCATCACGCACACGCCGCTCCCCTCCTTTCGGCCGACGGTGACGGTTATCGCGGGAGTGGTCGGGACGTTTCTTTGCGCGGTCGCGCCGTCCATCGCGGCGATCCTCGCGGCCACCGGCCGATTTCTGCTGGCCCTTGCCATCTGCACCTGCGGCCTCAGCAGAATCATGGGTCTGACTTTGAGCCACTTTCGCTTGGCGACGTCTGCGAGGTCGGTTGCCTCCATCCTTGCGGCGCTCACCGCGCTGATGACGGCGCGGACGCCAGACCTCTTCGAACTGAGGCTCTGCAGCCTCGGCCGCCGCTTCACCGGTTGCCGGTGCTGTATCGTCCAGCCCCTCCGATGATGGAGCTTTCGACGGTTCGGTATCAGCCTCAGCAGGCGTTTTCGCAATTGGCGCAGCGCCATTAGTGCGCGGTGTCGCGGCCACGGCCTCAACAGAATCTGTCTCTGGGTCCGCCAACTTGACCGGCCGGCGCTCAACCCAAAAGCCCAGCGCTTTGAGAACGCCACCCAACTCATCTGGGGAGCACCCGAGTATCGACATCATTTCGGGTGTGACCGTGAAACCGCCATCGCCAGTTGCGCCCTTCGGAGGTTTCGACTCTTCGTCATCGGAATTGGTGCGCCAGGCTAGAAGCAGGCGTATGAGATCGGCAAGGCGTTCCAGCATATCGAGGCGGACCGCGCGCGAACCGCAGACATGATAGCCGCACGCTCTATAGAAGGACTCCGGCATTGCCTGGTCGGGCGCAAATGACGTGAGACCAGCGCGCGGCGGTTGAGGAAGTGCCTCCACAGACATGCCCATAGCGCTAGCGTGCTGGAGCGACCAAAGGGTCAGAGCTAGTTCAGCTGCTGCAGGCTTCAATAGTAGCGGGACATAAATGTTGAAGGCACCGAAGCGAACACCGTACTTGCGCAACTGAGCCCGCGCGGTTTGATCGAGCGATTTGATCTCGTCTGCAACCGTCTCGCGTTTCAAAATGCCGAAATTCTCTCGAAGACGGAAGCCTATGCCGCGGGCGAGACCGGAGATGTCTTCCGCCTCGCCGATCTCCACTAACGGCTTCAACTTGTCAGCAATAGATTTCGACAGCCAAGTCTGAAGCCGCGCCTCTATCTTTTCACGGTCGGGCGCAGACAAATGCTCATCGGCAAGAAGCGTTAGCGCGGGCTTGAGCGGATCGTCCGTTACCTCGATATGCGCAATCTCCTCGTCCTTCCATAAGATGCGGCCGCACCGCGTCAGACGAAAGGCGTCGGACTGAGCAGCCGATACGCGGCGAGCGCGCATCGTCAGTTCGCGCGCCAGAACCTGGGCCGCCGCACTCCGGGCTGCCTTGCCATGAATGCCCTCCCCGCCGGCGTCTGGCGAGAACCGGAATCCGTTGAGCTTACCGACAAAGTGGTTCTCAACGCGGACCGTTCCATCTTCCGCAATCTCGGCGCGAAGCTCTTCTTTATCGCGCATACCCTTCATGAGCGCGCTGGTGCGCAAATCGACGAACCGCTGCGTCAAGCGTTCGTGCAGCGCATCCGATAGCTTGTCCTCGATCTCTCGCGCGCGGCCCTGCCAGTGCGCGGGATCCTTGAGCCAATCGGCACGGTTCGACACGAAGGTCCAAGTCCTGATGTGAGCAATCCGGTTCGCCAGAGTATCGATGTCACCATCGGTGCGATCAGCGAAGTCAACCTGTTTGGAGAACCAATCCTCGGGAATGCATTCATCCGAGCTCATAAGAAACGTGTAGACACTTGCGACCAGCTCCGCGTGATTTTGACCTGAAATCTTGCGGTAGTCGGGAATCTGGCAAACGTCCCACAACTTGGCGACGCCCGCTGGAGCGCACGCCATGCCGGAAATCTCCTTGTCCGCACTGACCGTTTCTAACGCCACAACGTCGTCAGCCATGCGCGCACGTGTCATGCGCTGCTCGCGCGGGACAACGCGCAGCGATTCTCTAAGGCCTTCCAAGGTCGAAAAATCAAGGCTTCGGTTGCGCCATTGCAGAACACGAACGTTCTCAAAATTGTGTGTTTCAAGTCTCTCAATCGTATCGGAATCAAATGGCTCAGCTGAGCCTGTTACGCCAAAAGTCCCGTCGTTCATATGCCGTCCGGCCCGGCCCGCAATCTGACTAAGCTCAGAAGGCGTAAGATCACGATGCTTTTGGCCATCGAACTTGCGAGAAGCCGAAAAGGCGACGTGATCGACGTCGAGGTTGAGCCCCATGCCAATTGCATCGGTCGCGACGAGATGGCCCACGTCACCAGATTGGTAGAGAGCAACTTGAGCATTGCGCGTTCTTGGAGACAGTGCACCCAGCACGACGGCCGCACCGCCATGCTGCCTGCGGATGAGTTCGGCGATCGCGTAGACCTCGGCCGCGGAAAAAGCGACGACCGCAGAACGCTTCGGCAGTCTCGTAATCTTCTTCTGCCCCGCGTAAGTCAGCTTCGACAGCCGCGGCCGCGAGACGAAGTTGGCGCCCGGAATGAGATCGCTGATGGGCTCGCGCATGGTTTGAGCGCCCAGCAACAGCGTCTCAGATCGGCCGCGCGCGTGCAGCAGCCGGTCGGTAAAGACGTGGCCACGCTCAGGATCACTGGCGAGCTGAATTTCATCGACAGCAAGAAAATCGACGTCAACATCGCGCGGCATGGCTTCCACCGTGCAGACCCAATATCGCGCGCGCTCTGGTTTGATTTTCTCTTCGCCCGTCACCAGCGCCACTTTGTCGGACCCCACGCGCGATGAAATCTTGTCGTAGACCTCACGAGCGAGAAGACGCAGCGGCAAGCCAATCATGCCACTCTCGTGGCCGATCATGCGTTCGATGGCGAGATGCGTCTTGCCGGTATTGGTAGGGCCCAAAACCGCCGTCACATGACGGATCCGGGTTTCGAGGTCGCTGCCCATCGAGATAGGCCTCCTCAACTTAACACTATAGTTGCCATCGCAAACGCTTGAGCAGATATCAAGCGTTTTGTTTTTGGGGCAGCGTGCTCAAAGGCTGGCACAACACGTTCGCTGTTCCCTCAGATGGGAATGCTTAGTACGCAAACACATTCGCGGCAATCGCCTCTCGCGGCTCGCACAAATCGCATGATGCGTCTATCGCCTGAATGCAATGCGTTTCCGGTCGGGCATCGTAATGACGACCCTGTTCGATTCCAGAACCGCGTTGCCTGCGATAGTCGGGACCATCACGCGCGATGGAATGACGATGTTGGCCTTTGGAACGCGACGCAACGTAACTTCCGCATTTCCGGTGATGACGGAGCTCTCCTCACCCTTGCGATGGCCGGAAATGGGTACAAAGCGGACGCCGCAGACGAAGTTACGCGACGACTTGCGTTTAGGTATGAAAATCAGATCAAAGCGATGCTTGCCGTCGAATACCGAAAGTGTGCGCTGGCAGGGATTTCCTGTTTGGTCGAGTGAAAGCGCCATGATGGCGCTCAAAGGATCGAGCACGTCTTCAAGCTGCTGCTCGGTTACAGGAACGTTACGCTTCGAAGGCTTCTTCCTCTTCGGCACGAACTTCACTTGCGTCACGCCCGTATCGTCGAAGGCCATGTTGAGCTTGGACCGCTTCTTCTTTCCAATCAGCGGATCCTGCTTGAAGCGAAACATGTGGCTGTCGGGGCTGAGCTCTGACGAAACGACCGAACCGGAGCTACGCATTACTGCTGAATAATCGAGCACGGTCGTCTCAATCTTCGCCACCCCGTTGAGATTGTATTTCCCGTCCTTGAGCTTTGACTTGAAGCTATAGAAGCCAATATCACCGAATAAGCCAAAGCTGATCCGGTACACCGCCTTGACGCTCGCGGGCCACACCTTGTCTACGGGATTCTTGTTTGTCGGGCCTTTCGGAGCCGCCAAAAGGGGTGCTGGCAAACTAAAAGCAACGCCGAGAAGCACAATGACCGCAAGCGACACTCTTGATCGAGCATATGCGACCCCAGCCGGTACAAGGCGTTTCATGATGTTATGTGTCCCCGCCGTGCGACCCGTTGAGGGTCCGCGGTAGTCGGCATTTACGACAAATCTGTGGCCCGGACCCGCTAGCGTCATGCCAGCAAGTTGTGACAACAATTGCATAATAGGACGCTGCAAAGGAAGCCGCCCGATGAAGTCACCCTGCTAACCGTCTATCGGCCCTTGGGTATCGTGTCTTGACGCCGCCGGGGCCCTCGGGCATAGACACCGCCACAGCTCCATCGGCCGCGCCGATGAGGGCGATTCTTTATATATGACCCGCCTAAGTAAGCCGCTGCCAGGCGTGGCGGTGAAGGAGCTTGAAATGACGAGGCGCTGTGAGCTGAGCGGCAAGTTGCCCCTTTCCGGGCAGCTAAGAAGCCACGCGGAGAATAAGTCGAAGCGAAAATTTCGCCCCAACCTGTGCGAGGTCACTCTGCTGAGCGATGCTCTGGGACGGAAGGTTCGCTTACGTGTCAGCGCACACGCCCTGAAGTCGGTTGAGCATCGCGGCGGCCTCGATGCCTATTTGCTCAAAGCCCGGGACGAAGAATTGTCCGAGCGGTGTCTCAGACTGAAGCGGGAGCTGCGAAAGAAAGCCAAGTCCACCCAGACAGCTACAACCGCGGCTTGAGGCGGTTCACCGCCATTCTCTCCCCGTCATCTTCGATCACTTAGCGGCGCCATTTCCGCCCAGCTGCTATCGCGGTGCGCTTGCAACATCGGCCCGCTTCAGCGCAAATTGCAGCAAGAGCGTCCGTTGCAGCACACTATTAAAATTGTTGTCAGAGATCATGGTGACGATGATCTCTCCATCCACTCCCTTATGCACCGCTACCCCTTCCATGTTATCGATCTGGTGCCTTAGACCGGCATCAAGCAATAGCTCGCCCGTTATCGTTGCGCCGGGGCGCAGTTCGTGCGCTCTGATCAACCGCAAGCGCGCCTTAACGCCTTCGCTCCAGCGAAATCGGCGTTCGAGCACAAGCAGCCCGCCATCGGGTAATGGTGCGGCGTCGGTCACGCTAAATGCGCCACCGTTCTTGAGTTTGAACCGTTCCGGCTTGCCTTTGACCCAGATCCAGCCGACTAGCGCGCCCGTGCCATCGAACAACTCTTCAGAAAACGCAACCAGCGAACCCTTGAAGCGTCCACCTTGCAAAATAGCGAGCCCTTCTAGTCCGGAATTGCCCCCAAGCCTCTTTGCCACAGCGGAAAGGGAGAGATAACGCTTGGGTGCCGATATGCCGTTCTTGCCGATGTCAAACAACCCGACTCTGTGATTGTGCTCAAACGAGATCAGCAGCCGGCCCTTGGCAAGATTGCCCTTTACGAGTGTCAACGCCTCAGCATCGCGGTCGCGAGTACGGATGAGCGGCTTACCCGAAAGGGCTTTCAGAGGGCCGAGCTTTGCGGATTTGAGTGCCTTGAGATTCCCGCTCCTATAGACGAGATCGGCCGTCATCCAATTTCCGGCATCGGAAACGGCCACGAGCTGTTTGCCGTTGGCACCAAGCGCTAGACCGGACCAACCACCGAAGTTCGGCGACTCAGATCTCAGCACAAGCCCGCCGCGCCACGCGAGTTTGCCAAAGCGCGTTGCTGCGGGATCTTCCTTGTCGAAGGCGGCGATCGGCGTAGCTAGAATTCGAATGTCTGTTAACGTCTTGCTGAGCGGCGCCGGCTTATTCTTGGCAAGTGCAAAGGGAGCGGCAATAACGAGTGCTGCTCCGATGGTTAGAGCAGCGCGCTTTACCCCCAATGATGGCCCTAGCCAGGCCTGGAAGCGGCCAACTGCCGATTTGGCCAACAACGCTCTATTCATCAATGGACCCGCCGATAGCGAGAGCGAGGCTGCGCTTCAGGAGTGCGGCCCTTTTCCTCGAACAGTTCAACAAGCTTGTCGGTCATGGCGCCAGCAAGTTCGCTGGGATCCGTAATGGTAACAGCGCGGCGGTAGTACCGCGTGACATCATGGCCAATGCCGATGGCGATCAGCTCCACGGGCGAATGTGTTTCGATCTCGTCGATAACTTGACGCAAGTGCTGCTCCAGATAACTGCCGGTATTGACCGAAAGCGTTGAGTCATCGACCGGTGCACCGTCCGAAATCATCATGAGAATGCGGCGTTGTTCCGGCCGCGCAAGAAGGCGGCGATGGGCCCACGCTAGTGCTTCGCCGTCAATATTTTCTTTCAAGAGCCCTTCGCGCATCATTAGCGCCAGTGAACGCTTGGCACGCCGCCAAGGCGCATCCGCCGTCTTGTAGATGAGATGACGTAAGTCATTGAGCCGCCCCGGCCCCTGTGGTTTTCCGCACGCAAGCCAGTGCTCGCGAGACTGGCCGCCCTTCCAGGCCCGCGTCGTGAAACCCAAGATCTCAACCTTTACGCCGCACCGTTCCAGGGTGCGCGCTAGAATGTCGGCGCAGCAAGCAGCCACCATGATCGGCCGGCCGCGCATGGAGCCGGAATTGTCGAGCAGAAGGGTGACGACGGTGTCGCGAAATTCGGTGTCGCGCTCGCACTTGTACGACAGGGGGTGCATCGGATCGATGATGACGCGCGGGAGCCGCGATGCATCTAGCATTCCCTCTTCGAGATCGAAGTCCCAGGCGCGGTTTTGCTGCGCAAGCAGTCGCCGCTGTAGACGGTTCGCAAGCCGTGCAACCGCACTTAAAAGGTTTTTAAGTTCACGATCGAGATAGGCCCGAAGGCGCTCCAATTCCTCAGGTGAGGACAACTCATCTGCTGCAATTTCCTCGTCGAATTCGCGCGTAAAGACTTTGTAGCCGAATGCCTCGGGGTTTTCGAGAACGGACGTATTGGGCCGCCAAGGCTCAGGCGGTTCCATGTCTTCGAAATCATCGAGTTCGGCCTCAAGGTCGTCGGTACTTGTCGCCTCGGACATTTCTTGCGCTTCGCCCGTCTGGTTCTCGCCGCGTTCCTCATCGCTGGCGTCGTCCTGACCCTCTTTGCCCTGCTCGGCGGAATCTGTCTCGTCTTCGCCGCTGTCTTGTTCGTCACCATTGTCCTGCTCGGTCTCCGCCTCGTCAGCGTCGGAAGGCTCGTCTGCAAGATCCAATTCGCGCAACAGCTCGCGCATTAAGCGGCCAAAGCTTTCCTGATCATCGATGAGTGCATCGAGCCGCTTAAGAACGCCCGCGCCGCGCTGCTCAATAAAATCGCGCCAAACGCGCACAAGTGCAGCCGCCGAAGCGGGTGGCTTAAACCCAGTCAGCCGCTCGCGAACGATCAGCGCAACCGCGTCCTCAAGCGGCGCCTCCTCTTGCGATTTTACTTCGGCAAAGCGGCCGTGGGCATATTGGTCCTCAATGCGGGCAGTGAGGTTACGCGCCATGCCCGGCATGCGATTGGCGCCCAGCGCCTCTACGCGTGCGCGCTCGGCAGCCTCAAACACGGTGCGCGCGGGCCCAGTGCCTGGTGCGAGCCGGTTGTGAAGCTTTTCGTTGTGGCAGCCCGAGGTTAGAGCAAAGCTGTCCGCCCAACCGCGAATGACCGCGATCTCACGCCGCGACGGCACACGCGAAGGTTCGGGCAATTGCGCGTGCTTGGTAGCAAGTTCTGGTGTGCCCGGCGCAAAGCCAACCTCAAGGTCTTTGTGACCGGCGATGGCGCGAACAGTAAGGCCGATCGCGCGCTTTAACGGCTCAGTGGATGCCTCATTCCGTTTGGGACCGGTCGCCATTAGACCTCAGCTCAGGGCGACATTCGCCGCACTTTCCGGCAGCTCCTCACCGAAACAGCGCTGATAGAACTCGGCCACCATCGGCCGCTCGAGTTCGTCGCATTTGTTGAGAAACGTCAGACGGAACGCGAAACCCACGTCATCGAAAATCTCCGCATTTTCCGCCCAGGTCATAACCGTGCGCGGACTCATCACGGTCGACAAATCGCCATTAATGAAGGCAGAGCGCGTCAGATCGGCGACCCGCACCATGTGCGAGACGATCTTACGTTTGGCTTCGCTCTTAGCGAATGACTTGGCCTTAGCGAGCACGATGCAGGCCTCGTCATCGTGCGGCAGGTAATTCAGAGTGCACACAATTGACCAGCGGTCCATTTGACCCTGATTGATCTGCTGCGTGCCGTGATAGAGGCCCGACGTATCGCCAAGGCCGATCGTGTTTGTTGTCGAGAACAACCGGAACGCGGGATGCGGGAGGATCACCTTCGATTGGTCGAGCAATGTCAGCTTGCCGGAGACCTCTAAAATGCGCTGGATCACGAACATGACGTCCGGGCGCCCGGCGTCATACTCGTCGAAAACGAGAGCCGTATTCGATTGCAGGGCGTAAGGCAAAATACCTTCGCGAAACTCGGTTACCTGCATACCATCGCGCAGCACGATCGCATCCTTGCCGACCAGATCGATCCGGCTGACGTGACTATCGAGATTGATACGAATACATGGCCAGTTGAGCCGTGCGGCCACTTGCTCGATGTGTGTCGACTTACCAGTGCCATGGTAACCCTGGATCATCACGCGGCGGTTGTGCTTGAAGCCGGCGAGGATTGCGAGCGTCACTTCCTTGTTGAATAGGTAGTCGGGATCGATATCGGGAACGTGCTCGTCCGCCTTGGAAAAGGCTGGCACCTCCAGCTCAGTATCGATACCGAAGACCTGCCTCACGGACAGTTTCATGTCCGGCAGGTTGGGAATTTTGGCTTCTGCACCCGTTTGGGTTTGCGCACGCATCGTGCCGTGTTTCCAGAGTTGATCGGGCTTCTGGTTTTATCGGGGGACCAATTTGACCTTACCGGCCGGGCGGTCTCCCATCGTATTTGCGCCAGTGGACTTTATACGAGACCTGCCTGCTTCAAATAGTTATAGGCTTGGATAATTTCGCGCAACTTGTCGCCGGAGCGCTTGTCCCCACCGTTCGCGTCGGGGTGGTGAAGCTTAACGAGCTCTTTGAATCGCGTTTTTATCTCAGCGCGCGTGGCATTCCCCGATAGGTCAAGAGTCTGGAGCGATTTCTTTTCCAGCGGCTTGAGTTGACGGCGTGCCTCGACGGGCTCTTCGCGGGCCGCCTTGGCTCGCCAGGCAAAAAAGCCGTGCGGGTCAGCGGCACGCCAGCCGCTTGGACGAGCGGCGCGCTGCTTGGCGTCGTGCGGCTGATCCTGGGCGTCCGCATTAGCGCCAACCTTCCACGTCGGCCGATGCCCAGTAAGATTCTCTTTTTGAAAATCCTCGACCTCAGCGTCATTCATACCATCGAAATAGTTATAGGACGCGTTGTATTGGCGAACGTGGTCAAGGCAAAAGACATAGTATTCGCCATCGCGGCCGCGCCCTTTAGGCGCCCGATGGCGTCCCGGCGCCTTGCAACCCTTCCACTGGCAGCAGGGGTGTTCTTCGCGCACGGGCTTGGCGCGCGCCTGCTTGCGCGCGACACGAATGCTGTCGAAGTATTTTGACTCAAGCTTCATGGTCCGAAGTATGGTCCGAGGCTAGGCGGCACACAAGCCGATGCGGGTTGCGCAACAAATAAGAAGTTTTTCACAAGTGGATGAGGCGACTGTTAATGACCATTGAGTCACGCATGAGAGAAAAATTGATGATTTCTCTGCGGCCTACGCGGCTCGATGTGGTCAATGAGTCGCACCTCCACGCTGGGCACCGTTCCTCGCCGGGTACGGGCGAGAGCCATTTCCGCGTGTTGATCGTGTCGGAGGCCTTTGACAGCAAATCGCGTATCGACCGCCACCGGATGGTGACCGATTTGCTCAGCGACGAGCTTAAAAATGGGGTGCACGCACTGGCAATCAAGGCCTGCGCGCCGGGCGAGGCCACGGGATAAAACCCGCAAGAAACAATCCCGCCCCGCTGATCGCGTGATCAGCGGGGCGAGAACTCAAGAACTTCGTAGCGTCGTCGCGCGAATTGTTAGCGCCAGCCCCTGCCCCCCCAGCTGCGGCGGTAGCAAGACCGGCGGCAGAAACGGGGCCTACCAACTCGCCACATGCAGCGGCGGACACACCGGCGGCGCCACGTACGGCGGCGCCAGCCCGCCTTTTCGATCTGACTTGAGCTGTGAGATTCAACGGCCAACTTACCCAAAATGCCGCTTGGCGCCGGAGCGGCTTGAGCCGAACCAGCCAAGACAAAACAGACCAGCGCACCGGCCACAACAGATAGCGGAACAAGACGTCTCATGTTTCAGGTCCTTCCAAGGTTTTGGCGCACGTGCTGCCGAGCCAAAGGCAAATCAAGCAGCAACACGCAAAGCGTGTTCCCCGTCGTGATGGGTAGAAGAATTGGAGGAGGCTCCTGAACCTGATGTGAACGGGTTGTACAGAAAATGCACGGCTGCCAAGGTCCGGATTCCCCACGCCACCACAGATCAGTTCGCCGTCGACCCCGCACTTGCCTGATTTGCGCGTGCCGCGGCCCTTCCTGCCGGACTCACCCGCAACGCGGTAATCTTATTGCGTGACTTGCGCAGGATCTCGAAGCGATAGCCATAAAACGTAAAGGCTTGACCCGGTTCCGGGATCGTCTGCGCCTCGTGGATGACAAGGCCGGCAATGGTCGTCGCCTCTTCGTCAGGCAGATTCCAGTCCATCTGGCGGTTCAGGTCCCGTATGGCCACGGTGCCATCAACGTTGACGGTCCCGTCGGGCTGCGGGCGAATTTGCGCCTCGTGTGTATCGTGCTCATCGGTGATCTGGCCAACAATCTCTTCCAAGATATCCTCAAGGGTTATGAGACCTTGCACCTCGCCGTACTCATCGACCACCAGCGCCAGCTGCGCCTTGCGCTTGAGGAACTGGTTGAGCTGGTCCTTCAGTCCTGTCGTGTCAGGAACGAACCATGGCTGGACGGCAAAACTCATGATGTCGAGCTTGGTCACATCCCAACCCGCGTGGCCAAGCGCGGAAAATAGATCTTTGGTGTGCAAAATGCCGACAATGTTTTCAGGCTCATCCTTCCAGATCGGCACGCGCGTGTACTGAGTTTTTAAAAGCTCGTCGACTATTTCTTGCGGAGGGTCGTCAGCATTCAAGGTCTCCATCTTGGTGCGATGGACCATGATATCGGCAACCTGCAAATCGCGCAGGTCAAGGACACCGCCCAGCATATCGGCATCGTGCCGCGCCACCCCGCCTCCCTTCGTCTGCAATTCAATCGTGCCGCGAATTTCCTCGTGCGCGGCAAGAATGTTCGCTTCGTCGTCAACCGTTGTCGGCGTGAGCTTCAGGACTTGGCGAACGATAAACGCCACCGCCATCGTCATGGGCTTCAAGACAACGATGAGCACCCGCATAACCGGCGCCACCGATAGCGAGATGCGGTCGGGAAACGCCAGCGCATAGGTCTTAGGCAGAACCTCGGCAAAGATGACCACGAGCGCCGTCATGGCAATAGTGGCGTAGGCGACCCCGACATCGCCGAAGAGGCCAATAAGCACGCTCGTCGTCAGCGCAGAGGCGAGAATGTTGACGAGGTTGTTGCCAAGCAGCACCGTTCCGATAATGCGTTCGGGCGCGGCAAGCAGGTGATTGACGGCCCGCGCGCGCTGATTGCCCTCAAGCTCGAGCGCATGCATTCGCGCTCGCGAGGCTGCGGTCAGCGCCGTCTCCGAACCGGAAAAGAACGCCGAAAGGACGATGAGCAGCAGGATGGCTGCTAGGGTGAGTGTGATCTCGACAGACATGGTGTTTATGGGGTTTGTGCTTTGCGTTTGTGGTTGTGAGCACACCGCAAACGCGCGCAAGATTGCCGCCGCGGGACGCCCGACGAAAGTGGCTTTGAGGTTAGCATATATGTGAACGTGGAAGGTTAGCGGCCAGCCTATGCAGCGATTTCGCCCTCAAGGAGCCTGCTGACGCGCTCAGGCGCCACGTCATGTGCGATGTAGGCTGAGCCGATACCACGCGCCAAAATAAACGTAAGCTTACCCTTGCGCACCTTTTTGTCCTGCCCCATGAGGCGGAGAAGTGCGGCCACATCCGGCTTGTTGCCGGGAATTTCGCCAATGCGCGTGGGCAGCCCCACCGCCTGAAAATGGGCCGCAACGCGATCGGAATCATCTTTTGAGCACGATCCCAACGCCTCGGAGAACCGGAACGCAACGCACATACCGATCGCGATCGCTTCTCCATGCAGCAGCCTGTCGGAATATCCGCACCAAGCTTCGAAAGCATGTCCAAACGTGTGTCCCAAATTGAGAAGGGCGCGCTCGCCCTGTTCGGTTTCATCGCGTCCGACGATCCCGGCTTTGGCCTTGACGCTCGTCTCGATGGCGTGCGTTAGCGGATCGGCATCGAAGGCAATGACCGCCTGCCAATTCTGCTCAAGCCAGGCAAAGAAATCTGCATTGCCCAATAGCCCGTACTTCGCCACCTCAGCATACCCGGCGCGCATTTCACGCTCCGGCAGTGTTTTGAGCACCTCCGTGTCAGCGATGACGAGGCTTGGCTGGTGGAATGCGCCGATAAGATTCTTGCCCTGTGGCGTGTCGATGCCCGTCTTGCCGCCGACAGATGAGTCGACCTGCGCAAGCAGCGAGGTAGGGATTTGAACGAAGCGCACGCCTCGGCGAAGGATCGCTGCAGCAAAACCTGCCAGGTCGCCGATCACCCCCCCGCCGAACGCGATAACAAGGTCGCCGCGCTCCAGGCCCATTTCCAATAGGCGCTCGCTTAAGGACTCAAGCTCTCGAAAACTCTTGGTCGCCTCGCCCGGTTTCAACACGACCGCACCCGCATAGTCACCGCTCAGGCGCAAGGCGCCTTCAAGAGAATCAAGGTGATATCGCGCGAGGTTCTCGTCAGTAACAATGCCGCTCTTGGCAGCGCCTAGCCGCGAAACAATCAGTCCCCCGGATTGTCCAAGCAGGCCAGGCCCAATCAGCACGTCATATGCCCTCTCGCCCAGCGGCACGGTTACTGTGCGCGTTGTTGCGAGCAATGGACTTCGGCTATGAGCACCAGTTGTCATCGAATATGACCCGACCTAAGGTGGAATTGCCGACGAGCCACGCGGCTTGCCCACGAACCAGAGGAAACCCGATCGCCTCCTCCTATCAAACCGCAGGCGGCGGGGCCACCCGTAGAACTCGGGCGAGGCGATCCAGAATATCTCCAACGATCGTGTCATGCGGCACGTCGCGGCTCTCAACGGTGACATCGGCGTTTGCATAGACCGGGTAACGCGTATCCATGAGTTCGCGCATGACCGCCTCGGGATCGCCGGTCTTGAGCAGCGGACGGTTGTCCCGCTTGGCCACGCGGCGCATTAGAACGGGAAGGTCAGCCTTTAGCCACACGGAGACACCGTTTTCGGCGATCGCTTGGCGCGTCGCCTCGCTCATGAACGCGCCGCCGCCGGTTGCCAGGACTTGCGGGCCGGATCTCAGCAATCTCGCAATCACCTTGCACTCACCGTCGCGAAAGTAGGCTTCGCCGTGCTCGACGAAGATATCTTCGATGCTTTGACCTGCCGCCTTCTCGATTTCTTCATCTGCATCGACAAATGGCAGGCCGAGTTTCGTGGCGAGCCTGCGTCCGACCGCCGATTTGCCGCAGCCCATGAGCCCAATCATTACAATCGATTTCGCGCCCAACGAGGCCTTTATCAAGTTTGGAGATCGGGCCTCGCCCATTTTGCTTCTCTTCCAATCGAGCTTGTGCCGATTTATGACCGTCTATTATTGCTGACGCTCTTGAGCTACCGAGGCGTTGCTGGCGGACACGCCGGGGCCCTAGATGGCCGCCAATGCTTGCACCTCTGCCACAGGACCTGAAAATCGGCTAGCGCTACGGGGTTCGAACACTGTTGAATGTTATACGGCGTGAGCCATATTGGCGCCAACATGAGATAGAGACTTGAACGACGATTCGGGATAGCAGAAATGCCGAGCTTGTTTCGCTTTCTGGTGACCATTGGTTTAATCGGCGCCATCGTTACGGGCGGTCTATACATTCTATCGACCAAGTTCGAGCCCGAGCCGCGCGCGGTCACCAAGGTCGTACCCGGCGTCAAGATTCGCAAGGAGTGATCGGCTCGCAATTCATGCCCAAGCCATCCCTAGCCGTCTCGCTGATTGCAACGCTTGCGCTCATACTCGGTGCGCAGCCCGCATCCGCACAGGACTGGAACCTGTTCAATCCATTCGGTAACTCGAACAACAAACGCAAAGAGCGGGTGAAGGCATCGCCGGCCGAAGCAGACCGTAAGAATGACGCCACCACGTTTCAGCCCTTGGACGAGGCCGCCGGCGCGGTGGAACGCATGGAACTTGCGCCGGTTATGGCTGATGACGGCTCTGGACTGCCCTACGAGCTGTGGCGCGGCCTAGACGTGAAAACACTAGAGACGCTGATCTCCGAAATTGAAATCCCGCCGCGTTCACCTGCACTGCACGGGCTTTGGCTGCGTCTCATCACATCGAACATTCCGCCGCCAACTGGCGGCGAAACTGACCAACACTTTATGGCCCTGCGTCTTGAGACGCTTTACCGGTCGGGTTTGCTGAAGGAAGCCTCGCGTGAGCTTTCAAAGAACCAAACGGGTAACCCTCTCGTTGCAACGCTCGCGGCGCGCAACGAGATCGGAATGGGAGAAAAGACGCGCGGCTGCGCAACGGCGCGGAGCGGCGGCCCGCTACCGGGAAATGCGCCTAAGTCTTTAAAGGGTTTGGCGGCTCTCATCTCAGGGTATTGCGCAGCTCTTGACGGCGACACCGCCGGGGCCGGTTTGGCGGCCGAGCTTGCGCGTGAAGAGGGTGTGCAAGATACGGGCGGCATTGCGGCTCTCGACGCCATGACAATTGGCACCAAGCCGAAATTTCCCTCAGGCCAGCGTATTTCTCCTTTGGACTACCGGCTCATCGAAGCAGCCGGCGGGACTATCGACACTACCATGTTTTTGAAGCAGGCAGCGCCCTCCTTGTTGGCTGCGCTCGCCCTCGACACCACCACGCAACCGGCTCTCCAATTGTCCGCTGCGGAGAGTGCAGCAAGGCTCAACGCCATTGCCCCGGAAGAACTTGCTCGTATCTATCGCCAGCAAGCAGCGGCGATCCAGGCACCGAGGGGAGCCGATCCAGCGGGACTTAATCGCGCCCAGCTGTTTGTTGCAGCAGAAGCTGAACGCACGCCGTCTCGCAAAGTGCGCCTCATTCGCTCATTCCTCGATGAGTCGCGCAAGGCGGGACACTACCTGACGGCATTGCGCATGATTGCCCCGGAATCCCAACGCATCGCGGCGACACCCGAAGTCGGCGAATACGCCGAAACGGGCATCGAGGTCTCGCTGGCAGCAGGCGACTATGAGCGAGCAAAAAGTTGGGCCCGATTCGGTTTAGCGGTCGGCGGCGCGGGAAATAGTGATCTTAGCCACTGGCTTGCCCTAATCGATATTGCCGATAGCAAAGCGACACCGGAGCGTGGCAGAAGCCTTACTTACATCGAGGACTTGGCCGTGCGCGGACGGCTTGACCCCGTACTTCTGCATCGGCTTGCCACCGTGCTCGATGCTCTCGAATACAACGTGCCAATTCCATTATGGGAGGCAGCCAGCCGCACGCCGCAACCCTCGGGCGGCTTCCTGCCCGAAACGGGGGTCCTCTCTCAATTGCAGGACGCGGCCAAAAAGAGAGAGTTTGGACGCACGGTTCTGCTAACGATGAAAGCACTCGGGCCCGATGGGGCGAAAGGTGCACATATGATCGCGCTAGGCGATTCCATCCGCGCCTTAAAACGGGCCGGCCTTGAAGCGGACGCGCGCAAACTTGGATTTGAAGCTCTGTTTGCGAGTTGGCCGCGAGCCTTCGTCAATTAAGTGATCAATATAACCTCGGGCAGGCCATGAGCACTGAGGAACAAACCATCGAAATGTTCCTTGAAATGCAGTGCGCCGAGCGTGGAGCCGCGGCGAACACGATCTCTGCCTATCGCCGCGATCTTGAAGACTTCCGAAATTTCTTACGCCGCCGCGACAAGCCAATTGCGGCCGCCGCGCCAGCCGACATTTCTGCTTACGTCGCAGAGGCATCGGCAACTGGCTTGAAAGCGACATCGCTCGCCCGGCGGCTCTCTGCTGTACGTCAGCTCTATAAGTTCCTTCTCGCGGAAGGCCGGGTATCGGCCGATCCGACAATTGGCCAGGCCGGGCCGCGCAAAGAGCGCGCATTACCCAAGACGCTCAACGTTGCTGAGGTCGACAGGCTAATCGAAACCGCCGCACAGCGCGCTAGTACGGCGAAGGGCCTGGAGCGATTGCGTGCGGTTCGTTTACATTGCTTGATTGAGATGCTTTATGCGACCGGAATGCGCGTAAGCGAGCTCGTGTCTCTGCCGCGCGACGTTCTCGCCGGCGACGCGCGTGTTTTGACGATCAAAGGAAAAGGCGGACGGGAGCGTCTCGTGCCGTTAAACGTTCAGGCGCTAGCTGCGCTAGAGCGCTATCTTCAGTTGGGCCGCGAGTCGAATGACGACGTGGCGGCGACCGTCGCAACCAAGTGGCTTTTTCCCTCGAAGAGCAGCCAAGGCTACCTGACCCGCCAGCGCTTTGCACAAGACCTTAAAGATCTTGCGGCAGATGCGGGGCTCGATCCCGATCGCATTAGTCCGCATGTGCTGCGCCACGCCTTTGCGAGCCACCTCCTCGATCGAGGGGCTGATCTGCGTTCTGTTCAGCAGCTGCTGGGCCATGCGGACATTTCGACGACAGAAATCTACACGCACGTCCTCGAAGAGCGGTTGAAAAAGCTGGTCCACGACCACCATCCCCTAGCAAAAAAGGGTTGAATTACCCGCGCCGGATAGGATCAGTTAATCCGTCGGACCTGTCGTTCTTGACAGGGCCAAAGTAGTGGAGCGATTGTGCAGCGCACATTTGCCTGTTTTTGTTCGTCGCTGATCATCCGAATTGAGTCCCATGAGCACCGAGCTGGATCGCCCTGCAGCCATCCGTACCTACCTAGACTTCGAGAAGCCGATAGCCGAGCTTGAAAGCAAGGTCGCGGAACTGCGCGCGCTTGAAGGCGATGACAGACCGGTCTCGATTGCCGAGGAGATCAAGAAGCTGCAACAGAAGGCACATGACGCCCTCGAGGACACCTACTCCAAGCTCACGCCCTGGCAAAAGACGCAGGTCGCGCGTCATCCCGAGCGTCCCCACTACCTCGATTTCGTCAACGAATTGATCGAAGACTTCACTCCGCTTGCCGGCGACAGATACTTCGCCGAGGACGAGGCCATTATGGGCGGGCTGGGCCGTTTCCGCGGGCGCACCGTTATGGTCATTGGCCACGAAAAGGGCTCCGATACAGAAAGCCGTATCCGGCACAACTTCGGAATGGCGATGCCAGAGGGATACCGTAAGGCCGTGCGGCTGATGAAGATGGCCGACCGGTTCGATGCGCCCGTCATCACGCTTATCGATACCGCGGGCGCCTATCCCGGCATCGGCGCCGAAGAGCGAGGGCAGGCGGAGGCCATTGCCCGCTCGACCGACTGTTGTCTGGCCATCGGTGTGCCACTCATCGCGGTTGTGATCGGTGAGGGTGGCTCAGGCGGCGCTGTGGCGATCGGAACCGCCAACCGCATCCTTATGCTCGAGCATGCGATTTACACCGTTGCCTCACCGGAGGCCGCGGCGTCTATTCTGTGGCGCGATTCCACCAAGGCTATCGATGCAGCGACAAACATGAAGATAACCGCCCAAGACCTCGATCAGCTCGGCGTGATCGACGTCATCATCTCCGAGCCGATAGGGGGTGCACATCGCGATCGCAAATCCATGATGAAGGCAACCGGAGACGCCATCGCTAGCGCACTTGCTGAGTTCAAGGGGAAGTCCCCTGAGGAAATTCGCAAGCAGCGCCACGATCGATTTATGCAGATCGGTCAAGCGCTTTAAATTTATCGCTTTTTTGGGGCAAAGACTCTGCATCACTCGCCCAATTACCGTCCAACTCGTCGCGATAATAGTTGCACAACTGGCACAGGCGAATTGCCCTGTGCGTAGACGCTATGCATTTCTAAACGTTAACGATATCTTAGGAGATATGAATCGATGGTAATCACCGTGCGCGAGGGGCACTGCGTATGCGTATGACCATCCTTGGCTCAATGTTTGGGGCCCGCTTTTGCGCCGCTGTGGCAGCTGCCACTGCGGCAGTGGTTGTCGCTGGTTGCGGCAGTGGGGCTTTGATCCCTCCCTCCGAACAGCCGCTCAGCAAAGACACGTTGATGCTGCTGGGGCGCAAGGGCATGGCCGAAGGCGCGCCCATCTTCGTGCGGATTTTCAAGGAAGAGTCCGAGCTTGAAGTCTGGAAGGCACGCGACGACGGCCGCTTCTATCACTTCAAAACGTATCCCATCTGCAATTGGTCCGGCAAAGTCGGCCCCAAGAAGGCGCTTGGCGATCGCCAAGCGCCCGAGGGCTTCTACCGTGTCACCCAAGAGCAGCTGAATCCCAACTCGAAATACCACCTCGCCTTCAACCTGGGCTATCCCAATGCCTATGATCGCTCCCGAAAGCGGACCGGGCAGTGGCTAATGGTGCACGGCGATTGCAAATCCGCTGGTTGCTACGCCATGACGGACGCACTCATCGAAGAGATTTACGCGCTGGCGCGCGAGGCCTTCGCCGGTGGGCAGCAAGCCTTCGAGGTTCATGCCTTCCCGTTCCGGATGACCTCGGAGAACATGGCGCGCCACAGGCGAAGTGAGCACTATGCGTTCTGGCGCACCTTGAAGCAGGGTTACGACTACTTTGAAACCTACCGGCTGCCGCCTACGGTGGCGGTGTGCGAGCGCCGCTACGTTGTCAACGTGAAGCTGCCCACAAGTCGCTCAATCCATGCTGAACGCGCTTGCCCGCGCTTTCGTAGGCCGATCGTGGAGCCGTTCACACCGAGGCCATATGAGCAGCAGCTTGCTTGGGAACGCATCACTGTGCCCGGGCCTAAGATGCGCAAAGTTGCGAGGACGCAAACAGCGAGGAAGAGTTCCGGCTCCGGGTTTGCCAAGTCTTTCGGCCTAGGCGGCCCGATCACGGCGGACATTTTGTCTTCGCTCGGGTTCTCCCAATAGCGCACGCATCGGATTAAGCTGAACACGCCCTGCACTTTCCTGCAGGCACGACGCTCGACCCGTGACCGCAAGGACTTGCTATGACGGTGGCCAGCCGCAAGCGCCGCTCGCTCACTACGATAATCGTTCTGGGTTCCTTAACGGCCATCGTGGGGGGCGTCCTCACCTATTATTGGCCGGCAATCTATGAGGCGCTTGAGCACGAGGTGATCCGGGCGGAGCGTGCAAAACGGTGGTCACTCGCAGCAACCGGGCAAACGCTGCCGGGAACGCCTGATCTTGCCAATCTGCAAGGCCGGCTCGCGTCGCAGAAACTGGAAGCCGGCGCACCGGTTTTTATACGTATCTTCAAGCGCGATTTTGAGCTGGAACTATGGATGCGGCGCGACGGTCGCTTCCATCGCTTCGCAACCTACCCAATTTGCCTGTGGTCGGGTCACCTGGGCCCCAAGCACAAAGAAGGTGACCGCCAATCGCCCGAAGGGTTCTACACGGTCGACGCAAAGGCTCTCAATCCAGCAAGCAAGTATCACCGCTCCTTCAACCTTGGTTTCCCAAACACCTTCGATCGCTCACACGCGCGTTCAGGGTCATTCTTGATGGTACATGGTGGCTGCGCATCGATCGGCTGCTACGCCATGACCAACGGAGTGATTGATGAAATCTGGACGCTCATTTCCGCTGCTCTTAAATCCGGCCAGGAACGGTTTCAGGTGCAGGTCTTTCCATTCCGCATGACGGAACGCAATATGACCCTTCATGCGCACAGCGCAGAGGCTCCGTTCTGGCAACAACTCAAAAAGGGTCATGACATTTTCGAAGATGAGAAACTGCCCCCGCGCGTGAGCGTCTGCCAAGGCCGTTATGTCTTCCAGCGCGCGGGCGCCAACACGGACGGAAGCGGCGTGATCACAGACAACTGCTCGGACGCTTTGGCCGGCAATTGAGTGGGCGCATTCTTATCGTTGGCGGCTATGGCGCATTTGGCGCACATATTGCGCGACGGCTTGCGCGCCAGCCCAATCTAGAGATCATCGTTGCTGGACGCTCCGCTGAGAAGGCGGCGGCTTTCACAGATCGTCTGTCGCGCTCAGCAAAAGCGAAGGTTTCGCATGCGGTCTTGGATGCTACCAAGGCCGGCGCCGCCGAGATCAAGACGCTGGGCGCCAGCGTTACAATCAATGCGTCCGGCCCATTTCAAGTCCAAAACAATTACGCGCTTGCGCGCGCCTGCATCGAGGCACGCTGCCATTACGTTGATCTGGCAGATGCCCGCGCGTTCGTCACCGGGATCAACGCACTCAACCAGACCGCCCGCGAAGCCAATGTTTGCGTCATCAGTGGCGCGAGTTCGGTGCCCGGTGTCTCGTCTGCGGTGGTGAGGGAGTTCACGGGGGCATTCAGTAGGCTGGATTCTGTCGAGATCGGGATCTCGCCCGGCAATAGTTTCGATCCAGGCGAGGCAACGGCACGATCGATCCTCAAGCAGCTTGGCAAGCCCTTCCTAATGCGCCGGAACGGCAGAGTGGAAACGGCTTACGGCTGGCAGGGATTGCACCGCCACCGGTTTCCAGAAATCGGCACGCGCTGGATGTGCAACGTAGAGGTCCCCGACCTCGACCTGCTACCGGCACACTACCCAACGCTACAGACGGCGCACTTTTCCGCAGGCGTTGAAGTCGGCCTTTTCCACCTCGGACTATGGGTGCTTTCGTGGTTTGCGCGTACCGGCCTTGTGCAAAACCCTGTCGCACTTGCAAGACCACTACTTATCGCCAAGCGGTGGCTACGCAGGCAGGGCTCAGATCGCGGCGGCATGTTCGTAAGTTTGCTGGGCAGCGACGAGAGGGGCCAACAACAAACGCTTAACTGGCACCTCATTGCGTCTAGCGGGCATGGGCCCTACGTCCCGGGAATTGCCGCAGTGATTCTCGCCAAGCAGCTCGCTGCAGGCCAAGGGCCAGCCCCTGGGGCCCAACCGTGCTTCGAATTGATTACACTTTCGCAGTTCGAGAGCGAAATTGCCGATCTCGATATCTCCTGTACACACGCATAGCGATAAGCGCGTCAGCGGGGCCGCCGCACCTGAAGCAGGCACAGCTTTTCCGCTCAATCACGCTTTCCGTGGCAGTGCTTAAACTTCTTGTCGGAGCCGCAAGGACACGGAGCGTTGCGCGAAACCTTGCCCCACGTGGCGGGATCGTTGGGGTTGATCGCCCCGCTTTGTTTTCTTGTTTGCAGGGGCGCACGCTTCGCCGGCTGGAATTCGCCCCGGTCGCCCGCCTCGATTGCGGCGTCCGCAAGTTCCAACTCATCCATGCCGGAGAACGGGTCAATGTGGTGCGCCTCCATAGGCGGCAACTCGGTCGGCTGCAGCTCGGGCTGCTCATCAGGTGGAGCGAGTTCGACGTGCATCAACTGACCGGTCACGGCTTCGCGCAAGCGCGCAAGCATGCTCTCGAACAGAACGAAAGCCTCGCTCTTGTACTCATTCAACGGGTCACGCTGCCCGTAGGCACGGAAGCCAATGACCTGGCGCAGATGCTCAAGCGTGATGAGATGCTCGCGCCACAAATGGTCGAGCGTCTGCAGCAGCACCATCTTCTCTATTTGCCGGATATTTTCGGGGCCCAGCTCACGTGCTTTTTCTTGAGCTCTTTCATCGACTTTCTTTTGAAGACGCTCCTCGATTTCCTGATCGGCAATGCCCTCTTCATCGGCCCACTCTTCTATGGGGAGATCGAGATCGAAGATTCCTGCGATGGCCTCCTTCAACCCTTTGGTGTCCCATTGCTCCGCATAGGCCTTCTCCGGAATATGCACGCGGACAAGCTCGTGTAGGAGCTGGTTGCGCAGATCCGTAACAGTCTCAGAAACATCCTCTTCGCCCATGATGTCGAGACGCTGTTCAAAGATGACCTTGCGCTGGTCATTCATCACATCGTCGTACTTGAGGATCTGTTTGCGGATGTCGAAGTTGCGCGCTTCAACCTTCTTCTGCGCCATCTCCAAGGATTTGTTCATCCAAGGATGGGTGATTGCCTCGCCCTCTTGAAGGCCCAGTGTCTTGAGGACGCTGTCCATGCGATCGGAGCCGAAAATTCGCATCAGGTCATCTTCAAGAGACAGGTAGAACTTGGAGCGCCCGGGATCGCCTTGGCGCCCAGAGCGGCCGCGCAGCTGATTGTCGATGCGCCGGCTTTCATGACGCTCAGACGCCAGTACGAAGAGGCCTCCAGCTTCAATGGCCTCGCGCTTTTTCTCAGAAACGTCGGCTTGTAGCCGTTCACGTGTCTTTGCAATCTTAACTTCGTCCGGATCTCGTCCTGCCTGCGTCTCCTCGGCAATCCAGTCCTTGAGCCGGTATTCTACGTTGCCGCCAAGCTGAATATCGGTGCCGCGACCAGCCATGTTGGTTGCAATCGTCACCGTACCCGGCACGCCGGCCTGCGCCACGATGTGTGCCTCCTGCTCGTGGTAGCGCGCGTTGAGCACCTGGTGGGGAATGGGATCGGTGTTGGCCTTTGAGCGCGAGCCAATCTCAACGAGGTAGCTGCCAATGTCGGATAGGTAATCTTTAAGCTCAGCTTCCTTTCCATCGAGCTTTTCGGCCTGCGCCAAGGTTTTGCGGCCGAGGTCCTGGACATACTTTTTGTCCTTCAGCAGCTCTGATAGCTGTTCCGACTTCTCGATTGACGCTGTACCCACCAGGATCGGCTGCCCCCGCCGCCGGCAATCGGCGATCGATTGAACAACAGCTGCAAATTTTTCTTTCGCTGTGCGATATATCTCGTCGTCGTCGTCGACGCGGCACACCGGCACGTTGGTGGGAACCTCGATGACATCTAGCCCATAGATATCCAAAAATTCGCTTGCTTCCGTCGCGGCGGTGCCCGTCATGCC
>CAYOPW010000036.1:0-28473 GCA_964405975.1 uncultured Hyphomicrobium sp.
GCGCGGGCGCTCTTTGGCATGATGAACCGACAAGAGCCCCGATACACCTTCAATCATCACACGGCGCACCTCGCTTGATGTCTCGCCGACGAGCGCGATGCGTGTTGCGGGCACGTTTCCAATCGGGGGCAGACCCAACGCCTTGGCGCGAACCCATTCCGCACCGGCTCGTGTCTTGCCCGCGCCGCGCCCGCCAAGGATCAACCAGACGCGCCACGGCTCGCCCGACGCGGCCACCGCCGGAGGAAGCTGATCATCGCGCGCCCATAACGGCCATTCACCAAGGATCGCGGCCAGTTCGTCTTCAGAAAACTCAGCCAGATCTTGGTGAAGCGTTCCGGCTGCGCTGGAGGCGCTCAAAGCGCTCCACAATTTCTCTGCGAAGGCGCTCAACATCTGAGACGGTTGGTTCGGCGGCTTTGGGCTTGCGCTGTTTGTCTCCATTGCCGCCGACTGCCGCCACCTTCTCCATGCCACTGATCATTTGTGCCACCGACTTGGCGTCGCGCTCATAGTCGGATGAGTTGAGCTCTCCGCTCTCCATGCCCTTCTCCATCTGGTCCAGCTTCTTCGTGATCGCGTCGCACAGCCGGTGGGCGAGCACGGCGCGCGCCTTTGGTGTCGATGGCTGTCCTCTCCGCGGTGACCGGCCCATGAGCTCCCAGCGCGTGGGCCAACCGCGTTTGCGGGCGAGCTTGCACACCGCAGAAGCCGAAACGCCGAAACGCTCGCCGATCTGGGCGACCGTTACATTGGTGTCGGCATAGAGGCGCTGGATCTCGGCCACCGCTGCATCGTCGAGCGCCATGCCGTCTCATCGTCGTTGAGGTGCGTAGAAATACGAAAGGGCGCTTGACCGGTGCCGGCCGCGCCCTTACGTAATTGTTGCATTATACAGCATAACTTACTGGAGAACCGTTGCGCTGTCAACAATAAATATTCTGCTATTCAGTATTTCTCTTCATATATACTGTATTCGTCAAAAAAATATTTTAGTATATCAGCGAACGATGCCCCGGGGATAAGTATTGATAAGCCGCGCGCGGACACCCAATATTTGTTGCAGATAATCCGTGGCTCGTCTGGATTTACGGGGTGTGCGTTATGAACCGCCTTAACTGGGCCGCCCGCTGCAGGTATAGGACGCTATAAACTGCAATCCAGCTGAGTCGTGATCGTCGTATGCGCCAAGCCGGGCAGCAAAAACTGGGCAATTGATCGTGCAGGACTGGTTCTTCAAGCCTGGCCACCGCCGGCCATACATTGATTGGCTGGGGCTCGATTCCAGGATCGACTCGACTCTGGCAGAGACCTGGGCGGCGATCCAAGATTATTGGAACGCCGGTACGAGCTTTTTTGCGCGCTTCCGCCTCAAGGGCTGGCGCCGCCTTGCCAATGAGTTCGCATCAGAGTCGCTCACCATTGGCATGGCTGGCCTCATCGTCATGTTTGCGCTCGCCATTCCGGCCTTTCAGGAATTCGACGAAAGCCGCTTCCTCACCGGGCGGTACGCCGTCAAGTTCCTCGACCAAAATGGCAACGAAATCGGCAAACGCGGCATCCTCCACAATGATGCGGTACCGTTAGAGGAGATCCCCGACGCTCTTATCAAGGCTACCCTCGCAACGGAGGACCGCCGCTTCTTCGAGCATTGGGGCATCGACGTCGTCGGCACCGCACGCGCGCTCATTGCAAACCTGCAAGCCAATGACGTGGTGCAGGGCGGCTCCTCGATTACCCAGCAAGTCGCAAAAAATCTCTTTCTATCGTCGGAACGCTCACTTCAGCGCAAGATTAAAGAGGCGTTTCTTGCTCTCCTTCTGGAGAGCCGTTTTACCAAGCGTGAGATCCTGAAGTTTTACTTCGACCGCGCATATATGGGTGGCGGCGCCTTCGGTGTGGAGGCCGCTTCGATGTACTACTTTGGCAAGTCGGTTCGCCAAATCAATCTCGCTGAAGCGGCCATGTTGGCTGGCCTGTTCAAGGCGCCTACACGATACGCGCCGCACGTCAATTTGCCGGCGTCGCGCGCACGGACCAATGACGTGCTGTCCAATCTCGTCGAAGCCGGCTTCTATACTTCCGGACAAGTGCACGCCGCGCGCCTCAACCCTGCTAAGACGATCGAGAACGTCAATCCCAATAGCCCAGATTGGTTCCTCGATTGGGCATTTGAGGAGGTGCAGCGCATCGCGGCCGGAAAGGGTGAGTATGTTCTGACGGCACGCACTACAATCGATCTGGATCTGCAGAAAGCCGCCGACGAAGCTCTTATCTCGGCAATCAAACAACGCGGCCGCTCCCGTCGCATTGGCACAGGCGCACTCGTCGCCTTAGAGACCGACGGTGCGGTCCGCGCGCTAACGGGCGGCCTCGACTACGGTGAAAGTCAGTTCAACCGAGCCACACACGCCAAGCGGCAGCCCGGCTCTTCATTTAAGGTCTACGTTTACGCCACGGCGCTTGAGAACGGCTTCAAGCCTAATTCAACCGTACGTGATTCCTCGCGTTCGTGCGGCAGATGGCATCCGCAGAATTACGGCGGCAGCCACGGTAGCGGAGCACGTATGCCGATGTACCGCGCTATGGCGCGCTCACTAAATGTCCCAGCGGTTGAAATGTCATTCAAGGTCGGACGCGATAAAGTCATCGAGATGACGCGCCGGCTTGGCATCAAAGGCATCCGCAAGTCCTGCTCAATGGCGCTTGGCGATCGGGGCATCACGCCGCTGGAGCATGCCGGCGGAATCGCCACGTTTGCCAACGGCGGTAAGCTGGCCCGGCCCTATGGCATCCTCGACATCGTCAACTCTAAAGGCGAACTGATCTACAGCCGCGACCGCGACGAACCCGAAGCGCCCCAGGTCATCAAGCGCAAGGTCGCCGAGCAAATGAACTGGATGCTCCAGCAGGTTGTCGAGAACGGTACAGCTAAGCGCGCGCAACTCTCATTCACGCATGCTGTAGGTAAGACCGGGACCAGCACCGGCCCCAAGGATGTTTGGTTCGTCGGCTTTACCGGCAAGTATGTCGGTGTCGTCTGGCTCGGCAACGATAACAATCGTCCCATGTCTGGCACGACGGGCGGCCAATACGCCGCTCCCGTGTGGCATTCATTTATGTCCGTGGCACATAAAGACATGAATATCCCTACCATACCGGGACTGCGGCCCCACCCAGTCCAACTCGCAGAGCAACGGCGCCTCGCCGCACTTGGCGGTCCTCCCACATCGCTAGCGGACCGCAATGAAAAGGCGTCTTCGCGGCTTATGTCCGACGCGGCGCGAGACGCGCTTAGGCGTGTGGCAAGAGCCATGCGCAAGGCTGCCGGCATAAAGGAGCCAGAACCGCCGCCCAATACAATTCCGCCGCCGGCAGGGCAGCCAGGCACGCCTGGGGGCCGCGCGGGCAATCGGCCCAGCACCACATTCGGCGCCATACAGCCCCGGCCAGGTGAGGCATCACGCCGTGCTGTCCCATAGCTCGCTCGGTCCCGCTCATCTCATCTTGCACAAGGCGCAGAAGCAGGTGGCGGCGCTGCTCAATCTGCTGGGCGACTGGGCCGCCTTTATTGGAGCGGTATTGATTTTGGGACTGGTGTCCAGTTGGTACATGATTGACTCGGGCACGCTGCTTACGACTGAGCGTGAGGGGCCGTGGGTGAGTTGGACATCGGCCGGCCGGGCGGACGCCGATCCCTACACGCGAGCTCACTTTGCCCGCCTAGGTTCCTTGCAGATCACAACAGAAATCGCACGGAGCTACGTCGCATATTCAGACAGTGACGGCGGCAAGCTTCATTCGTCCTGCGACTACGTCGTCGAAGGCGGCGAACCGGGTACGAGCTGGTGGAGCGTTACTGTATTCGACGACAAGGGCGAGCTTATAGCGAACCCCATCGATCGCTACACATTCACGAGCCAGTCGATCGCTATTCGGCCGGATGGTACGTTTGCTGTCGCGCTTTCCCGCGAGGCGAGACCTGGAAATTGGTTGCCAACTGGCGGCGCGGGAAGGCTGGCCCTGGTCTTTACGACACTCGACGCCCGTGCACCATTGCTAACCGCGCAAGAGGATAAGGAAAATACGCTGCCAGGGATACGACTTGTCAAATGCCGATAAAACTTTCCGATAAATTCAAAAATGCGAATTGGCAGCTTATCATCGCGGCGCCGGTGGCTGCGGGCATTCTCCATATCTGCGCAACGTTTGCGGCTCCCTATCTCACCGGCGCATCCGCATACAGCCGACTGGCGCCGGCACTGCCACTCAACAAGATGGAAGTTCTGCGCCCAATCAAGCCGGGCAAGGAACCAATACCCTTCCTCTCGCCGGATGCACGCTACGCCATGTGCAAGTTCGACACCTCTCATGGTCCAGTCAATGTCGCGGCAATGCTCCCCCCTGACGCGGGCTGGACGCTCACGGTCCATTCTCAGCAGGGCGATAACCTCTATGCAGCCGTATCAACACCGGGTCGCATCACGCCCGTGTCGCTCGTGCTTGTTGCGTCTGACGATCGCTTCCTGGGCGTCACACCAGAAGCGCGGGGCATTGCGCGCGGCAAACAACCACCCGTCCCCGTCTCCGCGACGCGGGGCATCGTTGTTGTTCGTGGGCCCGACAACGGGTTCGCTTATCAAGGCCGCGTTCTTGCTGGCCTAAAAGAGGCGCGCTGCTCCGGCCGCACCTTCTAGAGGTACGTGCGCTAACGCCCTTTGACAGCCAAGCTAGTCCGCGAGTTCGAGCCGGTCCCGCTCACTCGCCGTGGCGCATTCGTTGTCCGCGCCTGGCTCTACACCCTCACCATCCGGGTCTGCCCAGCGCTCGTAGCGAACACCGGGAAAGACGATCACCTCAGCCGACACACTGTCGTGCCCCTCCAGCGGTGAGTGTTCGCCTTGGTCCTCGCGACAATGGAATTCGAGTATCTTCGCCATGTGTTCCCCCGTCACACGTGCCCCCGTAACATGGCATGCACTGCGGCCGCCCGAAGCCAACCGTGTGAATCGAAGGCTCCTGCAGCTCGAATCACTCGCTAAAAACAATTTGACGTCTGAATTAGTTAACAGTTCGTTAACGATGTTAAATGTAGCTCCACTGCGCGCTGCTTAGGCATCAGAGTCGACCAGAACATCATCAAGGAAGTGGCGGCCATTACGATCCTCAAGCTCAACAAGCCAAAGGTCGGGATCGAAATCAGCTTCACGTACAAGGAACTCATCCGCCTTGCTTTCAGGAGCACCATCGACGGCAAGTGCAGCAACCCAGCGACGATCGCTCTCCGAGCCAGCCAACCCTGCAGGTGCGGGGGCAAAAAGAAGGCACGTCCCGTCAAGACGATTGACTTTGATAAAGATCGCACCAGCATCGTCGTCGCCATGACGGACAACAACAGCGGCCACACCTTCACCCGCACAGCGGCGGATGTAGCCCTTGACCCAAAACTCAGCTCTGAGACGCATGATGCCTGCAATCTAGTGACGGCGATCACGAACGCAAGCGCGTTGCCCTTAACGCCCTGACGCAACTCGCCTCTTGGCGGCGATCCGCGCCAGCCGCGAGATGAGCGGCCCGGAAATTCGCCCGGAAACTGGTAGTCCCTGATCTGCCTCGAACTTGCGAATAGCGCGCGAGGTACTTGGACCCAGGCGCCCGTTGATCGGACCCGGCCCATAGCCAAGCTTGGCGAGCGAGACCTGCACCGACCCGATTAGGGCTTTAGCTTCCGCGCTGTGAACCCGAACATCTCCCCGGCGTCCAGCCGCCGCCGCTCCGCTGCCCAAGAGAATTTGTTTGAGCAGCGCGTTGGTCGGCTGACCAGTCAATGCCAGGCCGCGATCGTATTCAAAAGCCATAATTGCAGCCCGCGTTACCGGACCAACCAGGCCATCTGCCATGCCTGATTCATAACCACGGCCATTGAGTTCGCGTTGTATAGCGCGCGTTAGTTCGACAGGATCGGGGTGGACTTCCTGGCTGACTGCAACATCAGCACTGTTCCCACCGCGTTGAACTGCTTCGATTGCGTAGCGCGGCCGTATTTCGGTGCTGAGCGCGCCTGGCCCGGCTACGCCAAGGGAACCTGTCGGACGGCGATCCGCACCTGTCTGCTCTGCCAAGAACCCCTGTGTGGTGACGTCCCCTTCCACGTTCGGGGCTCGCGCACTCTGCTGCAAAAGAAAGAGGTTGGCCGCAACCCCGCCGCTCAGCAGGAAGAATACGATGAGTTGAATCTTCAACCGGCCCGGCAGCATAGATGACTCCATACCTTGCGTGCTGCTTACTGCAATTGGCGATTATGTAAGTGTGCGCGTGAACGAGTTCTTAACTCTGAGTGACGCAGCTTTCGCAGAAATGCACAGCGACGTTGATAAGCGGTGCCGCACTTGTGACCGAATGTCGTGCAAGTTTACGTTTTTGCGCAGTAAATTGTTGACGTCGATTTGCTAGCGTCCAGTTGCAATGGAAACCGGAAGAGTTCGGAGTAAGTCCGGATGTTCTTGTTAAGAATAGCCATCATCGTCGCCCTAGTGATCGTCGTGTTGCCCGCAAACGAGCAGCAGCAGGCCAAGTTCTACGACAGGGCCGCCGCCGCTGTGCATTGGACTACGACGTTCTGTGACCGCAACGGGCCGACTTGTGATCAGGCCGGTGAGCTTTGGCAGACCTTCGTGGCCAAGGCCAAGTTCGGAGCGCGCATGGCGTACGATATGGCCATGAAGTACAAGAATAACGGCGGCGACTACCTTGCCCCCGCCGCGTTCGGGGACGAGCAAGGAACGCTGAGGCCTGAGGATTTCGAACCGGCCTGGCGCGGCGGACCAACCGGCGCATAACCAAACGGTAACGCCGCATACCAACGGTCCCGACAAGGCGGCATTCTAGCATTTGCGCAAGAGTGCTATTGCACGTCACAAGACCCAGTACCTATCTCATGGTAAGATGTTTTTTGTATCTTATCCGCCTTGGAGGCAGGACCGATCTTGCAAAATCTTTCTGAAATCCGAGCCGATTTCGCCCTGCTTGATGAGTGGGAGGATCGCTATCGCTACGTGATCGAACTCGGCCGAACCCTTAAGCCTCTTCCTGATGAACTCAGAAGCGATACCAATAAGGTGCGCGGTTGCGCCAGCCAAGTGTGGCTTGCAACGAACCTCAAGAGGCATGCCGGCGGTTCACCAACGCTAACCTTTGAGGCCGATAGCGACGCGCACATCGTTCGCGGGCTCATCGCTATTCTCTTTGCAATCTATGACGGCAAGCCGGCCGACGAAATTCTAGCGCTCGATCCGGAACCGATTTTCGCCGAGCTTGGTCTCAAGGACCATCTCACCCGACAGCGCTCAAACGGCCTCGCTTCAATGGTCGCGCGCATTCGCTCCGATGCTGCTGAAGCATCGGTGGGTCATACCGCTGCCGAATAATGTTTTTGCCGTTATTCGGAAGGCATCTCGATCACCGGGCGATAATCGTCGCTGCCCCAGTGGCGAACTTGCGCTGGACGCTGCGGGGCATGGCCGGCGCTTTCACCCAAACCGTAGTGACGCGCAAGCCGGGTTAGTGCGAGTTGCAGAACAACTTTGCCGGATCTTTGCGGCCATCCAGCTTCCCGCTCAGCGGTCTCCAATCCTTTCAAATGGCAGCACACGTCTATTAGCACGCCGGCTAGTTCCGGACCGACTTCCGCTAAGGCGCGGCTAACCCGCTCACGCGCGGCGGCAACGTTATCCAGCATGTCACTGTGCGACCCCCCACCGGACTTGCGACGCCGGCCCATGGATCCCACGGCCGACCAGTTCGCCGTGACACGGGGCGTCATCTGTGCGAACCAGAAATCAGCCCGGAGCCTCTCACCCGAATCGAATTGAGGCTGCGAGATCATGGGCTCACCATCCTTGTCCTTACGCCGGCGCAGCCAAGCGATCGGACTTTCGGCCGGATTGAGCGTTGGCTGCTGGCGCGCAGGCGTGGGCTGCTGCTTTTTCGGCGCAACGGGCATTGTGGGGTGGCCTTAAGAGCTAGGAGCAGAGAAAAGAACGTGTCGATGGCCGCGTCGCTAGCGCGGAAACCGCCCACTCGAGCAGATCCAGCGCCCGGTCGAAGTGTGGATCGTCACGCTTGTCTTCAACGACTGTGCAGGCATGCGCCGCTGTCGTCCTGTCGCGGCCGAATAGCCGGCCGGTGTCGGTGAGTGAGAGACCGCATGCCACGTGAGCCAAGTACATGGCAACCTGGCGAGCCAGCGCGACCTTAGCCCGCCCGCGCGTCGTGTGATGCAAGTCGGCGGGCCCGACGCCGAAAACTTGGATTACGGCCTGTTCGATTGCTTTGCGCGAAACAACAGGTCGGGCGCCATTCGATGCGGGTGAAAGTGGAGAGCGGTGATGTCGGGGGCGTTTGATTTGTTGAGGGCCGTCGATGGTGTTCAGCATATGGTCCTCGCTCCTTGGCGCGATTATTGGCGCGCTTCACGCTCTCTTTTTTCGTACGCCAAACATAAGTGCGGAGAGCCGCAGACGTGCCCCAAAACTACCGACTGAGTGAACAGCGGGGATAAATCCGCGCGGCAGCGTGTCGCCATGTCTATCCGCGCTCACCTTATGCCCCCAGTGCAGGACAATGCGAAACTCGAGGTCCCGCGAGACGGCAAGCCCTCACCAGCAGTCATCCAATGTCAAAGTCCGCAGTTTCCCGCCGCAGTGCGCCACCTCGTTCGCGATCGCAAAGTGATCTTGATTTGCGCGCCTATGACCGCGCACGCGACCTGCCAAAGCTGTTACCGCTCTGGCCCCACGAGATCGTGTGTTCAAAGACTGCAGACCATGCGCGGCTTCTCGCCCGTTTGCGCAAAGCGCTTCGCGCGGAACGACTGCGCGGCGAAAATAGTCATTGGACGTATGATCTGGCCCGGCACGCTCAGCTTCTGCGCGCATATCGTGCGGAGGCGGCAGCCTACCTTCGCGCCACGACCGACCGCAAACCGCGCGCACAACAGGAAGATCCCAAAAGCAAACGCGCGCGCCGCATCGCCATAGAACATGCTGGCAACCAGTCAGCCAGTTAACGCGGCGCCCGCAAGCTGGCCGCGCACCCTTCTAGCGATGACTCGAAACTTAATAGCGCCTATTTCTCGCGGCGCGTGCCCAGGCCCATTTTCTTGGCCAGATCGGAGCGCGCCCGGGCGTAGTTGGGCGCCACCATAGGATAGTCGTGAGGCAAACCCCACTTTTCGCGATACTCTTCCGGCGACAGATTATAGTGTGTACGCAGGTGACGCTTTAATGACTTGAACTTCTTCCCATCTTCTAAGCAAACGATGTAGTCCGGCATTACAGACTTCTTCACCGGCACTTTTGGCTTTTGCTCTTCGCGCTCCGGCTGCACAATTGAGCCCGTTGCGCGACTTAGCGCCGCGTGCGTTTCGCTGATCAGATGCGGCAGCTCTGTTGCCACAACAGCATTGTTGCTGACGTAGGCCGAAACGATCTTGGCGGTGAGTTCAACAAGTTCTGGCGGCGATTGGTTTTCCACTCCAACTTCCCTTTCCAGAAGGCGCGATGCTTTGAGGGCAAGACGGCGTGCCAATTAAGACAAATCAAACCTTGATGCCCCTCAGAAATCCACCTGGATGGACTTGAAGGCTTGTGTATCAAGACCCACGAGACGCCAAAAAATACACCGCTTGGAACTTCTGTCGCACCCCCCAATAGTAATGTCAACAAAAACACTACTCTCTAGACTTGGGGTAGACAATCAATTTTGCAAAACAACTCTTAGGTCACTGGGCGATTAAGTTTCCGTACTCGGATATTTCTCCAACTTCCCTAGGCGATGCGGCACCACAAAATGTTTATGATGAGTCGTGACCGGCTCAATGCGTCGTTGCGCTTGCCGCCCCAACAAATTTCACCATTTATCCTAGCAAAGGTCAGAACAGGCAGCAGAAATGTAGCGGCGGGACAATCCTCTACAGGCGGAGCCTAGTGCAACGGCCGAACGTACCTTCAGACAACTGCTGACAAAGTTGACAACACCGCCCCTGAGCAATCTCATGCATCTCCCGGCGGATGCTAGTGGGCATGTGCGGGTAGATCCGGTCGCGGTCATCGCAATCCAAGCCCTGGCATGGCGCGATTTGCTAAGCATGCCCGGTCCCAATTCGTCCTATCACGGAGTTACTCATGCACGGTCAAGCTGATCGACGTGCGTCCCTCAAGGCGCCGAACGCTGCGCGCCGGCCCCATCTTACCCAATGGCACGGCAAGACGCTGAGCGATGACTATGCGTGGCTCCGCGCCGAAAACTGGCAAGAGGTGATGCGCGAGCCCAGTAAGCTCGATGGAGAAATCCGCAAGTATCTTGAGGCCGAGAACGCCTTCTGTGAAGGACAGCTCGCCGATACGCGTAAACTTCAGGATGCCCTCTTTGCGGAGATGAAGGGGCGCCTGAAGGAGGATGACAGCACGGTACCCGCACCGGATGGCCCGTTTGCTTACTATTCGAGCTTTGTCGTCGGAGGCCAATACCCACTCGTTGGACGCGCACCGCGCGATGGCGGCCAACAGACCGTGCTGCTTGACGGCAACTTGGAGGCCAAAGACAAACCCTATTGGGATCTGGGTAGCGTCGAGCATAGCCCCGACCACAAGCTGCTCGCCTATGCCAGCGATGAAAAGGGTTCGGAGTATTACGAAATTCGCATCCGTGACTTGGAGACCGGCCAAGACCTGCCCGACATCATTCCCGATACCAATGGCAGTCCGGTCTGGGCCAACGACAGCAAGACACTCTTTTACGTACGCCTCGATGACAATCATCGCCCGCTCAAGGTCTACCGGCATTACTTAGGAACGCCCGTCGACGAGGATGTTCTCATCTACGAAGAAAAGGATATCGGATTCTATGTCGGGCTATCGCACACGCAGTCGTCGAAATTCATCCTCATCGACTCTCACGATCACCAAACGAGCGAAATCTACCTCGTCGACGCCGATGCTCCGCTCGAGCCCTTGCGCAAAGTGGCAGCGCGCCAGCAGGGACATGAGTACGATATCGAGCACAATGGCGATCGGCTTTTCATCCTGACCAACTCCGCGGGGGCCGAAGACTTCCGAATATGCGAGGCGCCCGTTGCTGCCCCTGGCATCCAGAATTGGCGCGAACTGATCCCGCACCGCAATGGCTGCCTGATCCTCGACACGGTTGTCTATCGCGATCACATGGTGCGGCTTGAGCGAGAGGAGGGTCTCCCGCGCATTGTCGTTCGCCGGCTTAGCGATGGTGCCGAGCACGCGATCGCCTTTCCCGAAGAAGCATATGCGCTCGGTTTATCAGGCGGCTACGAGTTCGACACGACGACTGTGCGGTTTGTCTATTCCTCAATGACAACGCCGGCGGAAACCTACGACTACGATATGGAGGCGCGCACTCGTATACTGCGCAAGCGCCAGGAGGTCCCCAGCGGACATAACCCCGACGACTATGTGACGCGCCGCCTTTTTGCGCCTGTGGCCGACGGGGAAACGGTACCCATTTCGCTCCTCTACCGAAAGGACACGCCACTTGACGGCTCAGCACCGCTGTTTCTTTACGGCTATGGGGCGTACGGCATCTCAATGCCCGCCTCCTTCTCTACCGGGCGCTTATCCCTCGTCGATCGCGGTTTCATTTACGCGATTGCCCACGTTCGCGGCGGTAAGGAGAAGGGTTATCGCTGGTATACGGAGGGCAAGCTCAAAAAGAAGGTCAACACGTTCAAAGATTTCATCGCAGCCGGTGAGCATCTCGCCGCCCAAGGGTTAACCCAGCGCGGTCGCATCGTCGCCAACGGCGGCTCAGCCGGTGGCATGTTGATGGGCGTCATCGCCAACATGGCGCCCGACCTTTTTCTCGGCATCATTGCCGATGTGCCATTCGTCGACGTGATGAACACCATGCTCGACAAGGACCTGCCCCTGACGCCGCCCGAATGGCCTGAGTGGGGCAACCCCATAGAAAGCAAAGAGGACTTTGAGACAATTCTCTCCTACAGCCCTTACGAGAATGTCGAGGCGAAAGCCTATCCGCACATCTTTGCCTATGGCGGCCTCAATGATCCGCGCGTTACTTACTGGGAGCCCGCCAAGTGGATTGCGCGGCTGCGCGAGAAGAACACGAGTACAAACCTGATGCTTTTGAAGACCAACATGGAAGCCGGCCACGGCGGGGCGTCAGGACGCTTCGACCACCTCAAGGAGGTCGCCATCGATTATGCGTTCGCGCTGAAGATTGCCGGTATGACCGACACTCCACCGGCCGCCTAAAGAAAAAAAAGGCGGCCAAAGCCGCCCTCCTCGCAGTTTTCAAGCTTCCGAAAATGCGAAAGGCCGCTTTCGCGGCCTTTCGTCGAAGCCTATCTCTAGGCGGCTTTTTTGCCTAAAGCCGGCAGCTTCTTATCCTCCTCGAGCTCGGTGGCGGATTTCAGCGCAATGCCTATGTACCGCACTCTACCTGCTATTCGTGCTTTCTGGACTCCGAGCTCGCCGAACTCTCTTCCGAATGTTGGAAGCGCCAGCGGCTCTTTTTGTTGCTCATCACACCAACCACAATAGTCCTCATACAACGAAGTTGCAGTTAAGCTCGATCCATCCTGTGTCTCGATCCTTTCCTTGTAGAAGCGCTCCACGTCTGTTTCGGGAGCGATCAGTCGCGCCGCCGGTGCCGTCTTGTTGTCGTTTGCACCGGAACGCGGTTTTGCGATCGCCGCGACCTTCTTGGGAGCTGGCTCCGCTGCCGCAGCAGAGCTCACTGGCACAATCTCCGGAGCAGCTGGCGCTTCGCGGTCGTACAATCGCCACTGGCTAAAGGCCACATACATGCCAAAGGCTGAGCCAACCTCTAGCAACAACGCGATGAATACCGTCAGAGCCGTCTGAACGTCTTCGACTTTAACCGAAGGCATCATCACGCTGGCGAGCTTGGCGAGAACCGCAGCTTGCGGATCCGCTTCGGACATCACCGTTACCCCCTCCGACTGAGAGAGCTTGGCTTGCGTATCGGCAATGCGCGCCTCAAGCACACTTTCCTGCTGCGCTGATGCCAACTCAGCCGTAAAGCCGTGGTACTTATGGCAATAGCTGCGGCCCTTAGGACCGGTGACCTTCGTGCAGCCCTTGGTCCATCGCCACGCCTTTTCCGCTTTCAGCGATGCGATATCGCTCTGTACCGCCTGAGCAGGGCGGTGTTGCGGGATCCAGGAGAGCTGCTCCTGGGCCCGCGCCAGATCGGCACGATGGTCCTTGTACGTCTGCACTGTCGCTGCACGTTGGCCGGCCGTATCAAGCCGGTTCAACGCCGCGTGGCCGAGAGCCGAGGTAAGTGAGTACGCCATGACCACGACCCAAACGAGTGCTGATGCAGCCGCTTGAGACCACATCTTGGTGCGCAGTGCGGCGAAGAAAAAGAACGGCACTAGCGCCTTCATACAGTCCGCGGCCGCGCTGGCCGCGCCATAGATTTGGCCGTCAAACTCGGTTCGACCGAGACTAAAGCCAAATCGCCAGTTCATTGCGGCCGATACGGCGAGTAGAACGCCGGCCGCTAGAACCCCCAACACGCCTAGAGCATGCCTCATGTTTGCCCTCTCATTTCTTGATCGCCGGAGTGCACGCACAAACGGCCGGCGTTTGTCTTGTCTCTGTCACAAGAGGGCCAACGAGCCGACAGAGTCTGCAGCTCCCACGCTAAACGCGACACACCGGTCTGATTGGCAACGCGGCTTGTTCGACCTGCGAGCTCCGGCGTCATCCCCAATGACATCCGGCATGCCGAAAACCGCGCGCCCAGATGGTGCGCCGAGAGCTGAAGCTTTGATCGGTGGGTGCTTAAGGCACGGCGGATATTGCCGCTGGATCCCGCCTGTGCAAAACACGTCCCCACGAGCAAAGGCGACAAGTAACAATTGCTATACAAGCCCCCTTAGTTGCCTTTGCTACGCGATTCGTATCCTTTTGTTAAGAGAATCAGCCTGCTAGGGCGCGCCAACTCATACGCGCTTCAAACGCGCGCGATGTGTCGCCTCGAAATGACTCACATTTCTTCCCGACGCTGGCCACGCCTTTTCCCCAAAGTCTCGCTCGAGTTCACAGACGTGGAGCAAATCGTATTGCTCCTATTGCGCTGCGAAACATTCGCTGTGAGCAAAACTCGAAGTTACAGCTGATGACCGCAGAGCTGCGTCCGCCATCACGCACGACAAAAGTCGAAGGTACGAATTCGTTTTGTCAGCCCTTTCCGGTTGCATCGGCTCCGAGCCCGAATTATCTTTATAGTTACAATTGTGAAGCGTGGAAAAACCCGCTTTTAGTTGGGTTGGTGTAGAACGCTGTCATTGCTTCTACGTAAGTCAAGGCCATAACAACAAGGGGGGCGTTTGCCACCACGACTGGCAGGCGCAATGACCGCATCGCATGACGAGGGTTGTGAGGTTTAGCGTTATGCGTAGCCTTGGCGGATTCGTGCTCCTAGCGGGTATCGGCGTTGGCCTATTTGTGTATCTGCCGTCGCCGGTTAACCATCGCACATCGCTTGAAAATGCCCAGCAGATCTGGGCCAATGGGAACTACTCAAGCGTTCCGGCAGCTTTACGCGCAACCTCTCGCTCCTTCTCGCCAAATCTTTCCTTGGCCGAACTTACGCCTCCTGAACCGCGCGGGATAGAAAGCTCAGGTGAAACCAAAGCCCGCGACGTCGTGACCGCGGTGACGGCGCCGGCACCCACGCATGCTGTCCGCAGGACCGTCATGGGGTGGCAACCCGTGGTCTCACCTACTGCCGCATCGATAAAGTCTGGATCGGGAGCGGCTTCACTTAAACCGAGGGACTCGACCAGCCGTTACAAACTCGTCGTCGAAATCCAGCGCAATCTCAAGAAACGTGGCTGCTACTGGGGCAGAATTGATGGATCATGGGGTGCAGGCTCCAAATACGCGATGCAGGAATTCATCGAACGCGTCAATGCCACATTGCCCATTGATCAGCCCGACTACGTTCTGCTGACATTGCTCCAAGCAAATGGCGATAAGACATGCGGCGCCTGTCCGTCGGGTCATACGGCCACTGTTGGCGGCAGTTGTGTGCCGCAGACCATCGTTGCCGATAAGCAATCCAAGACCGGCGGCGGCCATAACGCTGTCGGCGAAGTACTCCCCTGGCAGCAGGCGAGAGCAACAAAGCCTGCAGCCCAACAGTTGCTGCGGCCGGTGGGGACGACCATTGTTACGACGGCTCCGCTGCCAGGGCGCATGGCTATCGGCGGCCCGAGACAATTGCCGCCGCCTTCAGTCGAGGATGGCGTTGGGTACAGCAGCGTCGCTGCTGCGGCAATCGACGACTCTGATCGCGCCCGCGTCTCACAGCCGGCCTACACGCGCGTGCCCGCAGCACGTCCTGCACGCGCCGCAGCACCACGCAAGACCAAGCGCTCAAGACGCCGTTATCGCGGAGTGCGGGCGGCGCGGCGGCGTAATCTCATGTTGAGCCTCGGCGGCGCCTACTGACGCACCTTCCTTGATAACGAAGGGGCAGAACCGCGAGCGGCCGTTTGCGCATGCTATTTCGCGGCTGTCTCAGCGGCCAACCAAGCAAGATAGTCAACCGCGCCCCCGTCGACGGGGATCACAAGAAGTGCCGGGTTGGAATAGGCGTGGCCACCCTTCACATGCGCCATTACGTCGTCCACGCATCCTTTACGTGTTTTGATGATCATGACCGCTTCGCAATCGCGCTGACGCTCGCCTTCCCAGCGATAGATGCTCGTCATTGTCGGGATAATGTTAACGCAGGCGGCAAGGTGCAGATCAACCAGTTGCCCACCGGCTTTCTCTGCGGCATCCGCTGAAGGAAAAGTCGAATAAATGAGAACGGGCTTGTCGTTTTCCTGCACTTGAGCGAGCCTCCACGTTTCGTGCCGCCTGCAGAGCCTCCAGCCACCATGCCAAAGCCAAAACAAAAATTCGAGAAAATAGCATTTGTGGCAAGCGACATGCCCGAAGCGATCGAGGCTCGAGACCGTCTCGTTGCCCGTTACGGCTCGGTCGAGATAGGCGATACCGACGCTATCGTCGCTCTGGGGGGCGACGGGCACATGCTCCAGACCCTGCACCGGTTCATGAATGACGGCATCCCCATCTATGGGATGAACCGCGGTTCTGTCGGCTTCCTGATGAACGAGTATAGCGAGGAGAACCTTTTGCAGCGGCTGGCCGATGCGGAGGTGAGCCGCATCCATCCGCTCGCCATGCTCGCATACGACCGCGCCGGCAAGGCCCACAAGGGCTTGGCTATCAACGAGGTCTCGCTATTCCGCGAGAGGCATCAAGCGGCCAAATTCAGAATCTCTGTTGATGGCACTGTGCGCATGGAGGAGCTCATTTGTGACGGCATCCTCGTTGCCACCCCAGCGGGATCGACGGCCTACAATCTTTCAGCGCATGGTCCCATTCTGCCCATCAATGCTCCGCTGTTGGCCTTAACGCCCATCAGCCCATTTCGGCCGCGCCGCTGGCGCGGAGCACTTCTGCCCAGCAAGGCGCGCATCTCGATCGAAGTTTTGGAAGCCGACAAACGCCCGGTCAGCGCGGTCGCCGACCATTATGAGACGCGCAGCGTCACCCGTGTAGAGATCGAAAAGGCCCGTAATATTGTACTTTATTTGATGTTCGACGCCGACCACAGCCTGGATGAACGGGTGCTGGCAGAACAATTCCGCTACTGAATTGTCCGGCAGGGAGATGTCCAGCTTCACCTGCACCGGCCGGTTGAAAATGGAACGCATAAAGCGTGCAAAGAGCTGCTTTCGTCAGCCCGGCCATTGAGAAACGATATCGGAAAGCGCGGGCCGCTCGCGTTCGCCGGATCTTTCAATGGGTGTGCCGATATAGATGAAACCGGCAACACGCTCGTTGCCGGCAAGGCCGAGAGCGTCGCGCACGTGCGGGCTATATGCGATCCACTCCGTAATCCAGGACGTGCCGTAGCCCATTGCATTCGCGGCGAGACAGAGACTGAAACAGGCCGCCCCCGCAGACAGGACCTGCTCCCACTCCGGCGCACCGCGACGTTCGACAACGCGTGAGATTGCCGCAACCACGAGAGGCGCGCGCGTCAAGCGTTCTCGCTCCATCGCAAGCCGCACCTGTGATGGTGCCTCCTGCTCCTCGGAAACACAGGCTTGCGCAATGATGTCTCCGAAGCGGGCCCGTGAGTCCCCCTCGAAAACGATGAACCGCCAGGGAACCAGCTTCTTATGGTCGGGAACGCGTGCAGCAATCGTCAAAATGGTCTCAAGCTCAGCCGGGGTCGGCCCCGGAGAGCCAAGCTTGTCAGGTTTCACCGAGCGGCGCCTGGAAAGCAGCGCAAGTATTGGGTTGTCCATGATTCTGCTTGTAGCGGGAGGCTGGCTGCCTGCGCTAGCCCAATTTCACTGCTGACTCAATGCCAAGGAGGCTTAGGTTGTCGCCATAATTGTCATGCAGACGGTTGTGCTAGAATGCGCCCAACCCCATACGACTCTGCCTTAGAAACACGGAATTTGCATGTCCAAACTCTTGGCACCGCTTGGCTTGAGACTTCTGCTTGCCGCCGCGCTCACTGGCATGGGCGCCGGCGCCATGCGTGCCGCCGATGAGGCTCCCACCGCAGTGATCCTGCTTGACGGGTCTGGTTCCATGTGGGGCCAAATGCCAGGTGACAAGCGGGCAAAGTTCGATGTTGCGCGAGATGTGTTGAATAAGGCGTTGCCGCGTATCAAGCCGGAAGTGCGATTGGGGCTAGCTTCATTCGGGCACCGCCGCAAATCCAATTGTCGCGATGCACAGGTTATTGTGCCGCCCGCAGCCGATAATCTGGAGCGGGTGATTGAGCCGCTCAACAAATTGAGCGCCACCGGCAAAGGACCATTGGTCCTGGGCCTGCTCGAGGCGGTCGAAGCCGTTGGCCAATCAACCCCAGCCAATATCATTTTGATCCATGATGACGTTGACAACTGCGGGCAAGATCTCTGCTTGGTCGCCAGAGCAATTGCTGAATCAAAGCCAAAGCTGGCGGTCCACGTGATTGGCATCGGCTTGAACAAAGCGAAAGTCAACGCGATGCACTGCCTGCCCAAACTCACGGGAGGCAAGCACTACAATGCGCCCAACACAAATGGGCTTGCCTCTGCATTCGACCAGATCATCAAGTTTGCCCGCCTGGAACGGGGAACCGAAGCCACCACGGTCAGCAAGACTGCGCCCGGTGACCCATCGCAAGCTCCGACGGCCAAAGGTGGCCCCGGCCTCTATTTGACGGCTACGCTCAAGCCAAAGGGCGAGCCCCTGCAGAGCCCCGTGCAATGGCGTGTGACAAAGGCCGGCGATGACGGCGATCTCATTCGAGAGGCGACCGCTCCCGGGCTTACCGAAAAACTGCCGCCGGGGACGTACGACGTAGAAGCAAAGCTCGGGCTTGCCACCGTTCGCCAGCCCGTTGAGGTGAAAAAGGACGCACCAACACCTGTGCGGGTCAACTTGAATGCTGGCGTCCTCAAGATGCTGGCGCGTCCAGCAAGAAACGCGCAGCCGCTGTCCGGGCCGGTCTTTACTGTAACGGCCGCGGACGATACCGCTGCTAGTAAGGCGCGCGCACCAATCTGGATCGGCCGTCAGTCTCAGCCGGAGATCGTGCTTCCCGCGGGCAAATATGTTGTTCGCGCTCAAGACGGCCCGGCCTATCAGGAGCAACCCTTGGTGGTTTCACCTGGCGCCGGCACCACCTTCGATGCCGCCCTTGCCACCGGCCGGCTGAAACTGTCCGCCACGCGCGAACGAGACAGTGGAAAGCCAATGACTAAAGGCGTCACCTTTCTCGTCTACGAGGATGACCCAGAATCACCGGCTGGTCGCAAGGAAGTCGCGCGCTCTGGGGCAGCGTCACCAACATTCACGTTACCTGCGGGCACCTACTACGTTACTGCGCGGACGGCCGCCGCCGAAGTGCGTGAACAAATCGCCATCGGCGCCGGCGACGTCGTGAGCCGTGTCATGCCGTTGGGCCTTTCGCGTGTGAAGCTTTCCGCCACACTCGATGGCGGACCGCCTCCGGCAAAGATGCCGCTCGTCTTTAAGGTTGTGCGCCTCGATGGCAAAGCGCACGAAATCGCACGCACGGTCGCAAGCAAGCCTGAATTCGAGCTCTCACCAGGCCATTACCGTCTTGAGGCACATCTGGGGGCTATGAACGTGAAGGCTACCCAGGAACTCACACTTACAGCCGGGCAATCGCAAGACATCAATTTGAAATTAGAGGCCGGGCGCATCACGTTGAAGCTTGCCGGTGGCCAATCTGGCTTTGGGACCGGAGATGTCTTCTGGGAGATCAAGGATAGCAACCGGCATACTGTATTGCGCACAAGCCGGCCTCAGCCCACCGCCCTTCTCGCCCCCGGCCACTACGTGATCGAATCGGAAACGCGCGACAAGCAATTTAAGACGGCCTTTGAATTAGAGGCTGGTGACGACCGTACACTCTTGGTTGGCCCGCAATAATGGGACATCGGCTCATTCCGGCTGAGCTAGCCATATTTCGACCATTCTCCTGGGCCGTTCTCGGCAAATGCGTATCACTGGCGAAGTGAAACTTCCGGTGGGGCAGTGATGGCGAGACTCCTAAAGGCTACGAGATTGCCGATCCTATTACGTACCATCATGGCGGCAGCTTTCGCGCTGAGCCCACTCATGACGGCACACGCGCAAGGACAGGACAACTGGAATACAGACCTGGAATTGCGCGGAGCCTTTCCCGCTCTGCCGGGCAGCGATGCCGAGACACCGCAGGACAGTTCGCCGCCCGCCAGTGCCAATACGACGGTCATTCCACGTACGCCGACCACCCCATCGGAGCAATCAGGTACGGCGAGCCGTGTCAGGCTTGTCGCTCTGCTGACAGCGAACGGTCAGCGCATCGACAATGGAATTGTTTGGCGTGTTTACGATGGCGCAAACGCAACAAGCGAAAAGAGCAACTTGCTAAAGACCGAGCGATCTGCCAGCCCGGTCCTCAAGCTTGAGCCCGGTGATTATATCGTGAACGCTGCATTCGGCCGTGCCCACTTAACGCGAAGGATCACCGTAAAGCATGGCACCACCACAACAGAACAGTTCGTTCTGAATGCCGGCGGATTGCGCATTAAGGCGCTCGTCGAAGGCGCAGCACCAATGCCCAATTCCGTGACGTATGATATCTATTCAGATGAGCGCGACCAGTTCGGCAAGCGCGCCCGGATCATGCGGCGGGTGAAGACAGACCTCATCATTCGCCTCAACGCCGGCATTTATCACGTCGTCTCAACTTATGGGGACGCCAATGCAACGGTGGATGCTGACGTCACCGTCGAGGCGGGTAAACTTACCGAGGCTACCGTGCCGCACGCGGCTGCCCGCGTCACCTTCAAGCTTGTTATGCGCGCGGGTGGCGAAGCGTTGCCCGACACCCAGTGGACGGTGCAAACGCCTGAAGGCCAAGTCATCAAGCGTAGTGTCGGCGCCTTGCCCACTCACATCCTCGCGCCCGGCACCTACACAATCATAGCGAGATCTGGGACACGCGCCTTTAAGCGCGAATTCACTCTCGCGAGCGGTGAAATTGCCCAAGTCGAAGTGCTAATGCGATAGCAGCGCGGGCAAAACGCCCCATTAGAAATCGGTCAACACCCAATCAGTTGGACACCGATTACGCAGCATACGCGCCTCGACCGACTCATGCTCACTATGTTGATTCAGTTCAACAAAGAGGGCGCGCGCAATCTGCCAGTGCTCACACGCCGTGGTAAGATCGCCATCTGCGTGCGCGAGATCTCCGAGCGCCACCCGGGCGCGGGCATGGACATCCGTCTGATCAACCGACGCCGCACCACGAATGCTCCTTCGCAACAGTTCGTGCGCCCTAGCCGTGTCGCCGGTTTCGATCGTGCGTTGCGCCAGGACAAAATAGAGACTGGGCAGCTTGTCATGCTGCCGTTTGTCCTCCGCCTCACGAACGGCCAGCTGGATAGAAGGCGTATCAAGGCCAGAGCTGACGTCGATCAAACTCTGTGGCGCAGTTATCAATTCGCCTACTGAGGACTTTTTCCGGCGTCTCCATGCCGCAAAAATAACGAGCCCCGCCGCTATGACCAGCACGGTTGCGCAAACGAGGATCCAGGCACCATCGACCTGCGCTAGAAATTCCCTCATCATCTTGCCCCATGATCACTTTAGTCTATGGGGCTTAGCCCGCCCGGTTGAAATTGTCGCGCGTTGCATTCAACACATTAACGAAAAGGCATTGAGTACATGAGCCCACCGCTGGTCCAAAGGCCGTTGAGACCTCGTTTGAGCTTCAGCGGCGAGCGCGCGCCCACGGTTCGCTCGAAAATCTGGCCGTAGTTGCCGACATTCTTGACAATTTGATAGGCCCAGTCGCGCGGCAAGCCCAGCGCCTGACCGAGATTGGCTTCAAGCCCAAGGAAGCGGCGCACTTGTGGAATTGTGGAGGTGCGCTTCGAATCGACGTTATCGCTGCGTAATCCTAACTCCTCAGCAGCGACAAGCGCCATGACGGTCCAGCGGACCACTCCAAACCATTGCTCATCGTCGTCGCGTACGGCAGGGCCCATGGGCTGTTTTGTGATTAGCTCGGGCAAGATTATGTGATCGTTAGGTTTTGCAAGCTTGCTGCGTGCGAGCGCCAGCGACGTGACATCCCCCGTCAACACGGTACAGCTGCCCGCGGCGTATGTTTTTACGAGGTCGTCCCAGTTTTCCTGAGCGACAGCAAAATAGCGCATATCCCGTGCGCCAAAGAATTCAGCCACGGCTTGTTCACCGCCGGCCCCGGGCATTACGCATACGGAAGCCCCGGAAAGCTCCAGCACGCTTGTCACGGCATTGCCGCGACGCACAAGGAAGCCCTGGCCGTCATAGTAGAGAACGCCCGTAAAATGTGCTCCAAGTTCAGTGTCACGGCTTAGTGTCCACGCGGTGGCACGCGCCAGAACGTCGATGTCACCCGCCTGCAACGACTTGAACCCCTCGTTGGCCGCCAGCGGCCAGAACTTAACGGCGTCCTTTGTACCGAAGATAGCGGCAGCGAGCGCAGAGCAGAACTCCACATCAAGCCCGGTTCGTTCGCGCTCCTCGTTCACCTGCGAGAAACCGGGCTGATCCTGGCCCACGCCACACAAGACGTGGCCTCTTGAGCGGATCGACTCCAGTGTCGTGGCATCGACACTGTACGCTCCAAACGCTGACAGGAGCGCACCTAGCCCAATGGCTGCGGCAATCGAGTGGCGAGTGTGCGGAGGTCTTGTCATCACGTTACATTTCAGTGTGGGGCAGCACGCATCAAGGCGCAAGGGACAGGATGCAGCAGCAAATTGGAGGGCAATTAAGGAAGCAGCTCGGCGCGCGGCGCCGGGCGCACAAATCCCTCTTAATGGCTCGCTGGTCAAGGCCTTGACCGAGCGCGAAAGTTGCGCCACACGGGGCGGCTTACCGTGGCGAACAGGAACCGCCCATGTCAGCGTCTAACAAGAAATCCCGGCACCGCCCTGCCACCGAGGTCGTTCATTCAGGGCGCGACCCTGCCGCCACACACGGATTTGTGAATCCGCCCGTCTACCGTGGATCGACGGTCCTTTTCCCCACGGTCGAGAAGCTTTGGAAGCGCGATCAAGAGTTCACGTACGGTCGTACGTGCACGCCGACGGTCAAGGCGCTCGAGGAGGCAATAGCCCAAGTTGAGGGCGGCGCGGCAACCGAGCTAACGGCGTCGGGTTATCAAGCCGTCAGCACCGCGATCTTCGCCTTCGTTGAATCTGGCGATCACATCCTTGTCTCCGACAGCGTCTATTATCCCACGCGCCGGTTCTGTGATCATCTATTGACTAAGCTCGGCGTCGAGACAACGTACTACGATCCCGTCATCGCCTCCGGCATCGACAAACTCGTGCACCCGAACACGCGGTTGATCTTTACAGAAAGCCCCGGTTCGCAGACCTTCGAGGTCCAAGACATCCCCGCAATCGTGGCCGTTGCCAAGAAGCGCAAGTTGTGGCTGCTTCTCGACAACACTTGGGCAAGCCCACTCTACTTTAGACCCTTCGACCACGGCGTCGATGTGTCAATCCAAGCTGCAACCAAGTACATCGTGGGCCACGCAGACGCCATGCTGGGTGCCATCACCTCCAATGAACGGGCCGCCAAACTTGTCGCTCAAGCAAAGGACCTCTTAGGCGTATGCCCGGGTTCGGAGGAAACATACTTAGGCCAGCGCGGTCTGCGCACGCTCGCGACACGTTTGGCTCAGCACCAAGAATCCGGACTGGAGATGGCGCGCTGGCTCGAAGCCCGCCCCGAGGTGGCGCGCGTTCTGCACCCAGCACTCCCCAGTCACCCCCAACATGAGATCTGGAAGCGCGATTTCCTCGGCGCATCTGGCTTGTTTGCCGTTATCTTGCAGCCCACAAGTAAAAAGGCCTTGGCGGCCATGCTCGATAAATTGGAGCTTTTCGGCATGGGCTTCTCGTGGGGCGGCTATGAAAGCCTCGTCATCCCCTTCGACCCCATCTCATACCGCACTGCCACGCGCTGGCAGGCAGAGGGGCCCGCGCTTCGCTTCCATATCGGCCTGGAGGACGTTGAGGACCTCAAAGCCGACCTCGAAGCAGGATTTGCGCGAAGGGCAGCAGCAATTTGATCATCGACTTTGCCGCGCAATGCAATCGGCGGGGAAAGAACCCCAACTAATTGCGGTAGGCGCGATCGAAATTCTTGACCTTGTCGAAGTTCTTGGCGCCCTCGAGATTCTTCATGCCGCCAATGCGGGCCGAATTTACGTCTGCACCATCAAAGTTGGCGCCCTCAACGTCTGCGCCTGTCAGATCGGCACCGGCAAGCTCGATCCCTCTAAGGTTGGCGCCGACGAGAATGGCGTTCCGCAATGAGGCGTACTCCATGAGACTGCGAGCAAGATTGGCGTCCTTGAAGGAAGCGCCATCAAGCTTGGCACTACTGAATTCGCCGCGCATCAAGCCCATGGATTGGTTCTTTTCGTCCGGAGAGAGATCGGCTCCGTCGAAACGTGCATTCACCAAGCTCGCTTTCGAGAGATTGCCTGCGACCCGTGCCTTGGAAAGGTCTGCGTTGTCAAGCTTGGCGCCGACGAGCTGGGTCCCAAAAAGGCTGGCACCTTTGAGGCTGGCACCGGTGAAGTCGGAATCGAGGGCCCAAACCTGATCGAGAACAACACCGTCGAGATTTGCGCCTGCCAATTTCGAACCCATGAGGCGCGCGGTCTGAAGATTGGTGCGCCGAAGATCCATATTGGAAAGATCCAGGCCGTTGAGCGACTTTGCGCGCAGATCCAGCACCTCATCGGGACCAAGCTTTGCTATTGCCGCTTCGATATCGGCCCGGCTCATCTCCGCCTTGGTGAAGGCATCGGACTTGAGGTCGACCATGTCGAGCATGCTTTGCGCCGATGCGCCAGCGAATGGAGCGATGGCGATTAAGCCCGCAAAGAGTGCAATTCTGATTTTCATTGTGTCCTAACCGGCCTTCCTGCTCGTGCATATAGTTATCGTTTTGCGGAGCGTCCAGGGCGAGGCGGCCAGCTACGCTGAGACCGCGACTTGCACGCGGTGAGTGATAATGCTCGGCACTTCGCCTGGGCCCCGCCGCAACGCCGTCCTAGAAACATAGGTGATCCCTAGAAAGGAGGTATGTGACCCAAGTCACCATTCACGCTAAAATATAGCGTGGCGGCGCACGCCGTGGCTGATGCCAGTCAAGAGCGGCCTATTTTCGAGCCGTGCGGATCTTGAGCGTTAACCCATACGTGATCTCCTGCGATGTCTAACCAAGCCTTGATCGACCACTGGATTGAGCTCTTCCCTGGGCTGAAAAGCCTGGACGTTGAGCACCTGGCCACAGCGCGGGAAGCACTCCGGTTTGCCCATTTAGGATCTGGCGAAGTAGCGTACCATCAGGGCTGGGAATGTCCCAACTATGTTATGTGTATCGAGGGCACGACACGCGTGTTCAAGTCATCAGGCTTGGGGCGCGAGATACTGATCTACAAGGTTGGTGCCGGAGAGACCTGCGTTCTTACAACGTCCTGTCTCTTGGTTGGCGGCACCTTCCCTGCTGAGAGTGTGGCTGAGACGCCCGCTCGTCTTGCTTGCCTGCCGGCCAAGACATTCCATAACCTAATGACGGACTCTCCAACCTTCCGTCAGTTCGTGCTTGATGACTATGGTCACTTGCTCGCCAGCATGATCTCTTTGATAGACGAGGTCACGTTTCGCGGTCTGGATGAGCGGCTTGCCCGCCGGCTTCTTGCCGAAGCTGACGCCGAAGGGACGGTTACAAAAACACACCAGCAGCTCGCGCTTGACCTTGGAAGTGTTCGCGAGGTCGTCAGCCGGTATTTGGGCGAGTGGGAGCGGGCGGGCTGGATTCGCACAACGCGCGGCAAGATTGAAATCCTGTCCAAGGGCAACTTGGCCAGCTATCGCGGCAAGACCTCGACTAGCGGCGCATTCACCGAATAGACCCATAGATTGCAGTAGGTCATGAAATCGGCATTCCAAGTAGTGCAAATTGCGAATCGGCGGCTCAGCATTGGCGTCATCACTGCCCTCCTATGGTGCGGTGGCCTCACAACCGTAGAAGCGGCCCGAGCGGTCGATAAGAAATTGTGCCGCGAAATCACACAAGGCTACGAACAGATAAAAACCAACGCCGGTACGTTACAGGTCAATCGGGCCCTCTTTTCAGCAACGAAACGAGGATGTGAAGATTTGGTCGAGCGCCTCCTGGCGAATGGCGCATCTCTGCAGGCGCGAGATCGCTCAGGCGCAATGCCTTTGAGCCGGGCTGCAGAAGAAGGGTGGATTGACCTTGTAACGCAGTTTCTTGAACACGGCGCACCCATCGACTCGCGAGACGTCCACGGATCGACGGCACTATTTCGCGCCGCCGAGGCAGACCGTCTTAGCATCGTTCGAACTTTGCTCGATCGTGGTGCCGACGTTCATATTCGCGGTCGCAAAGGAAACACCGTGATTGCGGCGGCCGCCTACATGGGCAGTCCGAAGATGGTCGAGGTTCTTCTAGAACGTGATGCTGACCCAATGCTTGTCGATCAGTTTGGCAAGTCACCCATGTGTTACGCGGCGGGTCGAGGGTTCACCAATGTGGTGCGGGTGCTTCTCGACGGTGGCGTCGACGTCAATGCTCGCTATGGCAATGGCCTAACAGCGCTGATGTGGGCGGCAGGTTATTCCGCAGATGCCGGATATCTTGATGCGCTAGAGGCAATGGAACTGCTCATCTCGCGAGGAGCACGTATCGACGACAAGGATAATCGGGGCCGCAGCGCATTAATGATCGCTGCTGAGCTTGGCCACGATGAAGTTGTCGAGGCCCTGCTTGGTCATGGTGCAAACGTCAACCTTGTCGACAACGAGGGAAAATCGGCCAGCGAACTCGCTTCCACTGACGCCCTACGTGAAAGGCTTAACCGTAGAAACTGATGCTTAACGCCTGCCCGCTGAAGGTTGCAATCGAAGCCCTGCGAGGTATTGATTGATCGCCTCAATGTCATCTTGTTCCATTGACCGGAAGACATTCGCCATACCTGGGTTGTTGGCACGCGCGCCGCCGCGAAAATCCTCAGCCGTCTTGTTGAGGTAGGCAAGGCTCTGCCCGGCGAGCCGGCCAGTCGTGCCATCACCCTCATATTCGCCTTGGTGGCAGACCGTGCAGCTCATCGCAAGACTAGCTGTTTTTGCCTTCTTTTCGACGGCAGGCGGCGCCTCAGGTTGGCCCAAGCTCGGCCATTCAAGTTTTGAGAAGTGCGCAGCCAACGCTCTCAGATCTGCCCTCTCCAAGCCCTCAACAATCGCCCGCATCCGCTCATTCTTGCGGGTACCTTTTTGCATGTCCCGCAGCTGCAGATACACGTAGCCCTCGTTCTGTCCCCAAATCACGGGCGTTTCCTTATCTTGAGGGACCCCGTTTTCACCATGACAGGCAGCGCAAGTTGCCACCAACTCCTTGACGTTTTGTTCGGCCTGCACCGTCGTTGATGTTGCCAGGACGAGACTGGCAAGTATCAGCGCACACCGCAGCGCACATAGGGAGACATAATTGGCAGCCATATCGTTGAGCCTCGTTAAGAATCTTCTGCGGCATTAGACCAAAATAAGGACGGGGCCATGTCGGCCCCGCCCAAATTAGCGCCGGTTCCTCATTTTCGTGAATCCCGAGTCTCTCACTCGGCCGTGAAGGCAATGATGTTATTTCCGCGCTTGAAGTTCAGTTGCGTGTTACCGCCAGCACCAACCACTATGTACTGTTTGCCATCTACCTCATAGGAAGCTGGTGGCGCATTAACACCGGCACCGGCCTGGAATGACCAGAGGATCTTACCATCCTTCGCGTCATAGGCGCGGAACCAACCGTTGCCCTCTCCCGCGAAGACAAGACCGCCAGCGGTCGCCATCGCCCCACCGATCATCGGTTGAGGGGTTTCTACCTGCCAACGGATTTTGCCGGTGTTGTAGTCAACAGCCGTGACGTTCCCGAATTGCCTTTCGCCGGGGATCACCTTGAACGCGCCGCCCAGCCAGAGCTTGCCGCCCGGATAAGGCGTGCTCTCGACATGATATGTCATCGGCTGCTCAAGGTTGACCGCATAGGCGGTCGTAAGTCCCGGATTAACCGCCATCACTGACCACTCAACGCCGCCGTTGGCACCTGGCAGCATAGGCGCACCTTCCTTCGTTGGCAGTGTCCATCTACCGGTCTGCCTCACCATCGGCTCGGAGAACCGGATCAGACTGCAATCATCACGCTTGTGGGTATAAACGTAGCCGGTTTTTCCACCATGGATGACGCCCGGGACAGTCTTGCCGTCCTTGTCTTTAACGTCGACAAGAATTGGCGGGCTGACAGCGTCAAGATCCCAAACATCATGAGCAATATATTGGAAGTGGCAAACATATTTGCCCGTCTCCAAGTCCACTGAGACGAGCGAGTCGGTGTAAAGGTTGTCACCCGGACGGATCGAACCATCAAGATCCGGCGACGGGTTGCCGACGACAAAGAAGATCCGGTTGGTCTTGAGATCAACCGCCGGGTTCTGCCAAACGCCTCCGCCAAGTGTTTTGTATGGATCACCAAGTTTCTTCAGCGCAGCCTTCTCCGCAGCAATGTCGCGTTTCATATCGCGGCCGGTGGCATCTTTCGTCGCCCAGACGCCAACTGAGTTCTCCGGGATCGTACTGAACGTCCAGAGCAGTTTGCCGGAGTTGGCATCATAAGCCTTTACGAATCCACGGATCCCGTACTCGCCACCGTTCGTCCCAATCAGGATCTTGCCGTTGACGGCGGTCGGCGCCATCGTTTCGCT
>CAYOPW010000037.1:0-28433 GCA_964405975.1 uncultured Hyphomicrobium sp.
CCCTTCGGTCCGCAAAGCCGCATCGGTGTCGTCTGGGATGCGCCGGCAGGCGAGCCGGGAAAACAAGTCGACCCCAGTAGACTCAAAGCGGTTGAGAGCCGCCTCGACGTCCCACCACTCCCATTGCTTTCGCTTCGGTTCGCCGAGTGGATCGCGCGCTACACGATGACCCCGCTCGGTATGGTGGTGCGCATGATGATGAGTGCGCGTGCGGTTTTCGAACCTTCGAAACCGCGCTACGGCGTCACCCTTGTTGAGGATGCGCCGGAGCCACCGCGCATGACGCCGGCAAGAAAGCGCGTATTGGAGATCGCCGCCGACTGCGCGATCCGCGCCAAGTCAGCGCTCGCTGCGGAAGCCGAATGCTCAACCGGCGTCATTGACGGTCTGGTCACAACAGGCAACCTCATCGACGTGGTGATCCCCGAGAAGAAACCGCCGTGCCCCGATCCCGCCCATCATACGACGGAGTTCACGCCGGAACAGGCGCGCGCCGTCCACGGCCTCGTGTCGGCGGTCGATGGTTCAAACTTTTCGGTTTCGCTCTTGGATGGCGTCACCGGCTCGGGAAAAACCGAGGTCTACTTCGAAGCCGTTGCCCGTACGCTGGAGCGGGGGCGGCAGGCGTTGATCATGCTGCCTGAGATCGCGCTCACCGACCAATTTATGAGGCGCTTTGAGCAGCGGTTCGGTTGTGCGCCGGCCGAATGGCATTCGGCGTTATCAGGACCGGAACGCGGGCGTGTCTGGCGGACGGTCGCGACCGGAGAAGGTCGCGTTGTCGTCGGCGCACGTTCGGCGCTGTTCCTGCCATTCAAGGAATTGGGCCTCATCATCGTCGATGAGGAGCATGATCCAGGCTTTAAGCAAGACGATCGTGTGCACTACCAAGCGCGCGATATGGCAGTCGTGCGCGGCAGGCTTGGTGAATTTCCCGTCGTACTGGCGTCCGCTACGCCCTCCATTGAAAGCCATGTAAATGCACGGACCGAACGCTATCGTCACGTTGTGCTGCCAGGCCGTTATTCAGGCGCAGAGCTACCTGAAATAACCGCCATCGATTTGCGCAAAACCCCGCCGGAGAAGGGCAAGTGGCTGTCACCTATTCTGGTTGAGGCGGTCGCCGAAACGCTCACAGGCAAACAGCAAGCTCTGCTGTTCTTAAACCGGCGCGGGTATGCGCCGCTTACCTTGTGCCGTACGTGCGGACACCGCATGGACTGCCCCCAGTGCACCGCCTGGTTGGTCGAACACCGCTTTCGCGGCCGGCTCCACTGTCATCATTGCGGGTTTTCAATTCCGCTGCCGGAAAGGTGCCCCAAGTGTTCCGATGCCGACTCGCTAGTGGCCTGCGGCCCCGGCGTTGAGCGCGTTGCCGAAGAGGTAACTGAGCGCTTCCCCGAGGCCAAGCTGGCGTTGCTTTCTTCCGACCTCATCCCGGGGATCACCGAAATGCGCGAAATCATCCGGGAGATCGAGGCGGGTGAGATCGATATCATTATAGGCACGCAGATGGTGGCCAAGGGGCACCATTTCCCGCGTCTGGCCACCGTAGGCATCGTCGATGGCGATCTGGGACTTTCCCAGGGCGCCGACCCGCGGGCGGGCGAACGCACCTTCCAGCTCTTGCATCAGGTGACGGGCCGAGCTGGGCGAGCGCTGGCGGAAGGGCGCGGCTTCGTGCAGACGCATATGCCGGAGCACCCAGTGATGGAGGCTATCATTTCGGGCGATCGCGAGGCGTTCCTAAAGCGCGAAATCGCCGCGCGCCGTTCCGGACTTCTCCCGCCCTTCGGCCGTCTGGCTGCGCTGATAGTTTCGGCGAAAGACAAAGAGACGGCTCAACTTATTGCGCGCGATATGGCTCATCGCGCGCCGCCCAGTGAACGCATCGATGTGCTGGGACCTGCCGAAGCCCCGCTGGCCGTGATCCGGGGCCGTCACCGTTGGCGGCTTCTCGTCAGAGCACCGCGCGAGATCGATATTCAGGCCTACTTGCGCGCTTGGCTGGATCGTTTGCCGCCTCTCAAACGAGATTTGCGGCTTACCGTCGACATCGACCCCTACAGCTTCTTGTAGGTTTCGGCCGGATCGCTGCCCAACAAAGAAGATGGGCCGGACCCTTGGGGGAAAGGTCCGACCCGCGACTGGCGCACGAGGGTGAACGCTCAGTCGTAATAGGGGCGATGGGCCTGGGCAGCGATGATGCCCAACATGAAGGCGCCAAGTCCGATTGCGATGTATTTGCCGGTCTTATCGCGCTTGCGATAAACGTAGCGGCGATGGTTACGCCCGCCCTTCCAATGAGGCCTCGGGGCGTGGCGAGCGAAGTGATTGCCGCGGTGGCCATCGCGCCAGCCCTCGGCGTTGGCAGCGGCAGCAAGCGGCCCCATGGAGGCTGCGGCGAGCGCCACAGCGACGGTCATGGAGGTCATTGAGCGCGAAATGGTCATTTGTCTGAGGTCCCCTTACCCTGTGTGTGTTCCGTTGATGAGGGCCATTCAACACGGGCACGGCTGAACCCGTTCTGAAGGGGACTTGCAGTATTTGTTCATGTTCGTGGGCTGCAACCTTCGCAGCCTGGCCAGAGCCATCGCAAATGCGTCATTCCGGCAGCAATGTCCCCGTTGAAGCCCCACGCGCCGCATGATAGAGAACCCGCGGACTTCTATAGGGGACGCCAGGCTTTGCACGTTTAAGGCATCCCTTTGCCCCACCTATTTCCTTGCAAGCGGGCCTAGGCTATGGGCGCCAGGTGTTGCCCAGTCGCCCGCAAGGTGCGCAATGACTGGCGACGAGAGCGTTTGAAGTGGCAACGGACGATGCAGTGACAGGCGGAGTTGCGGGGCGTTACGCCTCCGCTCTTTTCGAGCTGGCGCAAGAGCGCAACGAGCTCGACCAGGTGAATCAGGATCTTGGCAAGTTTCAAGGGTTGCTTGACGGCAGCGAGGATATGAGCCGGCTGGTTAAGAGTCCGGCTTTTTCGGCTGAGGAGCAAGAGCGTGCGCTGGGGGCGGTAATGGATTGGGCCGCGGTTGGTGCAACAACCAATAATTTTTTGAAGGTGGTTGCTCGCAATCGCCGCCTGTTCGCTGCCGAAGACATGATCAAGACATTTCGCTCTTTGCTAGCCAGTCATCGCGGTGAGGTCGTGGCAGAAGTGAAGTCTGCGATCGCGCTCAGCGACACTCAGCTTGCTGCGCTCAAGGAGAAGTTGAAAGCTTCGTTTGGCAAAGACGTGCAACTGGACACGAAAGTCGATCCCTCGCTGCTGGGTGGGCTTGTGGTCAAGATCGGTAGCCGCATGATCGACTCGTCATTGCGCACGAAGCTCACGAACTTGAAGGTCGTCCTTAAGGGCACCGGTTAGTTAACCAGTGACGGCCGCGGATCGAGCCCGCCGCCGTTTCGATGAAGGCATGGCGACGCGTCGCCACCGCGCTATCCAAGGTAGCGCTGATAGGGAAGAGGCAAGTAATGGAAATTCGGGCCGCAGAGATCTCCTCCATCCTGAAGGATCAGATCAAGAACTTCGGCAAAGAGGCTGAGGTCTCCGAAATTGGCCAGGTGCTGTCGGTCGGTGATGGTATCGCGCGTGTCTACGGCCTCGACAACGTTCAAGCCGGCGAAATGGTTGAGTTTCCAGGCGGCATTCGCGGCATGGCGTTGAACCTGGAGGCGGACAACGTCGGCGTCGTGATTTTTGGCGATGATCGGACCATCAAGGAAGGCGACACGGTTAAACGTACCGGCGCAATCGTCGAGGTGCCGGTCGGCAAGGAGCTTCTCGGCCGTGTTGTTGACGCGCTGGGCAATCCCATCGACGGCAAAGGCCCAATCGAGGCCAAGGAACGCAAGCGCGTCGACGTCAAGGCGCCGGGCATCCTGCCGCGCAAGTCGGTGCACGAGCCGATGGCCTCAGGCCTTAAGGCTGTTGACGCGCTGATTCCCATCGGCCGCGGTCAGCGTGAGCTCATCATCGGTGACCGCCAGACCGGCAAAACCGCGATCATCCTCGACACCTTCTTGAACCAGAAGTCGATTAACGCTGGTGGTGACGAGAAGGCCAAGCTCTATTGTGTATACGTTGCCGTTGGCCAGAAGCGCTCAACCGTTGCCCAGTTCGTGAAGGTTCTCGAAGAGCACGGAGCGCTTGAGTATTCGGTCGTCATCGCGGCCACCGCATCGGAACCGGCGCCGCTGCAATATCTGGCTCCGTTTGCCGGCTGCACCATGGGCGAATACTTCCGCGATAACGGTATGCACGCAGTGATCGCCTACGACGACCTTTCGAAACAGGCCGTCGCCTACCGCCAGATGTCGTTGCTTCTGCGCCGCCCGCCGGGCCGCGAAGCCTATCCGGGAGACGTGTTCTATCTCCACTCGCGCTTGCTTGAGCGCGCTGCCAAGCTCAACGATGACAACGGCGCCGGCTCGCTTACCGCGCTACCCGTTATCGAAACGCAGGCCAATGACGTGTCGGCCTACATTCCCACGAACGTCATCTCGATCACAGACGGCCAGATCTTCCTAGAAACTGACCTGTTCTACCAGGGTATCCGCCCCGCCGTGAACGTCGGACTTTCAGTGTCGCGCGTTGGCTCCTCAGCGCAGACCAAGGCCATGAAGCAGGTGGCCGGCAAGATCAAAGGCGAGCTGGCCCAGTACCGCGAAATGGCGGCGTTTGCGCAATTCGGATCCGACCTCGACGCTGCCACTCAGAAGATGCTCGCGCGCGGTGCGCGACTCACTGAGCTTCTGAAGCAGCCGCAGTTCTCGCCGCTGAAGATGGAAGAGCAGGTTTGCGTGATTTTTTCGGGCACGCGCGGCTACCTCGATCCGATCCCCGTAGCGTCGGTGAACAAGTTCGAGGAAGATCTCTTACGCATGCTTCGCGACCAGGGTCAGGACATTCTCGACGCGATACGTACTGAAAAAGTGCTCTCGGAGGAGACTGAGAAGAAGCTCGTCGCCTTCCTCGACAAGTTCGCCAAGGGCTTCACGGCGTAAGTTGCGCATTAACAAGAACTAAGGATACGGCGTCCCTATGCCGAATTTGAAGGACCTTAGAAATCGCATCTCGTCGGTGAAGGCCACGCGCAAGATCACCAAAGCGATGCAAATGGTGGCGGCAGCGAAGCTACGCCGAGCCCAGGAGGCCGCGACCGCCGCGCGCCCCTATGCCGATCGCATGGATCACTTGATGGCGAGCTTGGGGCGGCGAATTCCCGACAAGCGCGGCGTCTCCCCGCTGCTCGTTGGCACCGGAAAAGACGACGTTCACCTGCTCGTTGTCATGACCGGCGAGCGCGGGCTTGCCGGCGGGTTCAACGCAAATATTGCAAAGCTTGCCCGTAATGACGCGCAGCAGCTGCTTTCGCAAGGCAAGACCGTCAAATTCCTTATGGTCGGCCGCAAAGGCGCCGAAGCGCTGCGCAGGGAATTTGAGGATCACTACGTCGATTGCATCAATTTACGTGGCGTGCGCCAACTGGAATTCACCCACGCCGATGATATTGCCGGCAAAGTCTTTGCCTTGTTTGAGGCGGGCGAATTCGACGTTGCGACAATCTATTATGCCGAGTTCAAGTCGGTCATTTCGCAGATACCGACAGCGCTGCAGCTTATCCCTGCAAAGATCCCAGAGGATACCGGCTCCGATAAATCAGCGGGCGCAGATGCCGTTCACGAGTATGAGCCAAGCGAAGAAGAGGTGCTCGGCCATCTCATTAATCTCAATGTCTCAACGCAGATCTTTCGCGGGCTACTAGAAAACCTTGCATCGTTCTACGGCGCACAAATGAGCGCGATGGACGCTGCTACGCGTAATGCCGGCGAGATGATCGACAAGCTGACGCTCCAGTACAATCGCCAGCGTCAGGCCAACATCACCAAAGAGCTCATTGAAATCATTTCGGGCGCCGAGGCGCTTTGAGCACCACGACTTAAGGGTACAAGGAACGCAAGATGGCAAACAAAGTTGGTCGCATTCGCCAGGTGACGGGCGCCGTCGTCGACGTCCAGTTCGACGATCACTTGCCTGAAATCTTGAGCGCCCTCGAAACTGATAACCACGGAGTGCGGCTTGTACTCGAGGTGGCGCAGCACCTTGGTGAAAACACCGTGCGCACCATCGCGATGGACTCCACCGAAGGCCTCGTTCGCGGCTTAGACGTGAACGCCACTGGAGCGCCGATTTCGGTGCCCGTCGGGGACGGTACGCTTGGGCGCATCATGAACGTGATCGGCCAGCCAGTGGACGAAGCCGGTCCCATCGACGCCAATACTCAGCGTCCTATTCACCAACCTGCTCCCTCGTTTCAGGATCAATCGACAGAAGCGGAAATCCTCGTAACCGGCATCAAGGTGGTCGACTTGCTGGCACCGTACGCGAAGGGCGGAAAAATTGGCCTCTTCGGTGGGGCTGGTGTGGGCAAGACAGTGCTGATCATGGAGCTGATCAACAATGTGGCCAAGGCTCACGGCGGCTACTCGGTCTTCGCCGGTGTCGGTGAGCGTACACGTGAAGGTAATGACCTTTATCACGAGATGATCGAGTCAAAGGTCAACGTCGATCCTAAAAAGAACAACGGTAGCGCGGCCGGCTCAAAGTGTGCCCTTGTTTATGGCCAGATGAACGAGCCGCCCGGCGCCCGCGCCCGCGTGGGCTTGAGCGGCCTCACGGTTGCCGAGTACTTCCGCGATCAAGGCCAGGACGTGCTGTTCTTCGTCGACAACATTTTCCGCTTTACTCAGGCGGGTTCGGAAGTATCCGCGCTGTTGGGCCGCATCCCCTCAGCCGTTGGCTATCAGCCTACGCTGGCGACCGACATGGGCACGCTGCAAGAACGCATTACCACGACACAGAAGGGCTCGATCACATCGGTGCAGGCGATCTACGTGCCGGCCGACGACTTGACCGATCCGGCGCCCGCTACCTCGTTTGCGCATCTCGACGCGACAACCGTGCTTTCTCGCGGAATCGCCGAAAAGGGCATCTATCCCGCTGTTGACCCGCTGGATTCCACCTCGCGCATGCTCGATCCGCGCATCGTCGGCGAGGAGCACTACGCGGTTGCGCGTCGGGTCCAGCAGATCCTGCAAAGATACAAAGCGCTGCAAGACATCATCGCCATTCTGGGCATGGATGAGCTTTCCGAGGACGACAAGTTGGCCGTGGCGCGCGCGCGAAAGATCGAGCGCTTCCTCTCCCAACCGTTCCACGTTGCGGAAGTCTTTACGGGCTCACCAGGCAAGCTCGTCGGGCTTGCCGATACGATCAAGGGTTTCCAGGGTCTGTGCGATGGCGAGTTTGACCACTTGCCGGAGCAGGCGTTCTACATGGTTGGCACCATTGAAGAGGCTGTCGCGAAGGCCGAGCAGCTTGCGGAAGCTGCCTAGTAGCGACTCTGCGGTAGGCCACAAAAGGATATTTGGATGATCGGGGAAGACGATACGGATCGGGACGTGCCAGAAACCAATGGCTTTGGTTCGTGCTGCGAAGATTTGGAAGAGGTAATGAGCGGTGCGGAATTCGATCCGCTCATTACGGTGGGCGATGATGGGGTTCTCTATATGTCGGTCGGTCAGATCGAATTAGAGGACGAGGAACCCGGCTTGGTCGATCATCCGGTCTTCTATTGCCCCTTCTGCGGGCAGGAGTTGCAGACAGTTGATGAGGTCCGTGCCAGAACCGGCGACAACAACGGGGCCGACAACGGGGCATAAACGGCAATGGCAGGCACGTTTCAATTTGAGCTGGTGACGCCGGAACGCCTTCTGTTAGCGGGTGAGGCCCAGCAAGTTGTGATCCCCGGTGTTGAGGGTGATTTCGCCGTGCTGTCAGGCCACGCGCCGGCCATCTCGACGCTGCGAGCCGGCATTCTTGAGATCACGATGACAGATGCCAAGAGGCGCATATTCGTGAAGAAGGGTGTTGCCGAAGCTGATCCAGAAAGGCTTACGGTTCTCGCGCAAACGGCGATCGATGTCGAAGAGTTTGACTCCCGGCATATTGCCGACGAGCTGAAAGTGGCCGAGGCTGAGCTTGCAGAAGCGCAGGACGACCAGTCCAAGCTGCTGGCTGAGACGCTCGTCGACCAGCTCAAGCGCCTTCAGGCGAAGGCTGCCTAAGGTCGCTCACGCCACAAACTCTTCATTCCAAATGCTAAAGAGCGGTTTTCGCTTGCGAGTGCACAAGCTGCTTATTGCCGACACATGCGAACCGCTCAATCACGGTTTGGTAGAGGCGTTGTTTGAATGGCACTCCCACGAGCGGCACGTCTTGCGGCCCCACCCAGCGCCAATCATCGAACTCGGCTTTGGCCCCGCGCTTGGGTCCAATATCGATTTCGCGGTCATTGCCATCAAAGCGCATCGCAAACCAGCGAAACCGCTGCCCGCGATATTTGCCTTTGAGCGCAACACCGATGAGGTCAGGCGGCAGCGAAAAGCTCAGCCAGTTGGGGATTTCGTCGAGCAACGTGACGTTCTTGATGCCGGTTTCCTCGGCAAGTTCCCTGAACGCGGCATCAAGCAAGTGTTCGCTGTCGTCAATGCCGCCCTGCGGCATCTGCCAGATGCAATCGTCGGAGAAATAATGGGGCGCGTAGCATGCCCACTTTGGGCGCCGCCTGCCGATCCAGACGAGGCCGTGCGCGTTGAGTAGCATAATCCCGACGCATGGCCGCATGGGCAGGCGCACTGTTCGAGTTGGTTCCGGGAAGGCAGCAGTAAGGGTCATCGAAAGTTGCGCGACCAACAGGTTGTAAACAGGTTATCCACAGACGAATCAGTTTGAAGGCTACGCAAATCATCCAACGATTATATGACTCTATGCAAAAAAAGCAGACGCCGTTAACCAACGGACGAGGCGCCGTGACTATGTGGAGCGAACGCCTCGACGACTTGCCGATAGACGGGCCGTTTGAATGGCACAACGAGGTCGATGACATCGGATAAGCGGACCCAGCGCCAAGCGTCGAATTCAACCTTATGGGGTGCCGCCGCTTTTATGTTGATTTCTGTCTCCGGGCCGGAGAAACGGGCTGCATACCATTTCTGTTCTTGGCCCCTGTACTTTCCCTTCCAGGCCTTGCCCACCAGTTCCGGTGGAAGATCGTAGCGGAGCCACCCGTCTGTCTCGCCAACGATTTGCACACTGGTGATGCTGGTCTCCTCGGCAAGCTCGCGCAGGGCTGCTGTGGCTGGGTCCTCGCCCTTGTCGATACCACCTTGGGGCATTTGCCACCACAAACCACGCCCTTCGGCATCACTTGGGGCATCGGCCCTGCGGCCAACCCAAACGAACCCATCAGGGTTGAAAAGCGCAATGCCCACGCACGGCCGGTAGCCGAGCTCGCTGGGGTTTACTTTTTGGCGGGCCATTTGAAGCGTTCCGGATCGCAGCATGACGGTGGTTAGGATCGTCCCGATGCAGGACGATACCGTCTGTGAAAAGAAAGGGCGCCCTTTGGGGGCGCCCCTCCAAATTTCCTCAAGCTGGCGAAGCGGGCCGGTGCAAAAGCGCCGGCCCTAGCAGTCCTCAGTTCTTCACCTTGTCATTTGTTTCGATGCCCGTTGCTTTTGGCTCGGGGGGAATAGAATTGCCTGCGGTCTTGGCATCCGTTGCGGTTCCGCGCAGGAATGACAGCGCATACTGAAGTTGCGTATCTTTTTCCGGCTCCTTGGGAACGTAGGCCGACGAGCCTGACGTTTCCTTCACCACTTTGCCGTTCTTATCCTTTTCGACGTTCTTGAGGTGACCACGCAGGCTGGCTTCGCCGCGCGGCTTTGAAGCGGCGGCGCGCTTCTTGAGCTCCTCGGGCAGCTCCTGCTCGATGACGATGTCGGGATCGATGCCCTTGGCTTGGATAGAGCGATTTGACGGCGTGTAGTAACGGGCTGTCGTGAGTCGAATCGCTCCGTTCGCTCCGAGCGGAATGATCGTCTGCACCGAACCCTTGCCAAATGAGCGTGTGCCGATCACGGTGGCCCGCTTGTGGTCCTGCAGCGCGCCAGCAACGATCTCAGAGGCTGAGGCTGAGCCCCCATTTATAAGGACAACCACCTTCTTCCCACCGGTAACGTCGCCTGCACGAGCCTGCGCCCTTTGGGTTTCCTCGTTGTTACGGCCCTTGGTGAGCACGACCGCGCCACGTTCCAAGAAGTCATCGGAGACCGCGATCGCCTGATCCAGTAGTCCGCCAGGATTGTTGCGCAGATCGACGACGTAGCCCTTGAGCTTCTTGCCGATGGACTTCCGCAACTTCTCTACCGCCTTAATGAGATTGGCGTGCGTCTGCTCATTGAAGGTCGTAACCTTGATGTAACCGACGTCACCCTCCTCATGGAATTTAACGGCGTTGATGCGAATGATGTCGCGTACGACCTTCACATCGAAGGCTTCTTCGACACCCTTGCGCACGATTGTGAGTGTGATCGGCGTATTGACCGGTCCGCGCATCTTTTCGACGGCCTGCTCGAGCGTTAATCCGACAATCTGCTCGTCGTCGAGATGAGTAATTAGATCGTTAGCCTGTAGGCCCGCCTTGTCGGCTGGCGTGTCATCGATTGGTGCGACGACCTTGACGACGCCGTTCTCCATCGTGACTTCGATGCCCAGGCCGCCGAACTCGCCGCGGGTCTGGACCTGCATATCGCGGTAATGCTTGGGGCTGAGGTAGGATGAGTGAGGATCCAGTGCGGACAACATGCCGTTGATCGCCGATTCGATCAGCTTGCTGTCGTCGGGCTGTTCTACGTAGTCAGAACGAACACGTTCAAGGACGTCTCCGAATAGGTCGAGCTGGCGATAAAGCTCAGAGTTGTTCGAGGTTGCTGAATACGTGCTGGTAACGTTCAGCAGTGTCGTTGCGCCGGCAACGCCGGCCATCAGTAGAAATGTCCAAAACGCGAATTCCGTCTTGCGCATCATCCTTGCACCTTCTGATGACCAGCAACCCACCACGGGTTGGGGTCGATAGGCCGTCCATCCTTGCGAAATTCTACGTAGAGGACGGGCGCGCTACTATGCGCAGCAGCCTTTGCCTGCTGCGGCCATCCGCTCATCGTACCAACGGGCTCTGCGGCAAGAACGAACTGACCCGGTTGCACGTCGATCTGAGATAAACCCGCAAGCAGTACATGATAGCCGCCGCCGGCGTTTATGATCAAGAGTTGGCCGTAGCTTCTAAATTCACCAGCATAAACAATCCATCCATCACAAGGTGACGTCACTTGGGCGCCATTGCGAGTTTCGAGTACAAGTCCTTTGGATTTGCCGCCATATTGCGTTTTTTCCCCGAAAGTTAGGACTTGGCGGCCCTGTGCGGGCATCGGTAGGCGCGCCTGGGCCTTGTGGAAGGGTAAGGCCGGCTTGATTCGCCCTGGGCTACCGGGCACCAGCGAGGCGCCAGGGGCCAGTTCAACATAGTTTCGCGATACAGGCGGCGGCGTCAGGGCGGCAATTTTCTTTTCTTCACCTTCCTTTGCCGAATCAGCGGCACTCTTGGAGCCTGCGCCAGGCGTTGCGGCTGCGGGTTCCCCTTGATCTGCATCCGCCTGCGCCTGCCGCTTGGTTTCTGCGTCGTAGGCACCAAGGCCAGTGCTTGTCTGTACGGCCTTGTCGAGCCGCGCAATCAGCTCGTTGAGATCGGTAACGCTATTGGAAATTTCATCAGCGGCGAGCCGCATACGTTTGAGTTCCGACTGACGCTGATCAAGCGATACCTTCTTAGCTTCCATTAGCCCAGACAACCGCGTACGAGCGTCCGTCATACGCGTCATCTCTGTTCTAAGCTGCTGGCTTTGATCTCGAATTTCCGTCTTCACGCGGACCAACTCGTTGAGACGATCGGCTAGAGCCAAGGCCTGGCCTCGCATTTCGGGAAATGCGGCCGCAAGCATCATTGCACTGCGGACCATCTTGAGCGCGTCTTCGCGCTGCGTGATCAGTACGGGTGGTGGATTACGGCCCATGCGCTGCAACGCGGCCAAGAGCTTGGCAATCTGACCGTGACGCTGATTGAGCGAGCCACGAAGAAGCTTCTCCTGCTCTTCCAATTCGCCCAGTCGAGCTTCCATCGCCGTAAGCTTGGCTTCGCTCATTTTTATGAGGGCCGCTGTTTCCACAAGCCGGGCGTTGAGGCGCTCGCGTTCGACTTTGAGGCTGGACACGTCCGATTCGAGCGAAGTTGTGCGCTTTTGCACGTTCTCAAGCTCGACGCGGCGGTTTTCGAGGTCTTTCTTAGCTTTCACGCTCGCGGCTGGTGCTTGCGCAATGGCGCTCCGGCAGAGGGGAAGTGCTGCGGTGAGCATCAAGCCAGCGATTATGGCTGCAACATGGGGCAGCGTTCGCATTTCGATACGTGCCGAATTCAATGTCGCGGATCCCCGAAAGCATGGAATGGCTCTGTCTCCGCAGATAAAGTGATTCTTCGGGAGACTTCATGCCACCAGAGGTGAGAATTAAGGCAATTCTGGTGCTTCACCGTTTGCCATTCCGTTGCGACTGCGTGCATTCGGCGCCTGGAGATCGATCCGAGTGGTGATCGAATATGTGAGGCTTTGAGGTCCTGCGCGCGAGATGGCGTTTGCTCCGGCCCCTGGAAAGTTTTATCTGGAAGCCGGAGAACGGAGATCGAACACTTATGCAAGCGGTACTCTACTACCTGACGACGGTTGCGGTTGCGGCCGTGTTTGTCGTTCTGCTGTTGGGGCTTTGGTCTCTTTCGCGGGGGAAGAGCCCTAACTTGAGCCAGAAATTGATGCGCTGGCGTGTCGGCCTGCAGTTCGTCGCAATCGTTCTCATCATGCTTTTTGTATACGTGTCTCATTATTGAGGGATTCCGGCCGCGCATGGTCGTACTGAGCAAGATCTACACGAGGAGCGGAGACGCCGGGACGACAGCGCTTGGCAACGGAGAGCGCGTGGCCAAGCACGCGTTGCGCATTGCCGCCTATGGCACCGTTGACGAGACGAACGCCAGCGTCGGTATGGCGCGCGCTCATTTGGGAAGCAGCGATGCTGATCTCGATGATATTCTATCGCGGATCCAGAATGATCTATTCGACCTCGGTGCGGATCTGTGCGTGCCCGATCCCGGTAAGAAGCCCGAACACGAACCGCTTCGTATCAGCGATGCGCAGGTTGAGCGGCTCGAGCAAGAAATTGACCAGATGAACGCCGATCTTGAACCTTTGCGTTCGTTTGTATTGCCGGGCGGAACACCTGCGGCTGCCGCTCTGCACGTTGCGCGCACGATCTCGCGGCGCGCAGAGCGTCTCATGGTGGAACTGGCTGCGGTGCCTGACGAGCCTGTCAGCGCGCCGGCTCTCAAATATATCAACCGTCTTTCAGATTTGTTTTTCGTCGCCAGCCGTTACGCCAATAACCGCGGTAAAAGCGACGTGTTGTGGGTTCCGGGCCAAAACCGGTAGCGACCATAACCATTTAGCCGAACAGGAACGCGCCTTTGTTTATTCCCATTCGCGACGAGAACTCACTCAAATCGATTCCGTTTCAGTACGTCACGGTTTCCCTCATCGTCATAAACGTGATCGTCTTTATGCTTGAGGTCGGCACGCTTGGACAGAGCGCGATTGCAAGCTTCGCCGTCGTGCCCAAAGAGCTGTTTGACGTTGGGGTATTCTCAGGTGCGGCTCCGAACGCGACGAACACACTTGCGATTTCGGAAGGCACGACGCTGATCACATATATGTTCTTCCACGCCGACGTCTTCCACCTAGTGGGCAACATGCTGTTCCTATGGGTGTTCGGCGACAATGTTGAAGACGCAATGGGTCACTTCAAGTTTCTGTTTTTCTACCTGGCATGTGGAATCTTTGCCGCTCTCTTCCATTCCTGGATGTTGCCGAATTCGCAGTTGCCCCTTATCGGCGCCAGTGGTGCCGTTGCCGGCGTCATCGCCGCCTACCTGATGCTGCATCCGCGCGTTAGCGTTTGGGTGTTGGCGTTTAAGGTCATTCCACTGCGCATCACGGCGGGGATTGCTCTTGGCATCTGGATCGCTTTCCAGGTTGTCATGATTGTGCTTGCTGATGTCGGGCCCACTGCCTGGTGGGCGCACATCGGGGGTCTGATCGCCGGGGGCGTCCTCATCATATTTTTGCGCAGACCGGGTGTGCCGCTCTTCGACAAGGGCTTGCAGGTGGCTTGAGCCCCCAGGGCCACAGATATCGGCAAAAAACCTCTATAGGACCGAATTCCTCAAGCGGGCACCATCAGTTACTACGCTCCCGATTGACTTGGCGGGGCGCCGCCCGTAGGCTTGTCTTTCGCACTTGCGAATAAGGAAGAAAGGCTGCTGCTGGGACTTTCTGGTGCGGTTCAGGCGATCTTCACCGCGCTGCAACAACCGCCACGATTTACGCTAGCAGACCGCCAGAGCGCGCTTTGGGGAGCCGACGGGCATGAAGATCCTGGTGCCGGTCAAACGTGTCGTTGACTACAACGTCAAGATTCGGGTGAGACCAGACGGGTCGGGTATCGATCTGGCCAACGTCAAGATGTCTATGAACCCCTTCGACGAAATTGCCGTCGAGGAGGCCGTCCGCATCAAGGAGGCGGGTGGGGCGAGCGAGATCGTCGCCGTCTCCATTGGACCCGCTAAGGCCCAAGAGACGATCCGCACGGCACTTGCGATCGGGGCGGATCGCGGAATTCTTATCGAGACGCCGGTTGATGCGATCGTCGAGCCACTGGCGGTTGCCAAGCTCCTGAAGTCCGTCGTCGACGCCGAAAAGCCGGATCTTGTGATCCTCGGCAAGCAAGCGATTGACGACGATTGCAACCAAACCGGCCAGATGCTGGCAGGCCTGCTTGGCTGGCCGCAAGGCACGTTCGCCTCCAAGGTCGTTCTTGACGAGGGCAGCGTGAGTGTCACGCGTGAGGTAGACGGCGGGCTTGAGACTTTGAAGCTCAAGATGCCGGCGGTGGTCACCACCGATTTGCGTCTCAATGAGCCGCGCTATCCTTCTCTTCCCAACATCATGAAGGCAAAGAAGAAGCCGCTTGAGACCAAGAAGCCGGATGACTTCGGTGTCGATATCGCGCCGCGTCTTAAAGTCCAAAGCATCACAGAGCCCGCCACGCGTAAGGCCGGCGTCAGGGTCGACAGCGTTGCCGAGCTGGTTGAGAAGCTCAAGACCGAAGCCGGGGTGCTGTGATGACGGTCCTGCTTCTCGCCGAACACACCAATGATGCGCTCAACCTCGCCACCGGCAAGGCCCTATCTGCTGCGCGCGAAATCGGCAGCGATATCCACATACTGGTGGCAGGCCATAATTGCCGTGCTGCTGCCGACGAAGCGGCCAAACTTTCCGGGGTCGCCAAGGTGCTCGTCGCCGATGCGCCTCAACTTGAGCATGGTCTGGCGGAGGAAGCCGCCGCACTCATCGTTCCTCTCATGGCAAACTACGATGCGCTTGTTGCGCCCGCGACGGCGTCGGGCAAGAACGTGTGTCCGCGCGTCGCTGCCGCGCTGGACGTGATGCAGATATCCGACATCACCAAGGTGGTGTCGGACGACACGTTTGAGAGGCCAATCTATGCTGGGAATGCCATCCAGATCGTTCAGTCGCCGGAAGCCAAGAAGATTGTGACTGTGCGCACTTCAGCATTCGCCTCGGCTGCTGAGGACGGCTCCGCGTCCATCGAAGACGTTACACCGCCGTCGGCCGTTGGATTGTCGTCGTTTGAAAAGGCGGAACTGACGACATCGGATCGGCCCGAGCTGGCGTCTGCGAAAATCGTTATCTCGGGCGGGCGCGGCCTGCAGTCGAGCGAGAACTTCAAGAAGTATTTGGAGCCCGTTGCCGATCGACTCGGTGCGGCGCTTGGCGCTTCACGCGCCGCCGTCGACGCAGGCTTCGTACCCAACGACATGCAAGTTGGTCAGACCGGCAAAGTCGTGGCACCAGAACTCTACCTCGCGGTGGGGATTTCCGGTGCCATTCAGCACTTGGCGGGTATGAAAGATTCCAAGGTGATCGTGGCGATTAACAAGGATGGCGAGGCGCCAATCTTTCAGGTGGCGGACTACGGCCTCGTTGCGGATCTCTTCCAGGCTTTGCCTGAGTTAGAGGCGGAATTGAAGAAAGCCGGACACTAACTGGCAAAGAGCGCGGGCTCGGGGACAGAAGGACTTTCGGTGATGAATGTAGCGGTCAAATCACGGGCTAGGCCCAAGACTGAGACCAGGAAGAGCCGCACGATAAAGAAGGTGGGTGTTATCGGCGCCGGCCAGATGGGCTCCGGTATAGCGCACGTCACGGCGTTGGGCGGCTATGCCGTCTCGATCAACGATCTCAGGAAAGAAATCGTGGACGATGCGCTCGCCAAGATCGAAAAAGGCATGGCGCGTCAGGCCACAAAGGGTGTGATCAAGGAGAGCGATGCGAAAGCAGCCTTGAAGCGCATCGGTTTTGCTTCCAGCCTTGATGAATTTGCCGATTGCGATCTCGTCATCGAAGCTGCGACTGAGGACGAGGCGATCAAGCGAAAGATCTTTGCAGCGCTTTGCCCAAAGGTTCCTGAAGGGACGCTGATTGCCACAAATACATCCTCGATCTCCGTCACCCGGCTCGCATCGACGACAGACCGGCCCGAGCATTTCATCGGCATGCATTTCATGAATCCCGTGCCCCGGATGGAACTTGTGGAGCTTATTCGCGGCATTGCGACCGACGACGACATGTTCTCTGCGGCGCGTGAATTCGTTGACAGCCTGGGTAAGGTGACGGCTGTGTCTGAAGACTTCCCCGCCTTTATCGTCAACCGCATCCTGCTGCCGATGCTGAATGAGGCCGTCTATACGCTTTATGAAGGCGTTGGCACCGTTGAGGCCATCGACAAGGCGATGCGTCTGGGTGCACACCATCCTATGGGGCCGCTGCAGTTGGCCGATTTCATTGGCCTTGATACCTGCCTTGCCGTGATGCAAGTGCTTTACGAGGGGCTTTCAGATTCGAAGTACCGGCCCTGTCCGCTGCTTGTAAAGTACGTGGAGGCGGGATGGCTTGGGCGTAAGACGCAGCGCGGTTTCTACGATTACCGTGGGGAGACGCCCGTTCCGACTCGCTAACTAATCGGGAATAGCCATTTATTTTCTGGGTCGCGCTGGACCTGATTAGGGGTCCTTCCCACCGTCTTGTGCGACTAGACCTTCCAGAAAGCGCGTCAGATCGTCAGTGCTGTGGTGGATATGCGCTGGTGGCGTCTGCCAGCGGCGAATCTGCACGTGTGCAGGATGATCCTCGTGGTCCGGCTCAACCAGCACCGTCGTCATGCCGAGTGAATGTGGCGCCTCCAGGTTGTGCGGCATGTCATCGAACATAGCCGACTCGTGAGCGGCCACGTCGTGCCGGCGCATCATGCGATCGAATGCATCAGGCTCAGGCTTTGCCACAAACTCACATGCGGCGATGTCGCAGATGTCCTCAAAGAGGTGCAGAACGCCCAGTTTTTCCGCTACGCGCTCGGCATGGCGCCGTGAACCGTTCGTATAGATCAACTTGCGCCCTTCAAGCGCTTCGATGGCTGCGGCGAGATCAGGCGCCGCGTCGACGACCGAAAGGTCGATGTTGTGCACATAGTCGAGGAAAGGTTGCGGATCGAATTTATGGACCCGCATGAGACCCGACAGCGTTGTGCCGAACTGTTTATAGTAGGATTTTTGCAGATGACGTGCGTAGGCCGCCGGCACGCCGAGTTGCTTGGCGATGAACTCAGTCATGCGCATATCGACCTCAGCGAACAGATTGCACGCTGCGGGATAAAGCGTGTTGTCGAGATCGAAGATCCACACGCTTGTGCGGTCAAAGTCGCGCTGCGCGCGCACCTCCTGTGTACCGTTCGAACGGTCCATGCCGCTTGCTGTCCCGTTGTTAGGTTGGGAAAGGGGCTTCGCTTCTTTTTTCGGTTCACTCACTAAGCTGATACCTTTGACTTTCTTTGCCGACGACCAACCAGCGTGCCGACGCCATGTGTCGTGAACAGCTCCAAGAGTACGCAATGGGGAACACGCCCGTCGATTATGACGACGGCTTCGACGCCGGCTTCGACCACCTCTATGCAGCCCTCGACCTTAGGGATCATACCGCCGGAGATGACGCCTTTCTTGATCAGGCTGCGAGCCTCCTCAGTCGTGAGTTGCGCAATGAGTATCTTGTCGTCGTCGAGGACGCCGGCAACGTCTGTCAGCAATAGCAGGCGCTTGGCTTTCATGCGCGCAGCAAGAGCGCTGGCAAACGTGTCGGCGTTGACATTCAACGTCTCGCCGTTTCGCCCAATCGCGACCGGTGCGATAACTGGTATAAGGTCCGACTGCGAGATCACATCCACTATATGGGGATTGACCTCCACCGGGTCACCCACATACCCAATATCGACCAGCTTCATAAGGTTGGATTCTGGGTCGGGCATCTCGGTAATCTTCTTTGCCACCATCAGGTTGGCATCTTTTCCGCAGATTCCGACCGCTTTGCCGCCTTGCCGATTTATGGCAGAGACGATGTCCTTGTTGATCGCTCCGGCCAGGACCATTTCGACGACCTCGACTGTGGGTTTGTCTGTGACTCTCAGGCCGTGAACAAAGTCGGAGCTGATCGCCAGCTTCTTGAGCATGTCGGCGATCTGCGGGCCTCCGCCGTGCACGACAATAGGATTGACACCTGATTGCTTCAGATAGACGACGTCCTGCGCAAAAGCGTCCGCAAGCGCAGAATCCCCCATCGCGTTGCCGCCAAATTTGATGACAACGGTCTGATCATCGTAGCGAATGAGGTGCGGCAACGCTTCGGCGAGGATGCGCGCCTGGACATGCGGTGAAGGTTCCGACTGGGGTGCGGCGCCTTGTCCGCCGCTCTGCGGCGTTGTTGTCGTCTTCCTCGTCATTGTTCCTGGCCTATGATTGCCATCAGTTGGATCGTGGTCATTCTTTGCGCGTCACATTGGATGCCAAGGCAACCGAACGCCAGCACATATAACTGGCCTCTTCCCGGCAGCCTAGAGGTCTAGACTGCCCCGCCAGTGTCTGGGACCTGCGGAATTCGCCCACAATAGGGTGCTAACGGATGCTGTGCAGACGTACCGGTCGTAAAGGTGCTTTGGCGCTGGCAATCAGTTAACGTCACCGCCATAAAGCCGAATCAAATTTCGCCGATTAGGGTGAAAGGGCCAGGCACGGTCGCGTTGGCTGCGGTAATCCGCCAAGGAGAATTGAGACCATGATCGCCGACGAAGTCGGTCGCATAGCCATGTCGTCTAGCCTCGGCGAGTCGATCAAGCGCGCCGCTGGATATACGCGCGCGCAGGGTCATCCTGAGGTCACGCTGGAACACATGCTGCTTGCGCTGGCTGAGGATCCAGATGCCGGGCTCGTGCTTGCTGCCAGCAATGTTGACGTGTCACGGCTCGTGACCGACGTGTCGGGCTTTCTCGGCCGCTTGGAAGACCGCAGCGCGGCCGGTAGCGATGCCGAACCTGCTGTCTCCTCTGCTTTGTTACGTATTCTAGAGGCTGCAGCGGCTGCGGCGAAAGGCGGACACCGGCGCGAGATCAACGGTGCCATCGTACTAGCGGCCATTGTTGGCGACGGCAAAAGTCCAGCGGCGCATATTCTCCGCTCCCAAGGTCTGACGTTCGAAGATGCGATCCTTGCCATTCAACGAGGTGCCGGCGCACCTCCTACTGCTCAGTCGGGATTGGGAGGCGCCAAAATCGATGACAGTCCGGCGAGTGAGAGCGAGCCCGTTGGCGGAGCAAACCATGGGCAAGCACCGCCGCAGGTCGAGCCGCCCGTTAGCTACGAGGCCAAGTCGGGCGAGGAGGCTGGCGCCGCCGTTGAAGAGGCACCGGCGCCGGTTGTCGAGCCCTCTGGCCAATCCGAGAAAGACGAAGATAGCGCGGTGGCGACCGCTTCTTCTGATGCCGCCGATATGTCCGAGACGCCGCGAGAGGCAGAGCCAAGTTCGTCAATTGATATGCCGTCGTCGGCACCGTTTCCGCCGCCGCTCCCTGTTCCGGCAGCGCCGCCGGAGCGGGCAGCACAACCATCGTGGATGCCGCCGCCTGCGCCTGCTGGTGCACCCCCATCTCAGCCAGGGCCCGCTGGTCCTGAGCCCACCCCACCCGCAGCCGCTCCGGCCGCTGAGCGTCCGGGTCCGCCTCCGTTGGCGCCGTGGCCAGAGGCGCGTGGTCCGCGCGAAGCCGCTCCGCGCAGGCAAGCGAGCGTCGTTCCGAGGAAAGACAATGCGGGCAGGGCGGCTACCGGCCAACGATCAAGAGCTGGTACGGCAGCAGAAATCGGTCAGCTCGTCGAAAACATTCCGCGCAACATGCGCGTTGCCATACCCGTCCTCGTCGAGGTTCGCATCGCCCGCAGGGACGTGAAGGCGCTGTCGGAAGGACTTCAGGGCGGAGGTGCTGCCTACCGGCACGAGGTTACGATCACAAATGCCATGTCGGTGCGCCTGCGTGCGCCTGACGGCGGGTTTTTCATCGAGAATGCATCGCCGGAGACACAGTGGATCGAGAAGACGCTGTTGCTCTCCTCCGACGAGTTTGCAAGTTGGCGCTGGAACGTGACGCCGCGCGAGAAAGGCAAAAAGCGATTACAGCTCATCATCTCAGCCCGCACCGTCAGCGGCGACGGCTTGGCTGCGGAGACAGCGCTGCCCGATCAGGTGATTACTGTTCGCGTGAGGACGAACTTTACAAGGTCCGTGTCGCGTTGGGTAGGATGGGCCGTTGCAGCGCTGATCGGCGGCCTGCTGGCAAGGTTCGGCGAAGGCGCCTACGACGCTGGCCTTCAGGCTTTCGCCAAGTTCATGGCAAGTTGATAGCGCTAACCGCGCTCAGCCAGAATAGTTGCGATCGCCGCCCGCAGTTCGGGAATACCGGCCCCCTTTTCTGAAGACGTTGCCACGACGTTTGGAAAGGCAGCCGGGTGCACCTTGAGCGCCTGAGCAGTCGCTTCAATTATATCTGTCAGGGTGTGTGGTTTGATCTTGTCGGCCTTTGTTAAGACGGCCTGATAGGACACTGCCGCTATATCGAGCATCTCCATGATCTGCGCATCAATCGGCTTGAGACCATGGCGAGAGTCGATCAGCAAGAAGACGCGCGCCAGCGTCGCGCGACCTTTGAGATAATCTGCGACGAGCTCGGTCCAGGCCGAAACCTTTTCCTTCGGTGCTTTTGCGAATCCGTAGCCCGGCATGTCGACAAGATAGAGCGGCACGTTTTCGGCAGCGAAGTAGTTGAGCTCCTGCGTGCGGCCGGGCGTATTAGAGGTGCGCGCCAAACCGTTTTGACGCACAAGCGCGTTGAAGAGGCTTGATTTGCCGACGTTGGAGCGGCCCGCAACTGCCACCTCAACCCTGTCGGCTGGCGGTAGGAATTCCAGGGCGGGGACACTCTTGAGGAAGTGCCACGGCCTTTCAAAGAGCCGCTCACCAGCAGCTAGATCAGAAGTGTTCAGCTCGGACATGTTCGGTATAGCGCATGAAGCGCAGCGTATGTGCCCTTAGGGCCGCTCTTTTTTCGCGTCGGTCTTTGCGGCAGGTTCCTGTTTTCCATTGGCGGCGGGCTTGGCGGTTTTGTCGTCTTTTTCATCATTTGCGGCCTTGGACGCTTGCGAACCCGGCAGTCTCTCGTTCGCTGCGCTCATAAGTTGCTTACTCAAGCTCGCAACGGGGCGGAAGGTTCGCTCGATATTGCCTAAGAGATGGATCTCAACGCCATGCTTTTTCATGATGTACGACTGCTGCATCAATGAGAGAGTATTGCTCCAAGCCCAGTAGATGACGAGCCCGGCTGGGAACGAGGCCAACAGGAACGTGAACAGCACGGGCATCCAATTGAAAATCTGCTGCTGAATGGGATCGGGCTGCTGCGGGTTGAGCTGCATTTGCAGCCACATGGTGATGCCCATGATCAGCGGCCACGCGCCGATATGCAAGAAATCCGGCACCGCAAAAGGCAGAAGCCCGAACAAGTTGAACACTGATGTCGGGTCAGGTGCTGAAAGATCTTGGATCCAGCCGAAGAAGGGCGCTTGGCGCATGTCGATCGTGACGTACAAAACTTTGTAGAGAGCAAAGAACACCGGTATCTGCAGTAGGATCGGCAAACAGCCCGAGATCGGGTTCACCTTTTCCTTCTTGTACAGGTTCATGAGTTCCTGCTGCTGGCGCATCTTGTCGTCTTTGTAGCGCTCGCGAAGTTGTTCCATCTGCGGCTGCAACTTCTTCATCTTTGCCATGGAGGCGAATTGCTTGTTGGCAAGCGGGAAGAAGGCCAGTCGGACCAGCACCGTGAGGATCAGAATGCTGACGCCGAAGTTGTGGACGACCGAATTGATGGCCTCCAGCAGGTAGAACAGCGGCTTTGTGATAAAGTAAAACCAGCCCCAATCGATCATCAGGTCGAAGTTCAAAATCTTGAGATCGGCCTGGTAGCGCTCAATGATGTCGACCTTCTTGGCGCCGGCATAAAGGTGGGCTTCGACGCCTTGGCTCTGGCCCGGCGCAATTGTGACGGGCTGGCGCAAATAGTCTGTCTGATAGGACGCCTTGTCAGCGGCCGATGTCGGTTCGTGGCCGGAGAATTGAGCGCGGAAGGGTTCAGTCTGACTGGGAACGAGCGCCGAGGCCCAATATTTGTCGGTGAAGCCAAGCCAGCCGCCCGTTGCATTTTTAAACGTCTGTGTTCCACCTTCTTCGGCGGCATCGGTGTAGTCGATTTCTTGCAGCCCCTTCTCGCCGATCACGCCAATCAGGCCCTCATGAAGGATATAGAACCCCTTAATCTTGGGCGTGCCATAGCGATGAATGCGCGCGTAGGGGATGAGTGTGACGGTCTCGCCTGAATTGTTTTCAACCGCGTCGGCGACTTTGATCATGTAGTCGTCGTCGATGGACAACGTGCGCTTAAAGACGAGGCCTTCGCCGTTGTCCCACGTAAGCGTCACCGGATTCGTGGGCGTCAACGACGCATCGCCGTCTGCCTGCCATAGCGTTTTCCGGTCGGGCAATTTTTTCGGCGAGCCACCCTGCTGCACCCAACCATATTCGGCGAAGTAGGGGGCCGGGCTGTTCGCCGGCGAAAACAGCACGACGTTGGGGCTCGTTGGATCGATCGTCTCGCGGTACTTCACCAGCACCAGATCGTCGATACGTCCGCTCTTGAGCGCGATTGAGCCTGTAAGTGAGGGTGTCTCGATAGCAAGCCGCGGAGACGCTGCAAGCGCTTGTTTGCGCGTTTTGACAAGGGGTGGTGGCGCGGCTGCGCCGGGCACGGCCCCTTCGGACATGGGGACCGGCGGCTGCAACTTTGTCGCTGCATCCGGGGTTGTCGCCCGCGGGGTCGTCGTTTGAGTCTGTTCCTGCTTGGCGCGCTCGCGCGCCTGCTGTTCTTCCATCTTCGGTCCGGCATAAAAGATCTGCCAACCGAGCAAGATGGCCATCGACAGCGCCACCGCAATCAATAGGTTTTTTTGTTGGTCAGGGTCTTGCGACTGCATCCGTGGTCTCGGCCTATTCCGTTCTTGTGTCAGTTCTCAAAGCCGCGCCCGTCCATTGCTGAATTGAGCGACAATGGAAAGGGGCACCGCGCCGGCCCTGCCCGCCAGCCCAATAGCGCGCTTAATCGGTTTCTCAAACCCGAAACTATCGCGGTTTCGGGCCGCGCCGTCCGCGCGCCCCAGGTTGATGCACGCGTTGGACCGCTTGTTCAAGCTCTGCCTTGAGGTCCTGGTAGGCGCAATCGGCCGCACGGGCGCGCGCAATCACCACGTAATCGTAGCCCGTGCGCATCTGCGCAGGATCTAGCGCACTGACGGCGGCCCGGAGGCGCCTGCGAACGCGATTGCGCACCACGGCATTGCCAATTTTCTTGGAGACCGTGAAACCAACGCGGGGAGCCTTGGGATCGCGTTCAGCGTCGGGGCGCAGTCGCGTTTGGACGACGAGCGTCGGCGTGGACCAGCGCAGTCCACCTTTGACGCGAAGGAATTCGGCGCGCTTTTTAAGGGTTTTGAGAGCCACAGGGCACGGTCCCTGCCACTGGAGGGTTGCCGTCTGCGCCAGCTTTGACTCGCCGTACGTGGTGCACTTGCCAGTCAGGCTGAAAGCCGCTTACGGCCTTTTGCGCGCCGCCGCGCGATAACCCGGATTCCGCCCTTTGTCATCATCCGCTTGCGAAACCCGTGACGGCGCTTGCGGACGAGCCGGCTCGGTTGATATGTGCGCTTCACGTTACAATTCCCCTGCCCGGCGCGAATAAGGCCTTGTTGAGCACCGCGGCCGCTGTTGGCAACACGGCCATCGTCTTTGAGATTGCGGGGCTTATACGGGGTGACTTCATGCAAGTCAACGAGCTGAACTCGCCCCTAAATCTGATGCTGAGCCCTTGGCCCAGCGAACGTTGAGTGAAGGCGGGGCGCTGCGGCCCCCGGCAGCATTGTGCAGCCTTGCAATTGGGCGGAAACGCGCATTGCAGAGCGGCGTTGGCGCCAAGTGCGGTGAAAGATGTCGCATGCATGCACCTACCTGTTAATAGAATGGATCGCCTGAGAGAGCGGCGGAGCAAGATCGATGACCAATGATCCGACTGAGCCTAGCATCCCTCCCCTTCAGAGCTCATCTTTTGGCCACTTGCGCCGTTGGGGTCCGCTAATCGCGATCGCGCTCCTTATGGTGCTGGTCTTTTCAATGGGTTGGCACAAGTACGTCTCCTTCAAGACGATCGGCACAAACTACCAGGTTCTCAAGGACTTTATCGACGCAAACTTTGCTGTTGCGCTGCTGATCTACATGCTCATTTACGTGGCGATGGTCGCGCTTTCGCTCCCAGGTGGTCTTGTGTTGACGGTGACAGGCGGCCTCCTATTCGGGTGGTTAGCCGGTACTGTCGGAACTATTATCGGGGCCACCATCGGCGCAACGATCATTTTTCTGATCGCCAAGTCCTCGCTGGGTGAGGCGCTCGCTGACAAAGCTGGAGCTTGGCTCGGAAAGCTACGCGACGGTTTCAAGGAAAACGCGCTGAGCTATCTCTTGTTCTTGCGTTTAGTGCCTGCGTTCCCGTTTTGGCTCGTCAACTTGGCGCCGGCTCTGCTCGGTGTACCGCTGCGCACCTACGTACTCGGCACGGCCGTAGGCATCATTCCCGGCACGCTCGCGTTTTCCGTCGCCGGCAGTGGACTGGGGAGCGTGATAGAGGCGCAGAACGAGGCCCACGCCACTTGTCTTGCCAAAAATCCAGTCGATCCCGAAACAGCCTGCCCTTATGAGATCGATACCAGTGCGATCGTTACAACGGAGCTGCTTGTAGCGTTTGCGCTTCTCGGAGTCGTCGCACTCATCCCCGTGGCCTTCAAAAAGTGGAGCAAGCGCAATGTCAGCTAATCGCGTCGATGTCACGCCTAATGCCGATGCGGTTTCTGCGGCGCCCAACGAGCTGATCTCGGCCGATATCTGTGTCATTGGCGCGGGCTCTGGCGGTTTGTCTGTGGCCGCGGCAGCGGCCTCTTTCGGCCAAAGCGTTGTACTCATCGAAAAGCACAAGATGGGAGGCGATTGCCTCAACTACGGTTGTGTGCCGTCAAAGGCCCTGATCGCCGCGGGCAAGAAGGCGCACGCCATGCGCACGGCATCGGCGTTCGGGATCGCAGATGTCAATCCGGAAGTCGATCCTGCTGCCGTCAATGATCACGTCAGAAGCGTGATCGCGGCGATCGAGCCCAATGACTCAGTGGAACGTTTCACGGGCCTGGGCGTGCGCGTCATCCTGGCCGCGGGCCGTTTCGTCGACAAATCGACGGTCGTCGCTGGCGAGTACCGCATCAAGGCGCGCCGCTTTGTCGTCGCCACAGGGTCATCACCATTCGTGCCTCCCATCCCAGGGCTCAACAGTGTGCCCTATTTCACCAACGAAACGATCTTCGACAATCGTGACCGTCTTCATCATCTCATTGTAATTGGTGGCGGCCCCATCGGAATGGAGATGTCGCAAGCGCATCGCCGGCTCGGTTCGCGTGTAACAGTTCTGGAGGGATCGAAGGCGCTAAGCCGGGACGACCCAGAGCTCTCCAGTGTTGTCCTGGAGCAATTGAGGGCCGAGGGGATCGACATCCGTGAAGGCTCGAAGGTGGAACGTGTCGAAGGTGGGCTTGGACGTGTTCTGGCGCATGTCGCTTCCGGCGATCAAAAATATGTCGTCGAAGGCACGCACCTGCTCATTGCGGTTGGCCGTAAAACTAATACGTCAGAGCTCGGGCTGGAGGCTGCCGGCATCCGCTATGACAAACGCGGGATCAAGGTGAACAAGGGACTTAGAACCTCCAACCGGCGCGTTTACGCCATTGGCGACGTGGCAGGCCAGCATCAATTCACGCATGTCGCAAACTATCATGCGGGAATCGTTATTCGGCGCGCGTTGTTTCGTATACCCGCCAAAGTCAACGCGAACATCATTCCTTGGACGACCTACACGGACCCGGAGCTTGCTAACGTGGGTCTTTCCGAAGAGGCGGCCCGCAAGGCAACAGGGGGTAAGATTAACGTGTTGCGCTGGCCCTATATGGAGAACGATCGCGCTCAGGCTGAACTTGAGACCATTGGCCACGTTAAGGTGATTACCGATAAAAGGGGTAGGATATTGGGTGCGACGATCGTGGGCGCCAAGGCTGGCGAACTCATTCAGATGTGGTCGCTGGCCATCTCCCAAAAGCTTAAGATCAAGGCTATGACCGAGTGGATTTCGCCCTATCCGACACTTAGCGAGATCAACAAGCGAGCCGCTTACCGCTATTATGCTACCGCACCGAGCAGCCCGACCCTGCGCAAAATTATCGGTTTTCTTGCAAAGTTCGGCTAGGGTTCCTCGGTATTGAGAGGAACCGCGTGCTTCGCGAGAACAAAGAGCAATCGCGGCGCATTCAGCCCGAAACCGGTGGCGCTCGCCTCCAAATTCGCAAGTGGGCTAAGGCGCCGCACTGGGGCTGGCGCCGGTTGGGGCTGCCAGCAAAGCTGCTGTTGTTGACAGCGGTTTTTGTCATGCTGGCCGAGATTCTAATTTTTGTACCCTCGATTTCAGACTACCGCCTCAACTGGCTTGAAGAACGCCTGATCGCAGCCCGGCTGGCTACGTTGGCGGCGGAGGGCTTCCCCGGCGGCGACGTTCCCTCAGGCTTGCGCATGGAGATGCTGCGCACGGCCCAAGTGAAGGCGGTGGCCTCCAGGCGACGGGGCTTGCGCCGCTTGGTGCTTCCCGTCGATCCACTGATGACGATCGATGATCACTACGATCTGCGCCAGCAGCCGGAAGGCTTCTGGGGTGGACTTGGTTTGCGCTTGGAACAGATCGGTGATGCCATCGCCGTGTTTTTCGCACCTGAAGGGCGGACGATTCGCGTGCTGGGCAGCATCGGCGACGACCCCGACGATCTGGTCGAGATCGTTATGCCAGAGGCGCCGCTCAAGAAAGCGATGACGTCTTATGCGCTCAACATACTGGGCATTTCGATCATCATTTCGCTGGTGACAGCGGCAGTTGTCTACTTTGCTCTGAGTTGGCTGCTCGTGCGTCCGATGATGCACATCACGCGCAATATGGTTCACTTCTCTGAAGACCCTGAGGACTCCAGCCGCATCATTACGCCATCTGGCCGTCTCGATGAGATCGGGACAGCCGAGCACGAGCTTGCCGAAATGCAGCGCCAGTTCTCCGACGTACTTCTGCAAAAGACGCGCCTTGCGCAGCTTGGCCTCGCGGTGAGTAAGATCAATCACGACTTGCGCGGCATGCTGGCCAGCGCGCAGCTTCTCTCCGACCGGTTGACCGCCATCCCCGATCCCACCGTACAGCGCTTTGCGCCCAAGCTCATCGCATCGCTCGATCGCGCCATCAATTTCTGCAACGACACTTTGCGTTTTGGACGCGCCGAGGAAGCTGCACCAAGGCGCGAGCTGATGCGCCTAAAACCGCTCGTGGAGGAAGCGGGCGATGCGTTGGCCTTGCCGCGCGAGGGCAGCATCGATTGGGAGCTCGATATTGACGACACTTTGCGCATCGATGCCGACCGCGAGCATCTGTTCCGTATCGTCTCCAATCTGGTGCGCAATGCCATTGAAGCGATCGAGGGGCAGCACCACGGTAAGACGGGCGGCAGGATCAGCGTCAAGGCTTGGCGCGACGGGCGTCACGTTGTCGTCGAGGTGCGCGACAATGGCCCTGGCGTGCCGCAGAAGGCGCGCGATCATCTGTTTGAGCCTTTTATCGGCTCGCAACGCAAAGGCGGCACGGGGCTGGGGCTTGCGATTGCTGCAGAGATCGTCGGCGTACACGGCGGCCACTTGAAGCTTGTCGATACGAATGAGGGCGCGGCCTTCCAGTTCGATATCCCGGA